>BJGT01000043.1 GCA_014190675.1 Comamonadaceae bacterium | reverse complement strand
GAGCCTAGTGGAACTGCTCTTCTTCGGTTGAGCCGGTCAGGGCTGTGACGTTGGATTTGCCGCCCTGAATGGCTGTGGTGACTTCGTCAAAGTAGCCGGTGCCGACCTCCTGCTGGTGCGACACAAAGGTGTAGCCGCGTTCGCGGGCGGCGAATTCGGGTTCTTGCACTTTCTCGACATAAGCCGTCATGCCGCGCTTGACATAGTCTTGCGCCAAATCAAACATGCTGTACCACATGGAGTGAATGCCAGCGAGGGTGATGAACTGGTATTTGTAGCCCATGGCGCCGAGTTCGCGCTGAAACCTGGCAATGGTGGCGTCGTCGAGGTTTTTCTTCCAGTTGAAAGAAGGCGAACAGTTGTAGGCCAGCATCTTGCCTGGGTGCTTGGCATGCACCGCTTGGGCAAATTTTTGGGCAAAGCTCAAATCCGGCGTGCCGGTTTCGCACCACACCAGGTCCGCATAGTTTGCATAGGCGACCGCGCGGGAAATGGCTTGGTCCATGCCTTTGCGTGTTTTGTAAAAGCCCTCTGCAGTGCGCTCGCCAGTCAAGAAGGGTTTGTCGTTGTCGTCGTAGTCGCTGGTAAGCAGGTCGGCGGCCTCGGCATCGGTTCGGGCTATCACCAGCGTTGGCACGCCACATACATCGGCCGCCATGCGCGCCGCGATCAGCTTTTGGCAAGCCTCGGCCGTGGGCACCAGCACCTTGCCACCCATATGACCGCATTTTTTGACTGAGGCGAGTTGGTCTTCCCAGTGCACGCCTGCAGCGCCCGCGCGGATCATGGCCTTCATCAACTCGAACGCGTTGAGTACGCCACCAAAACCGGCCTCGGCATCGGCAACGATGGGGGCAAAGTTGTCGATGTAGCCCTTGTCGCCGGCATCAATGCCCTTGGAATGCTGAATTTCATCAGCCCTGCGAAAGGTGTTGTTGATGCTCTCCACCACGTTGGGAACCGAATCCACCGGGTACAGCGACTGGTCGGGGTACATGGATGCATAAGCATTGTTGTCTGCGGCCACTTGCCAGCCCGACAAGTAAATGGCCTTGACCCCAGCCTTGACCTGCTGCATCGCCTGCCCGCCAGTCAGGGCGCCGAGGCAATTGACATACGGTTCAGTGTGGAGCATGTCCCACAGCTTTTCGGCGCCTCGGCGGGCCAGGGTGTGCTCAATCGGAAAAGAACCGCGCAGCCGCACCACATCGGCGGCGCTATAGCCACGTTGGATGCCCCTCCAGCGGGGCTGGGTTGCCCATTCTTTTTCGAGTGCAGAAATTTGCTGCTCTCGGCTCAGTTGCTCGGTCAGGGTTTGTGGCATGAGATCACTCCTTGGTTGGTAAAACTGCGTCTTCTGAGGCTCAGGTGGCCGTCAGTCTATGGCGTGATTCTATGTCTTATATAAGACTTTTTTTATTCTTATATCTTATATAAGACTTAAATTTAAGTCAATGATTTCAAAGACTTAAACTCTATATTTTGTAATGTGGAAAAGTTTTTTTCTATAAAAAATAGAAGTGCACCGCAACAACTATTTTGAAACAGAAGAATTTCACTCCGACCGGCGAATTACGGGCGGTCAACAGCGGCTTGAGCCGCAATTGCGCATCATCGATCGGCCGATGCCTTGTAGGCCGCCGCCATATCCTGGGCCCGCCGGCGCTCGCGGCGGGCAATCAACAGGCTAGCGAGCACCACGCCAATGCCAACTACCAGCACGGTGAGCGTGGCCACAGTGTTGACGCTGGGGCTCAGCCCCAGGCGGGCACGGCTGAAAATGGTGATGGGCATGGTGGTGGAGCCAGGCCCAGACAGAAAGGCCGACAAAACCACGTCGTCCAGAGACAGTGTGAAGGTCAGCAGCCAGGCCGAGGCGATGGCCTGCGAGATCAGCGGCAGGGTGACTAAAAAAAACACCTGCCAGGGCCGGCAACCCAGATCCTGCGCAGCCTCCTCCAGGCTTTGGCTCATCTCTTGCAAGCGCGACTGCACGACCACCGTGGCATAGGCCATGCCGAGCAGGGTGTGCCCCAGCCAAATGGTGAACATACCGCGCTCCGGGAACCCCAGCAGGCGCTGCACCGAGACCAGCATCAAGAGCAGCGAGAGCCCGATGATCACCTCGGGCATCACCAACGGCGAATTGACCATGCCAGCAAACAGGGTGCGCCCTGGAAAGCGCTTGAAGCGGGTAAGCGCCAGCGCGGCCAGGGTGCCCAGCACCACCGAGGCGCAGGCCGTGCCGAAGGCGATCTTGAGTGACAGGGCAAAGCCGCTGATGATCTCAGCGTCATCGGCCAGTGCCTCATACCAGCGCAGCGACCAGCCGCCCCAGTTCGTCACCATCGGACTGGCATTGAAGCTGAGGATCACCAGCGCCAGAATGGGCAGGTAGAGAAAGAAAAACACCCCGCCCATCCAACCCATCGAGGTGATGCGACCCAGCTTGGACCTCATGTCTGCGCCCCAGCAGAATTTTCGGCCTGGTATTTGTTGAACAGCGCAATCGGCACGATGATCAGCAGCACCATGACCACTGCCACGCTGGCGGCCATGGGCCAGTCGTTGTTGCTGAAAAACTCGTCCCACAGCACCCGCCCGATCATCAGGGTTTGTGGGCCGCCCAACAGTTCGGGGATGACGAATTCGCCGACGCAGGGAATGAAGACCAACAGGGCGCCTGCAATGATGCCGCTTTTGGACAAGGGTACCGTGATCCGCCAGAAGGCCTGCCATGGGGTAGCGCCCAGGTCGAGCGCGGCTTCAAGCAGGCGCAGGTCCATCTTGACCAGGTTGGCATACAGGGGCAGTATCATGAAAGGCAGGTAGGTGTAGACCATGCCCAGCACCAAGGAAAACGGCGTGTTCATCATCTTCACCGGCTCATCAACCAGGCCGATCAGCAGCGCCATGTTGTTGAAGACACCGTTGTCTGCCAAGAGCATTTTCCAGGCGTAGACCCGCAGCAAAAATGAAGTCCAGAAGGGCAGCATCACCAGCATCAGCAGGGCTGGGCGCTTGTCGGCCGGGCTGCGCGCCATGAAGTAGGCAAAGGGATAGGCAATCAGCAGGCACAGCACCGTGGTGATAGCCGCGAATTTAAGCGAGCTGATATAGGCCAGAGGATACAAATCGTCCTCGGCGATGAATGCGTAATTGCTCAAGCTGATCTTGAGCTGCAGCACGCCCTCAGACCAGAGCAGCACATCTTTGAACACCACGTTGTCCATTTCAGACACGCTGATTTTCATGACGACCAAAAAGGGCAGTAAAAAAAACACCAGCAAAAAAACCAGTGGTACGCCAATCACTGCCATCCGTCCCCACGGACCGGTGATTTTGTCGCGCAGGACGGCAGCACTTCGGCCCGCGGCAGGGGCATTAGGGTGCCTGGAGGCTTGGCTCATGGCCGGACGCCTGGGTATTTCATTGGGTCAGCACCACCACATCGCTGCCGCACCACCATACATAAACCCGGCTGCCCCAGGTGAGCGTCCTCTGGTCATGGCGGGCAGAGTTGGTGTGGGTCACCTTGACAATCGACGCGTCTTCCAGCTTGACATGGTAGGTGGTCAGGCTGCCCAGGTAGGCCAGATCTTCGATGACACCCTGAACCACATTGAAACCAACCTGTGCCGGCGACTCGCGCTCCTCGTCGCGCGGGGGCGTGACTTGGATGGTCATTTTCTCGGGGCGCACCGCCACATCAACAGCCATGCCGAGGTTACCGGTGATGCCGTGGCTGACATAGTGGTGACATTGCGGCGATGCAATCACCACGTGGTCGGGCTCATCGATCTCAATGGTGCCGCGAAATATATTGACGCTACCGATAAAGTCGGCAACAAAGCGGCAGTTGGGGGTTTCATAAATATCGGCTGGCCGGCCCACTTGCAGTATCCGACCCTCGCTCATGACGCCGATGCGGGTGGCCACGGTCATGGCTTCTTCCTGGTCGTGGGTCACCAAGACACAGGTAACGCCGACCTGCTCGATGATGCCCACCAGTTCGAGTTGCGTGCGCTCGCGAAGTTTCTTGTCCAGGGCGCCCAGCGGCTCATCGAGCAGCAACAGGCGCGGCCGCTTGGCCAGGCTGCGCGCCAGCGCCACCCGCTGCTGCTGACCACCGGAGAGCTGGTGCGGATGGCGTTTGGCATAAGCCTTGAGCTGCACCAGATCGAGCATGCGGGCTACCCGCTCTTCGATCTCGGCTTTGGGCAGGTGATCGCGGCGTAAACCAAAAGCAATATTGTCCCAAACGCTCAGGTGCGGGAACAGCGCATAGCTTTGAAACATCATGTTGATCGGCCGCTCATAGGGGGCCAGGCCCACAATGTCCTGGCCTTCGAGAACAATCTGGCCCGCCGTTGGCCGCTCGAAACCGGCAAGCATGCGCAACAAGGTGGATTTACCGCAGCCCGAGGAGCCCAGCAGCGCAAATATTTCGCCTTTCTCGATATTCAGCGAGACATCATTCACCGCAAACACATCGCCATATTGTTTGACGATGCGCTTGATTTGCAGAAAAGGCTCTGCCCCGACGGGCTTTGGGACGCTCATGCGACTGGATTCGATATCAGGCCACCAAAGCGCCTACAAGCCAGACTTGAAACTGGTGTAAACCCGGGTGGCCAGGCGCCTGATGGCGCACCTTGATACCGGTTTCTTTCTCAAAATTTTGGATCGTGTCAAGTGCGATGTAGTCCGACCAGTTGTAAATATTGAGCCACTTGGCATCTTGCGCCAGCAAGGCAGTGGTGGTCATCGCCATGCAGCCTGCCAGCACAAAACCAGCCCAAAATTTCCCACTCAAACCATGTTTTTTGACAGTGTCCAATTGATTCTCCTGAAAAACCACCCAGCATGCCCATGCGTCATCACCAGGGGTGGCGCGATGATCATTCGATCGCCCACCGCGCGCCTGATCAGCCCGTTTTCAAAGCAGTACCCGCGCCAAATCATACCCACTCTGGCAACCTTGGCAAAGCGTTGCAGCGACGCTTTGCTTCTTACCAAAACCAGCCCGGCCATGAGGCCGCAGGTCTCGGCCAGGTACAGATAGCTGTGCGCGCGGTCGCAATCAATGCTGAAAGCCGCCATGCGCTCGTCAATCAGGCGCAGTGCCTCCAACGATATGTCCCAGGCCATCCAGGCGTCGCCGCGGCCAAGCTGCTGCTCAAACGGCGCTTGTCCGCTGGCAAAACCGGCAATGGCCTGCCCGCCGTTGCGTCCCGAGGCTCCGCTGCAAACGCGATCGGCCTCCAGCAGCACCAAGCGCATGGTGCCAATTGCAAAGCCTCCGGGCAGACCGTCACAAGCTCGGCAAGGGCTCAAGCTACAGGCCTGCGAGGCAGGCTCTTGAAGGGCGAAAAAACCCAAATCGTCAAAAAATCGCCAAAAAAGCTACGTCCCAGCGAAAAAGGCGATATTCCCCTATGAAACAGCTGTTTTCTCTATTAGGATTCGCACAGCCAGAGAAGAACTGCTTTTTTTCTGGTGTTTCATCAACTTCTGGAAGGTAAATAAATTATGGCAACTGCAAAGAAAGCTCCAGCTAAAAAGGCTACACCCGCCAAGAAAGCGGCACCTGCAAAGAAAGTCGTCGCGGCTAAAAAAGCAGCGGCGAAGAAAGCTGCACCTGCTAAAAAGGCAGCACCGGCTAAAAAAGCACCCAAGGCACCAGCCAAAAAACGCGTCGCTAACGCTGCTTTCATGAAGCCCCTGACCCCCAGCGCTGCCCTAGCCGCTGTGGTCGGTGCAGCCCCGCTGCCGCGGACCGAGGTGGTCAGCAAAATGTGGGTCTACATCAAAAAGCACAAACTGCAGGACGCCGTCAACAAGCGCAATGTCAACGCAGATGCCAAGCTCAAGGAAGTCTTTGGCAAGGCACAGGTATCGATGTTCGAGATGGCTGGCCTGATCGGCAAACATCTCAAATAAGCGCGCCTGTCGCAAACCCAAAAGGCCGGCTTGCGCCGGCCTTTTTTGTTGGAGTCCGCATGATTACACCGCTGCAGGTCCTGTTTGCTGACTGGCGCCAGTTTGAAACAGCAGCCCTGCTCAACGACAGCGTGCCGGACTATCGCCCCCCGGCCATGCGGGACAAACTGGCCCACCTACCGGCCTACCAGCAGCGACTGAGCGAACTGAGCACCGGGACCTGCCCGGTAGAGCAGCAGATTGACCAGCTGCTTATCCGAGCCGAGATGAACGGCCTCGACTTCAATCTGCGGGTGCTGCAACCCTGGGCCCGCGACCCGGCCTTTTACCGCTCACTCTGGTCCGAACAGAGCGACACCCCGGCCCATGAGGGCCCCTGCCAGCAGGCCCTGATTGAACTCTGGACCTATCACTTTCCGCTGTCGACGGCCGAGGTCGCCCGGCTAACCGCAGCCCTGCGCACCATCCCGCCACTACTGGCACAGGCCCGCGAAAACCTGACCGGTAATGCCAAAGACCTGTGGCTGGGTGGCGTCCCGGTGTTTCGCAACCAGCTTGGCGACCTGGATACGCTTGCCAACCGAACTTGGCCCAGTAAGCCCGAGTTGCACACCGCCATCGCGCAGGCCCGGGCTGCAACCCAGTCGTTTGCCGATTGGCTAACGCTGCAAGCTGCCAGCAAAACCGGGCCGTCTGGCCTAGGCCGGAAGGCCTACAGTTGGAGCCAGCGCCATGTCCATCTGGTGCCGATGACCTGGGATGAGGAGGTGGTGCTGCTGCAGCGCGAGTTGGCCAGAGCCCATGCCTCGTTGCAGCTGGAAGAACACCGCAACCGCCACCTGCCGCCGCTGCTTGTGATCAACAGCCCCGAGGACTACGAGCGCAGGGCGGCGCAGAGCGTGGCCAAGTACATGGCCTTTTTGCGCGACCGCCAAATCCTGCACGTGCAAGACTATATGGCGCCAGCCCTGAGTGCGCATGTCGGACGCTACTTTCCAGAAGCGAGCCGCCATTTTTTTGCCATAGCCCGCCAGCACGAGCCCATGGCGCTGTGGTGCCACTGGTACCACTGGTTCGAGCTGGCGCAGATGCGCGAGGCACCGCACCCCAGCCCGGTACGCCGAGGCGCCCTGCTCTACAACATCTTTGACAGCCGTGCCGAGGGCCTGGCTACCGCCATGGAAGAGCTGATGATGCACGCCGGCCTGTATGACGACAACCCGCGCTCACGCGAGGTGGTGTGGATTCTGCTGGCGCAGCGGGCGGCACGCGGCCTGGCCTCGCTCTACCTGCACGCCAACGAATTCACGCTGCAGCAGGCCATGGACTTCCAGGTGGCCAACACGCCGCGCGGCTGGATGCGGGCCGACTTGCCGCTGCTGCAATTCGAGCAGCATCTGTACCTGCGCCAACCGGGCTATGGCAGCAGTTACATCACTGGCAAGGCCCTGATGGACCGTCTGCTGGCGGACTACGCCAGTCAGCGTGGCGAACGCTTTGCGCTGGCTGATTTTTTCGCCGATGTCGGTGCCGCCGGCATCATCCCCTGGCCGTTGGTGCGCTGGGAACTGACCGGGCTAGATGACGACATCCGTCAGCTCAGCGAACCAGAGTGATCATCGGCGTGCTTATCAGCGGCCGGCCTGAGTAGAATTCTCAAGTCCATTTGGATTGCCCGCTTGTTACGTTTTCTTCTCACCCGCCTGAGCCTGATCGTCCCGACTTTTCTCGGGATGACCCTGCTGGCGTTTTTTCTGATCCGCCTGGTCCCGGGCGATCCGATCGAAACCCTGGCCGGTGAACGCGGCATCGACCCGGTGCGGCACGCGGCGCTGCTGAAGGCCTACGGATTGGACCAACCGGTGCTGGTGCAGTACGGCATTTATATCGGGCGTGTGCTGCAGGGCGACCTGGGCAAGTCCATCATCACGCACGAACCAGTGCTCAACGAATTTCTGGCGCTGTTTCCTGCCACCATCGAATTGGCCCTCTGCGCCATTGTGTTTGCCCTGCTGCTGGGCATTCCTGCGGGCATCCTGGCGGCGGTCAAGCGCAATTCCATCCTAGACCATGGTGTGATGGGTGTCTCGCTCACCGGCTACTCCATGCCCATTTTCTGGTGGGGGCTGCTGCTGATCCTGCTGTTTTCGGTGGCGCTGGATCTCACACCGGTATCGGGCCGGCTAGACGTCAAATATTTCATTGAGCCGACCACCGGTTTTTTACTGGTTGACTCGCTGCTGTCCAAAGACAAGGGTGCGTTTTGGTCGACCGTGGCGCACCTGATTTTGCCGACGATCGTGCTGGGCACTAACTCGCTGGCGGTGATCGCGCGCATGACCCGCTCCGCCATGCTGGAGGTGCTGGGTGAGGATTACATCCGCACCGCCCGCGCCAAAGGCCTGTCTAATTTGCGCGTGGTGTCTTTGCATGCGCTGCGCAATTCGCTGATTCCGGTGGTGACCGTGATCGGCCTGCAGGTGGGCGTGCTGTTTACGGGTGCGATTCTGACTGAGACCATTTTTTCCTGGCCGGGCGTGGGCAAGTGGTTGATCGAGGCCATCAGCCGCCGCGATTACCCGGTGCTGCAAGGCGGCATGCTGCTGCTGGGCGTCGTTGTGATGCTAGTCAACCTGCTGGTTGACCTGACCTACGGCATCATCAACCCGCGCATTCGGCACCAGTCATGAGCAATAGCATCGCCGCCACCCTCACCCCAGCTGCGCCAGCCCAGCCGCTGCGCGAATTCTGGGGCTACTTCAGTGCCAACCGTGGTGCGTTGGCAGGTTTGCTGATCGTGGTGCTGGTCCTTCTGACCGCTGTGTTTGCACCGCTACTGGCCCCGCATGCGCCCGAACTGACCAACAACACGGTCTTTCTCAAGCCACCGTTCTGGCAGGCGGGTGGCTCGATCAGCTACCCCCTGGGGACCGACGCGATTGGCCGGGATATCTTGTCCCGCCTCATTTATGGCGCCCGACTCTCACTGGTGATCGGGCTGGCAGTAGTGGCCCTGTCGGTGGTGGTTGGCACAGTGCTAGGCATGACAGCAGGTTATTTTCGCGGCGTGTTCGAGATTGCCGTGATGCGGCTGATGGACATCATCCTGACCCTGCCCAGCCTGCTGTTGGCGATTGTGATCGTGGCCATCCTCGGCCCTGGGCTGATGAACGCCATGCTGGCGGTGGCGATCGTGGTGCTGCCCCACTATGTGCGCATCACCCGGGCGGCAGTGATCTCTGAAATGTCGCGCGACTACGTCACCGCCGCCCGCATGAATGGCGCCGGGCACCTGCGTCTGATGTTCAACGAGGTGCTGCCCAACTGCATGGCGCCACTCATTGTGCAGGCCTCGCTTGGCATTTCGACCGCGATCCTGGACGCTGCGGCGCTGGGATTCCTGGGGCTGGGCGCCCAACCGCCGTCGCCCGAATGGGGCACCATGCTGGCAGACGCCCGCGAATTCGTGATGCGCGCCTGGTGGGTGGTCACCTTCCCCGGGCTGGCGATTCTGATCACCGTGCTGGCTTTCAACCTGCTCGGCGATGGTCTGCGCGACGCCTTCGACCCCAAGCTCAAACGCTGAAGCCCGACCATGGCCCTGCTTGAAATCGAAAATCTGTGCGTCGAGTTCCCCTCGCGCAGCAGCGTGCTGCATGCCGTCGAGGGCGTCAGCCTGTCGCTGGATGCCGGCGATGTGCTGGGCATCGTCGGCGAGTCGGGCTCGGGCAAGAGCGTCACCATGATGGCGTTGATGGGCCTGGTGCCCTACCCTGGGCGAGTCACGGCCAGCAGGATGCGCTTTGATCGCCACGACCTGCTGGGCCTGTCCACGAAAGAACGCAGCCGCCTCACCGGCAAAGATGTGGCCATGATTTTTCAGGAACCGACCACCAGCCTCAACCCCTGTTTTTCGGTTGGTTTTCAATTGGCAGAGACCCTTAGGGTACACCTCGGCATGGACAGCAAGGCGGCCAAGCGCCGTTCCATCGAGCTGCTGGAGCAGGTGGGTATTTCGGACCCGGAGACTCGCCTGAAGGCCTACCCACACCAGTTGTCGGGTGGCATGAACCAGCGGGTCATGATCGCCATGGCCATCGCCTGCAACCCCAAGTTGCTGATCGCCGATGAACCTACCACGGCGCTTGACGTCACCATCCAGGCGCAAATCCTAGATCTGCTGCGCAGCCTGCAACGCGAGCGCGGCATGGCGCTGGTGCTGATCACCCACAACATGGGCGTGGTGTCAGACATGGCGCAGCGGGTGGCCGTGATGTACGCTGGCCAAATCATGGAGGAGCAGCCCGCACAAGCGCTGTTCCAGCGACCACGCCACCCCTACACCGAAGCCCTGATGGCCGCCCTGCCCGAGCGCAGCGACGGCAGCGCCCGGTTGGCGACCATTCCTGGCATGGTCCCGGGCCTGTATGACCGGCCCACAGCTTGCCTGTTTGCGCCACGCTGCAGCTACGCCGACGACGACTGCCGCAGCCAACGCCCAGGCCTTGTCAACGCCCTGCAAGCTGCGGTCCGCTGCCACCACCCCTTAGGCCTAACCGGCCAGCCCAACGTGGGAGCGCCTGCATGACCGCCGTGGTTGAAGCGCATGACTTGCGCCAGGTCTACCGCATTGGCCGCGGCCTGTTCCGCCAACCAGACCAGCTCCACGCCGTGGCGGGCGTGTCTTTTTCAGTACAGCCGGGCCGCACCCTGGCCGTAGTGGGGGAATCAGGCTGCGGCAAATCGACCCTGGCGCGCATGGTCGCTCTGATCGAAGCGCCGACCAGTGGGCGACTGACCCTGGGCGGTGTGGACGTGCTCAGTGCTGCGCCACAGCAACGACGCGAACTGCGCCAGGCGGTGCAACTGGTGTTCCAGAACCCTTATGGCTCGCTCAACCCGCGCAAAAAGATTGGTGCCATTTTGGAAGGGCCGCTCGAGATCAATACCCGACTCGAGGCCCCGGAGCGCGCTCAACAGGCGCGTGCCATGCTGGCCCTGGTGGGCCTGCGACCCGAACACTATGACCGTTACCCGCATATGTTTTCGGGCGGCCAGCGCCAGCGCATAGCGATCGCCCGTGCGCTGATGCTCAAGCCTAAACTGGTGGTGGCCGACGAGCCTGTCTCGGCGCTTGATGTGTCCATCCAGGCCCAGGTGCTCAACCTGCTGGCCGACCTGCAAGCCGAGCTTGGCCTGGCCTACCTGTTCATCTCGCACGACCTTGGCGTGGTGCGCCATATCGCCCACGATGTGCTTGTGATGTACCTCGGCCTGACCGTCGAGCAGGGTGACAAAGGCCGCATCTTCGCCCAGCCGCTGCACCCCTACACCCGGGCCCTGCTGGGCGCCACGCCGGGGCTGGTCGGCAGCGGTGCGGCCGTGCCGCGCACGGTGCTCAAGGGCGAGCTCCCTTCGCCGCTGCACCCCCCGATGGGCTGCGTATTTTCCACCCGCTGCCCTCAGGTCACCGAGCGCTGCCGTGCTGAGCGTCCGGCCCTGCGCGAGCTCGCCGGGCGCCAACTGGCCTGCCACCTGGCCGAACAATTTGTCGAACCCGCTGCGCCGCAGCATTAACCCCAGAGGAGTCTTCACGATGATGCAATCCCCCAAGCTCGCCCGCCGCATGCGGCCCACCAAAAGCGCCCTACTCTGCGCCCTGGCGCTGCCAGCACTGTTGGCACTGGCACCGGCCTCAGCCAAAACTCTGGTGTACTGCTCAGAAGGCAGCCCCGAGAATTTTTCACCCAGCATCAACACCACGGGCACCTCATTTGACGCCCTGTCGCCCATCTACAGCCGCCTGGTTGAATTTGAGCGCGGCGGCACATCCATTGTGCCGGGCCTGGCCGAACGCTGGACCGTCACGCCTGACGGCAAGGAGTACACCTTCTTCCTTCGGAAGGGCGTGAAGTGGCACAGCAACAAGAACTTCAAGCCCACGCGTGACATGAACGCCGATGACATCATTTTTGCCATCGAGCGCCAGTGGAAAGACAGCAACCCCTACTTCAAGGTCACCAGCCCCAACCATTCCTACTTTATGGACATGGGGATGGACAAGCTGATCAAGGCGGTCGACAAGATCGACGCAATGACCATCAAAATCACTCTGAACAAGCCTGAGGCCCCGTTCCTGTCGGGCTGGGCCATGGAGTACGCCGGCATCCAGTCCAAGGAATACGCCGACGCCATGCTCAAGGCCGGCACGCCCGAGAAAATCGACCAGGAGCCGATCGGCACCGGCCCGTTCTATCTGGTGCAATACCAAAAAGATGCGGTCATCCGCTACAAGGCATTCCCCGAGTTTTACGCTGGCAGGGCCAAGATCGACGACCTGGTGTTCTCCATCACCACCGACGCCTCGGTGCGCTGGGCCAAGTTGCAAAAAGGCGAGTGCCACATCATGCCCTACCCCAACCCGGCCGACCTGGACGCTATGCGAAAGGACCCGAAGGTCACGGTGCTGGAGCAACCTGGCCTGAATGTGGGCTACCTGGCCTACAACACCACCAAAAAGCCGTTTGATGATGTGCGGGTGCGCAAGGCCATCAACATGGCAATCGACAAACAGGCCATCATCGATGCGGTTTACTTGAGCACAGGTGTCGCGGCCAAAAACCCGATCCCGCCAACCCAATGGTCTTATAACAATGCCATCAAGGACGACGCGTTTGACCCGGCTGCTGCACAGAAGCTGCTCGCCGCTGCCGGCCTGCCCAATGGTTTTACCACCGACCTATGGGCGATGCCTGTACAGCGCCCCTACAACCCGAACGCCAAGCGCATTGCCGAGCTGATGCAAGCTGACTTGGCCAAGATTGGCGTCAAGGCCGAGATCAAGAGCTTCGAGTGGGGCGAGTACCGCAAGCGCATGCAGACAGGCGAGCACCAAATGGGCATGCTGGGTTGGACCGGTGACAACGGCGACCCGGACAACTTCCTGCACACCCTGCTGGGATGCGACGCCGCCAAGACCGGTGGCAGCAATGTGGCCAAGTTCTGCCACCAACCCTATGAAGAGCTGGTGCTCAAAGCCAAGACCCTCACCGACCCGGTTGCGCGGGGTAAGCTGTACGAGCAGGCGCAGGTGATCTTCAAGGAACAGGCGCCCTGGTTCACCATCGCCCACGCGGTGCAGCTCAAGCCGGTACGCAAAGAAGTGATCGACTTCAAGCTCAGCCCGTTTGGACGCCACAACTTCTACGGCGTAGACATCAAGGAGTAAGCCGGTGCAGTGGCCTGGGGCCACTGACTGCTGCTGCAAAAAAGGCCCGCTGCTGCGGGCCTTTTTTGTTGAGTGAAATTTTTTGCGCCTTGTCCAGCTTGACTTTTACGTTAGTTTTTTAGTGGCAATGTCCCTAACGCCTTATCTCGGATCGCCGACAGCGTGCCGCGGGTGCTAATGACCTCTGGATCTAGCACCACCTCGATCAAGCTGCCTTGCGGCCGCGCCAGCGCCGCCAGCAGGGCTGGCTCAAACTCGTCGGTGCGGGTGATGCGCTGGCCAGCGTAGCCATAGGCCTGGGCCAGCGCCACAAAATCAGGGTTGCGCAGCGCGGTACCGGCCACATGGGCCGGGTACTCGCGTTCCTGGTGCATGCGGATGGTGCCGAACATGCCGTTGTTGAGCAGCACGATGATGGTCTTGGCGCCGTACTGGACGGCGGTGGCGAGCTCCTGTCCGGTCATCAAAAAATCGCCATCACCGGTCATGGTCAGAACCGTACGCCCGGTGGTAATGGCCGCCGCAATGCCGGCCGGCACGCCGTAGCCCATGGCGCCATTGGTCGGCGCCAGCTGGGTTTTGTAGCCCTTGGCCAGGCCGTGGTGGCGGTAAAAGCGGTGCATCCAACTGGCAAAATTGCCAGCGCCATTGGTCAGGACCGCATCGGCTGGCAAATGTTTTTGCAAGCAGGCCACCACTGCAGGCATATCAATCTCGCCGGGCAGGGGTTGCGGCACCAGATTGCCCAGGTAGTCGGCGTGGCAACCCTCGCTCCACGCCGTCCAAGGCAGCGTCGCCGGTGCGCTCAGCACCTCGAGGGAGCGGGCCGCCGCGCTCATGCTGGCATTGATGGCGAGATCGGCGTGGTAAACCCGGTGCAGCTCCTCGGCGCTGGCATGAATATGCACCAGGGTCTGGCGCGGTTGCGGCACCTCGAACAGGGTGTAGCCGCCGCTGGTCATCTCGCCCAGGCGCGGCCCGATCGCGATGATCAGATCGCTGCTGCGAATGCGCTCGGCAAGCCGCGGGTTGATGCCAATGCCGACATCGCCCGCATACAGCGGGTGGTGGTTGTCAAAGGTATCCTGAAAGCGAAAGGCGTTGCCCACCGGCAGGCACCAGTTTTCGGCAAAGCGCTGCAGGGCCTGGGCGGCCTGCACAGTCCAGCCACTGCCACCGGCGATCACGATAGGGCGCTGTGATTGCAAGAGCAGTTCGCGCAGCCGGCGCAGAGCGCCCGGGTCGCTCCAGGCATCGACCGGCACCAAGCGCGGCAGGGGCTGGGCAACCAGGCCAGTCACCGGGTGCGCCACAACGACCTGCATCAGCATGTCTTCGGGTAGCACCAGTACAACCGGCCCGGGGCGGCCGTTCATGGCGGTGGCAAAGGCGCGCGCCACGTATTCCGGGATGCGTTGCGCATCGTCGATACGCTCTACCCGTTTTGCCATTCCCTTGGTGCTGGGGCCAAAAAAGCTCGAATAGTCGACTTCCTGAAACGCCTCACGGTCGCGCGTGTCGCTCGCCACATCGCCAACAAACAGCACCATCGGGCTTGAGTCCTGAAAGGCCGTGTGCACGCCAATCGAGGCGTTGGTGGCTCCCGGGCCCCGGGTCACAAAGCACACACCCGGCCGGCCGGTGAGCTTGCCGTGCGCCTCGGCCATAAAGGCAGCGCCCCCCTCCTGGCGGTTGATGATGAACTGGATTTGGTCGGTATGGCGATGAAAGCCGTCAAGCACCGCCAGATAGCTTTCGCCAGGCACGCCAAACACCTTCGTGACGCCCTGTACGATCAGGCACTCAACCAGCAGGTGGCCGGCAATTCGCGGGGTCATGGCTTTGCAGCTCCGGCTAGGGTTCGCTTGCCAACCCCCAGTGCGGCGAACACGCCCAGCAGCAGGGTGAGGGCTGCACCCAGCAATGTGCTGGCATACCAGCCGCGATCCATCATCAAGCCAAACAACAGTGGCGACAGGGCAAAGCCGACATCAAGCCCGGAGTACACCAGGCCATAAACCCGACCGGTGGCCTCGCGCGGGGTGGCGCGCTTGATCATCATGTCGCGCGAAGGGCCGCCCAGGCCCACGGCAAAGCCGGTGGCCGCCAACAGCACCATGCTGCCGGTACCACCCAAGAGGCCAGTGCTGCACAACACCAGGCAACAGGCTGCTGCGGTCATGGCCAACGCCACCACACGGTCGCTGTTGCTGGAACGGGCCGCCACAAAGCCGCCGACCAGCATGCCAGCAGCACCACACAGGCTGTAGGCTGTCAGGGTCAGGGTGGCTGCCTCAAAGCTCACCCCATGCATGGCCTTGAGAATCGAGACCGAAAAGCTCTGCACCACGGCCAGCGTCATGGTCGAGAGCAAAAAGAAAGCAAAACACCACCACACCACTGGCAAGCGCATGAAGGCCAGCCGGCCCTCGGGCGCGCCGCCCGCCTGGCGTTGCAACACCCGTGTACTGAGGCGGTCTCGCTGCCAGTAAAGCAGTCCGAGAATCGCCAGGTAGAGCGCAGCCGCTGCAAGATAAGCGTTGCGCCAGCCATACAGGCTCGACAAACTGGCGAAAAACAGGGGCGCTGCAGCCCAACCCAGGTTGCCGGTCAGGCCATGCACGCTGAATGCATGGCCCAGGCGCAGGGGCGAGACTCGCTGGTTCATGATGGTGAAATCAACCGGATGAAAGGCGGCATTGCCCAGGCCAGCCAGCACTGCCACGCCGAGCAGCGCCGCATAGCCATTGGCCAGGGAGGCCAGGGCGCAGGCCAGCATAAAAATCGCCATCGATGCCAGCAACAGGGGACGCGCGCCCAGTCGGTCCACAGCAAATCCGGCCAGCGCCTGCCCGGCGCCCGAGACCACGAAAAACACCGTCATGAGCAAACCAAGCTGCGAGTAGCTTAGGCCGAACTCGGTCATGAACACCGGAAACAGCAGGGGCAACAACAGGTGCGAGAAATGCGAGCTGGCATGGGCCAGGCCCACCAGGCCGATGATGGCGGCGTCCTGCTGCAAGGGCACGGGCGCTGCAGCAGGATCGAGGGTGGCGCTGTTCATGGGTCGATGTTAAGCCAAGGGGCCCAGGTGCAGGGGGTCAGGATCATTGCCGTCTCCGATCAGCGGCCCAAGTTTGAAGATACCGCTCACGCGCAGGGCGGGCTCGCCATCAGCGCCGACCAGGCCCTGACCGAACAGCAGGTTTCGGCTGGTCCTCAAAACGCTGCCCTCGCCCTGCACCCAGGCGCCCAGCCGGGCCGGGCTGAGGTAATCGATCTGAAGGCTGATGGTCGGCAAAAATCGCCGCTGGCTGCTGCCTTGGTACATATTGACCACGGGCATCAGCATGTCGGCAAAGGTGGCGAGCATGCCGCCATGGCAAATATTCATCGGGTTGCAATGCCGCGCCTCCACCCGAAAGCCCAGCCGCACACGCTGGCCGTCCCAGCAGGCATACAGGGGGCCGTTATGGGCCATGAAGCCGCCGCCGAGTTGGACGCGCCGAAAACCGGCGGGCACAGCGCCAGCGAATGCCAGCCCGGCGGCGTCGCTCAAAGGGTTGGGGGATGGTTTGTTCATCTTCAAAGTTGGGTTGCCAAGTAGTTGAGTGGGCCCTGGGCTGGGTGTCGCGAAGCAGCTCCGGCCCAGATCAGATTCGAAATCAGGCCCGGTATCAGGCCCAAAGCACCGCCATAGCGCCTGCGAATTGATCGGCCAGGCGCTGCTGCAGGCCGGGCACGCCCTGCCGGTCTAGCACCGCGGCGCCATCTACGCGCAGTTGCCCAGCCGCATAAACCTGCAAAAACGGCGCTTGCGGGCCGGAAAATACCTGAGCATCGAGCGCCTGGGCCAAGGGCACCCCCAGCAGCGCGGGTGCTCGGGTATTGAGCACCACAAAATCAGCACGGTAGCCGGTTGCAATAGCCCCCAGCCGCAGCCCGCTAGCCGCCTGCCCACCTGCTGCTGCTGCTTCAAACAGCGCCGCTGCCGAACTGCCGCCCGCAGCAGCTGCAACATTGCGCCGGCGCAGTGCCAGGCGCTGAGCGTACTCGAGCAGGCACAGTTCCTGTGGCCAGTTGCGTGTGACATGGCTGTCAGAGCCAATCGACCACCGGCCCGTGGCCGAGCCAAAGCCAGGGTAGTCAAACACGCCGTCGCCCAAATTGGCCTCGGTGCTGGGGCAAATCACAATGGCTGCGCCGCGCTTCGCCACAGCCTGCAACTCGGCCGGGCTGGCATGGGTGGCATGGACCAGGTTCCAGCGCGAGTCGACCGGCAGGTTCTCCAGCAAGCACTCGATCGGGCGCTGCCCGGTGTGGGCCAGGCAATCTTGCACCTCCTGGGTCTGCTCGGCAATGTGGATATGCACTGGCAACTGGCGCGCGCCGGCCCAGGCCGCCAGTTCGGTCATGGCGGGCAAGCCAGCCGCGCGCAGGGAGTGGATCGCCAGCCCCAGGTTCACACCGGCCAGGCCCCGGCAGGCGGCCTGCACATCACCGACCAGCCGCACCAAGGTATCGGGCGAGGACGCAAAGCGGCGCTGATCTTCGCGCAGACCCGCTGCACCAAAGCCGGATCGCATGTATAGGGCCGGCAGCAGAGTCAGGCCCATGCCGACCCGCTGGGCCGCGCGCACCAGCGCCAGTGACATCGCCAGCGGATCGCCCCCGGCGGCATCCGCGGGCTGGTGCAGGTAATGGAATTCACAGACCTGGGTGTAGCCGCCGGCCAGCAACTCGGCGTACAGCCAGGCGGCGATATGCTCCAACTGTTCCGGCGTGATACGCCGGGCCACCGAGTACATGCGGTCGCGCCAGCTCCAGAAGTCATCGCTGCTGCCGGCCGGGCCGGCGCGCTCGGTCAGGCCGGCGATGGCGCGCTGAAAGGCGTGGCTATGGGCGTTGACCAGGCCGGGCAACACCGGCCCTGCCAGGCGTTGCGCGCCTTGCGCTTGGTCGGCGGACGGGCCCGGCTGCACGCCGGCCCAGCAGCCATCCGGGCCCACCGTCAGCAACACATCACGCGCCCAGCCGCCGTCCAGCCAGGCCTGCGTGGCAAAGAAGCGCTCAGCCATACAGCCTGGCGCAGCTGCTCAGCGCAGTGTCAAGCAGGGAGCGCAGCAGCGGCCGAATCGCAGCGGCCCGCTCAAGATCAAAGGCATAGGGGCTGTGCTCTTGCATGTACAGGCTCTGACACATCTCCAGTTGCACCGCATGCAAACCTTGCGCCGGTGCGCCGTAGCGGCGGGTGATGTAGCCGCCCTTGAAGCGGCCGTTGAGCACGTGGCTGACCGCCGACTGACCGGCGCAGACCTGTATCACTGCAGCCGTAATCGATGCATCAGCGCTGCTGCCATCGGCCGTGCCAAAGTTCAGGTCTGGCAGACGGCCCTCAAACAACCAGGGGATCTGCGAACGGATGCTGTGCGCGTCCCACAACAACACATAACCATGCAGCGCCTGCAGGCGCTGCAGCTCGGCGGCGAGGGCCTGGTGGTAGGGCTGCCAATAGGCTTCGCGGCGGCGCAGGCGCTCGGCCGGGTCTGGCTCTGCGCCTGGCTGGTACAGGGGGTCGCCGGTGAAAAACCGGGTCGGGCACAGCTCGGTGTTGGAGGCGCCCGGGTACATGGGCGCGTCATCAGGCGGGCGGTTCAGGTCGATCACATAGCGCGAGACCTGGGGCGTCAACAAGCTGCCGCCCAAGTCAGCCACAAAGTCATAGAGCCGGTCCAGGTGCCAGTCGGTGTCTTCGGTGGCGAGCGCGCGCGGCACATAGCTGCCCTGCAGCTCTGCCGGAATCAGAGTGCCGAGGTGCGGCATGCTGACCAGCAGCGGCGCCCGGCCCTGGTGCAAGGTAAAACTCACAGCGGTTCCCCTGCAAAAATGGTTTGGCGGTGCGGGTTGGCGCCAATGGCATAGCTGAGTTCGGCCGGGTGGCGCACGCTCCAGAGCACCAGGTCGGCGCGCATGCCTGGCGCGATCACGCCGCGGTCAGCCAGGCCCAGGGCATGTGCGGCATGCCGGGTGACGCCGGCCAGGGCCTCCTCGGGCGTCATACGGAACAGGGTGCAGGCCATGTTAAGCATCAGCAGCAATGAGCTGCAGGGCGAGCTGCCCGGGTTGCAGTCGGTGGCAATCGCCATCGGCACGCCGTGCTGCCGCAACAGCGCCAGCGGCGGCAGGCGGGTCTCACGCAAAAAGTAAAACGCGCCCGGCAGCAGCACCGCCACCGTGCCGGCGGCCGCCATGGCGGCAGCGCCCTCCTCCGACAACCACTCCAGGTGGTCGCAACTCAGCGCCCCAAAGCCAGCCGCCAAGGCTGCGCCACCGCTGTCCGACAACTGCTCAGCGTGCAGCTTGACCGACAGGCCCAGCGCCTGCGCGGCGGCAAAGACGCGGCGGGTCTGGGCCGGGCTGAAGCCGATGCCCTCGCAAAACGCGTCCACGGCGTCCACCAGGCCCTCAGCGTGCAGTTGCGCCAGCATGGCCAGCACCGCGTCCACATAGTCATCGCTGCGTCCGGCAAACTCGGGCGGCACAGCATGCGCCCCCAAGAAGGTGGTGCAGACCGACACTGGCAACTCGCGTCCCAAGGCGCGGGCCACTTGCAGCATCTGGCGCTCGCTCTCCAGCGCCAAGCCGTAACCCGATTTGATTTCCACCGTGGTCACGCCCTGTGCCATCAGGGCCTGCAAGCGCACCAGGCTTTGCGCCTGCAGTGCCTCGGGGCTGGCAGCCCGGGTATCGCGCACGGTAGAGGCAATACCGCCGCCGCTGCGGGCGATCTCTTCATAGCTCGCGCCATTCAGGCGCAGTTCAAACTCGCGCGCCCGGTCACCCGCATACACCAGGTGGGTGTGGCAATCGATCAAGCCGGGCGTGATCAGGGCACCACCGCCATCCTGCTGTTGCAAGCAGCGCGCGCGCAGTTCAGCGGGCAGCGCTTGCCGCTCGCCGACCCAGAGCACGCGCTCGCCATCGAGCACCAGCGCAGCATCGTCAATCAGGCCATAGGGCCGCTCAGAGCCAGCCTGCATGGTGGCCACCGCACAGTTGGTCCATAACTCCATCGTCATAGCGGCACCTCCAGCCACAAAGCGTTGGCGGCATTCACGCTCACCACCACGCCGGGCGGTGCCAGCTGCCAGGCTAGGCACCCGCCGGGTAGCGTGTCGATTTGCTCGTCAAAAAACACCTCTGCTCCCTTGTCCATCGCAAAAACTGCCACCAGCTTGGAGGCCTCCAAGGTCCGCTTGAACAGCCCGCTGACCCGCCGCATCTCGGCCAAGCCGGCTGGCTCGCGCACCATCAGGTTGAAGTCCTGGGTCGGCCCGCCCAGCAAGTCGCAGTCCACCGGCAGCGCGCCGTCAAAGTGAAAAGGCGCACTATTGCAGTTCAAATCAACTGATTGATTCGCCAGAGTCAGGCGCACGCCAGCACCGCTGAGCACGGCAAACCAGCGCTGGACCCCCTCAAAGCGAGAAAACGGCCCGTTTTGTGTGACTTCAGCCACCGAAAACCGGCAAGACCAATCGGCTGAGTGCGGCCAGGCCAGAAGTTCACGGGTGGTGCCGCCGCCATTGCGCCAGGGTGTGGCTGGCAGGTCCTGAAGGCGCACAAGCTGCCAACTCATAGCTGAAACTGACCTCGCAAGCTGTAGCGCAGGCCGGGATAGATCAAGCGCGCCAGGCTTGCCACATGGGGGCCACTC
This sequence comes from Comamonadaceae bacterium, assembly GCA_014190675.1. GTDB lineage: Bacteria > Pseudomonadota > Gammaproteobacteria > Burkholderiales > Burkholderiaceae_C > Rhodoferax. Next base: position 2,853 of record BJGT01000043.1, on the reverse strand, counting down.
ACGGTGCAACGGACCATCACCAGGCAGGGGGTACTGGGCTTGATCCCCAGGCCGCGCGCCTCTGGGCGGCTGGGCAGGGCCGCCTCGATGGTGTAGTGAGCCTCGGTCAGGGGTGCGTGCTGCAACAGGTAGCCAGTTGGGGTGATGCTGGCGAAATCGGCGCTCAGATAGTCGGGTGCGGCGGCCGGGTTGACATGGCGATCCTCCCATTGAATTGGCAGGCCATCTTCACAATGCACCATGACCGAATGGAACAGGGTTGCCGAACTTGCCAACTTGAAGACCTGGGCCAACGCAGGGTTGGCCTGGACCACTTCAAGTGCAATCAGCTCGGTGCTGTGGGTATGCCCGCGCTCGGCCACCTCGTCATGGATATCGCGAAATGCCAGAGTGCTTGAGATGCGATGGAGCTGCGCCACTACAGTCCCTGAGCCCTGGGTGCGTGTGACCAGGCCCTCCACCACAAGCTCGCGCAAGGCGCGACTGACAGTCATGCGGCTGACGCCAAACTGTTGTTGCAAGGCCGCCTCGCTGGGCACGCCATCACCGGGGCGCCAGACCCCCAGACTGAGCTGCGACTTGACAAAGGCTTTGACCCGCTCATATGCCGGCAGCACCGATGGGTCAGCCATGGCAAGGGCGGCAGCGGGAGGGCGGGCCGGGTGGCAGCGGGTTCATGTGGGCAGTAAGTCGGAAAGACTGCGATTGTGCAGAAAAGGCTGTTGTCCGCACCCCCGGGTTTCCCGTGCTGGCGCTAGTTGTATAGACAACTACAATGTACCACCGCCCCAACCGACCGGAGACCCCGCATGTCAGATTTATCGCAAACCCCCTTCTTTGACAGCCAGGCGCGCCCCGTGCGTGCCCCGCGCGGCACCACTTTGAGCTGCGCCAACTGGCAGATCGAGGCCGCCTACCGCATGATCCAGAACAACCTGGACCCCGAGGTAGCCGAAAACCCGGACCAGCTGGTGGTGTACGGCGGCATCGGCAAAGCCGCACGCAACTGGCCCTGCTTTGACGCCATCCTCGACAGCCTGCGCAAGCTGCAGCCTGACGAGACCCTGCTGATCCAGTCCGGAAAGCCGGTAGGCGTGTTCCGCACCCACGCCGGAGCGCCGCGCGTGCTGCTGGCCAACTCCAACCTGGTGCCCAAGTGGGCCACCTGGGAGCACTTCAACCAGCTCGACCGGGCCGGCCTGATGATGTACGGCCAGATGACGGCCGGCAGCTGGATCTACATCGGCACCCAGGGCATCGTGCAGGGCACCTACGAGACCTTCGTCGAAGCCGGCCGCCAACACTACAACGGCAGCCTGAAAGGGCGCTGGGTGCTGACCGCCGGTCTGGGCGGCATGGGCGGCGCGCAGCCGCTGGCCGCGAGCTTTGCCGGCGCCCGCTCGCTCAACATCGAGTGCCAGCAAAGCAGCATCGACTTCCGGCTGCGCACCCGCTACCTCGACAAGCAGGCCGCCAACCTGGACGAGGCGTTGGCGCTGGTCGCCCACCACTCGGCAGACGGCGAAGCCGTGTCGATTGGGCTGTGTGGCAACGCCGCTGAGCTGCTGCCCGAACTGGTGCGGCGCGCCAAGGCCGGCGGCCCGCGTCCCGACATCGTCACCGACCAGACCTCGGCGCACGACATCATCAACGGCTACCTGCCCGCAGGCTGGAGCGTGGCACGCTGGATGGCCGCACGCAAAGACCCGGCGCAACATGCCGCGCTGACCCAGGCCGCGGGAGAATCCTGTGCCATCCATGTGCGCGCCATGCTCGACTTTCATGCCATGGGCATCCCCACGGTGGACTATGGCAACAACCTGCGCCAGGTCGCTAAAGACTTCGGCGTGGCCAACGCCTTTGACTACCCCGGCTTTGTGCCGGCCTATGTGCGCCCGCTGTTTTGCCGCGGCGTGGGGCCGTTCCGCTGGGTCGCGCTCAGCGGCGACCCGGAAGACATCCGCAAGACCGACGCCAAGATGAAGGAACTGTTCCCTGAGAACACGCACCTGCACCGCTGGCTGGACATGGCTGGCGAGCGCATCAGTTTCCAGGGCCTGCCCGCACGCATCTGCTGGATCGGCCTGGGTGAGCGCCACCTGGCGGGCCTGGCCTTCAACGCCATGGTGCGCAGCGGCGAGCTCAAGGCACCGATCGTGATCGGGCGCGACCACCTCGACAGCGGCTCAGTAGCCTCGCCCAACCGCGAGACCGAGGCCATGAAAGACGGCAGCGACGCGGTGAGCGACTGGCCGCTGCTCAACGCCCTGCTCAACACCGCCAGCGGCGCCACCTGGGTCAGCCTGCACCATGGCGGCGGCGTGGGCATGGGCTACTCGCAGCATTCAGGCGTGGTGATTGTTTGCGACGGCACCGCCGAGGCCGACGAGCGGCTGGCCCGGGTGCTGTTCAATGACCCGGCCACCGGCGTCATGCGCCACGCTGACGCCGGTTATGACCTGGCCCGCACCAGCGCGCGCGCCAATGGCCTGAACCTGCCGATGGTGGGCGCATGACAGTCGCGACAGACCACACCCTGCAGCCAGGTCAGCTCAGCCTGGCCCAGCTCAGGAATCTCGGCGCGTCCGGGCAAACCATCGCCTTGCATAAGGCCTGCCGCGCCGGCATCCGCGCCAGCGCCGCGCTGGTGCAACAAGCGGCTGCCGGCGACGCCGCGGTCTATGGGGTGAACACCGGTTTTGGCAAGCTGGCCAACCAGCGTATCGGGCATGACGATTTGGCCACCCTGCAGCTGAACCTGCTGCGCTCGCACGCGGTCGGCGTGGGCGAGCCCCTGGCGCCCGAGGTGGTGCGGCTGATCCTGCTGCTCAAGGCCACGAGCCTGGCGCGCGG
>BJGT01000042.1 GCA_014190675.1 Comamonadaceae bacterium | reverse complement strand
GCGCCGCTGGCATCGAGGTGCTGGACGACCCGGACACCTCGCGCAAGCTGATTCTCGACACCAGCCAGCCCGGTGTTCGGGTGCTGGTGGTACGCGCCTCCGATGTGCCCACCTATGTGCAACAGGGTGGGGCTGATCTGGGCATCACCGGCCGCGACACCCTGATTGAGCACCTGGCCCAGTGGGGCGGCAGTGTTGGCGCAGCAGGCCTCTACCAGCCGCTGGATCTGGGCATCTCGCGCTGCCGCATCAGCGTGGCGGTGCGATCTGACTTTGACTACGCCTTTGCGGTGCGCCAGGGCGCACGCCTGCGCGTGGCCACCAAGTATGTTGCGATTGCGCGCGACTTCTTTGCCACCAAGGGCGTTCACGTCGACCTGATCAAGCTCTACGGCAGCATGGAGCTCGCGCCACTGGTGGGCCTGTCGGATGCCATTGTCGACCTGGTCTCCACCGGCAACACCCTGCGCGCCAACCAACTCGTGGAGGTAGAGCACATCATGGACATCAGCGCCCGCTTGGTCGTCAACCAGGCTTCGCTCAAGCTCAAACAGGCGCCTATCCGGGCCATCATCGACGCCTTTGCCAGCGCCATCGGTGCCTGAGCCGCTGCGCCAATGGCTATGAACTTGGTGGCCAAGCCCCTGTACCTGTCAACGATTGATGCCGGTTTTGAGGCAGCGTTTCAGGCGCGGCTGCACTGGTCGGCGCAGGCTGATGCTGCCATTGAGCAGCGCGTGGCCGACATTCTGGCCGACGTGCAGCAGCGCGGCGACGCCGCCGTGCTGGACTACACCCGCCGCTTCGATGCCCTGGACGCCAGCAGCCTGGCCGAGCTTAGCGTCACCCCGGCCGAGCTGCAGCGCGCCTTTGACGCCATACCCGCCGCCCAGCGCTTGGCGCTCCAAGTCGCCGCGCAACGGGTGCGCAGCTACCACGAGGCGCAAAAGCGCGCCACCGGCCAGAGCTGGCAGTACCGCGATGCCGACGGCACCCTGCTTGGGCAAAAAGTCACGCCGCTGGACCGGGTCGGCATTTATGTGCCAGGTGGCAAGGCGGCCTACCCCTCTTCGGTGCTGATGAACGCCATTCCGGCCCAGGTGGCCGGGGTAGCGGAAATCATCATGGTGGTGCCAACCCCAAAGGGTGAGAAAAACCCGCTGGTGCTGGCCGCTGCGCACCTCGCTGGGGTGCATTGCGTGTTCACCATCGGCGGGGCGCAGGCCGTGGCCGCGCTGGCCTACGGGACCGCCACCATCCCCAAAGTGGACAAGATCACCGGCCCGGGCAATGCCTATGTGGCTGCCGCCAAGCGGCGCGTGTTCGGCACCGTGGGAATCGACATGATCGCCGGCCCGAGCGAAATCCTGGTGCTGGCCGATGGCAGCACGCCGCCCGACTGGGTGGCGATGGACCTGTTCTCGCAGGCCGAGCATGACGAGTTGGCGCAAAGCATCCTGCTCTGCCCCGACCCGGCCTATATTGCCGCGGTGCAGGCCAGCATCACCCGCCTGCTGCCCGGCATGCCGCGCGCGGTCATCATTGCCCGCTCGCTCAATGACCGGGGCGCCCTGATCCTCACCCGCAGCATGGAAGAGGCCTGCGCCCTGAGCAACCGCATCGCGCCCGAGCATCTGGAGCTCAGCGCCCGCGAGCCAGCGCGCTGGGAGCCCTTGCTCAAACACGCCGGCGCTATTTTTCTGGGTGCATTCAGCAGCGAGAGCCTGGGCGACTACTGCGCTGGGCCCAACCACGTGTTGCCCACCAGCGGCACAGCCCGTTTCAGCTCGCCGCTGGGCGTGTACGACTTTCAAAAGCGCAGCAGCCTGATCGAGGTCACCCAGGCCGGCGCCCAGGTGCTCGGCCCCATCGCCGCCGAGCTGGCCTACGGCGAGGGGCTGCAGGCCCACGCGCGTGCGGCGGAGATGCGGCTGGACACGGTACCGCCACCGAGGGGTAAGTCATGAAGGACATCCTGCAACAGGTTTTTCGCCAGGATGTGCAAGCCATGCACGCCTACGCCATTCAGGATTGCACGGGCATGGTCAAGCTCGACGCCATGGAGAACCCGTACCAGCTGCCGCCCACCCTGCAAGCAGAGTTGGGTCAGCGACTGGGTGCTCTGGCCGTCAACCGCTACCCCGGCACCCGGATAGACGAGTTGCGTGCGGCGCTAGCCCGTCATGTGGCTTTGCCATCGGGCTGCGCTCTGATGCTGGGCAATGGCTCGGACGAACTGATCAGCCTGCTGGCGTTGGCCTGCGCCATGCCAGGCGCCAGCGTGCTGGCGCCGGTGCCGGGCTTTGTGATGTACGCCATGAGCGCGCAGTTGCAGGGGTTGGCATTTCACGGCGTACCGTTGACGCCCGAGTTTGGGCTGGACGAGGCCGCCATGCTGGCCGCCATTGCACAGCACCGGCCCGCCATCACCTACCTGGCCTACCCGAATAACCCCAGCGCCAACCTGTGGGATGACGCGGTGATCGAGCGCATCATCCTGGCTGTGCGCGAGCAGGGCGGCTTGGTGGTGATGGATGAGGCCTACCAGCCGTTTGCCAGCAAAAGTTACATTGACCGCATGGGCCGGCATGGCCATGTCCTGCTGATGCGCACCCTGTCCAAGTTTGGGCTGGCCGGCGTGCGGCTGGGCTACCTGATGGGGCCCCAGGCGCTGATCGAGCAGGTGGACAAGGTGCGCCCGCCCTATAACGTGAGTGTGTTGAACTGCGAGTGCGCCCTGTTCGCGCTCGAGCATGAGGCGGTTTTTGCGGCGCAGGCCCTGGAAATACGCGAACAACGTGCTGTGCTTTTTGAAGCTCTGGCTGATTTCCCCGGAGTTCGCGCCTACCCCAGCGACGCCAACATGATTCTGCTGCGGGTGCCTGACGCGCAGCGTAGCTTTAACGGACTGAGACAACGCAAGGTGCTGGTCAAGAATGTATCGTCCCTGCACCCGCTCTTAGCCAACTGCCTGCGCCTGACAGTGGGCACCGCTGACGAAAACCGCTTATTGCTCACCGCCCTGCAGGAATCCCTATGACCAGCATCTCATTGTCCGACCTCGCCGCACCCCGTACCGCTGAGGTTTCCCGCATCACGGCCGAGACCAAGATCACGGTGCGGGTCAACCTAGATGGCACGGGGCTGGCGCGGCTGCACACCGGCATTGGTTTTTTTGACCACATGCTTGACCAGATCGCACGGCACGGGCTGATTGACCTCGACATCGAGGCCAAGGGCGACCTGCACATTGACGGCCACCACACGGTAGAAGATGTCGGCATCACGCTGGGCCAGGCGGTGCACCTGGCTGTGGGCGACAAGGCGGGCATCCGCCGTTACGGCCATGCCTATGTGCCGCTGGACGAGGCGCTGTCGCGCGTGGTGGTCGATTTTTCCGGGCGGCCGGGGCTGGTGATGAATGTGCCGTTTAAGAGCGGCATGATCGGCACCTTTGACAGCCAGTTGGCGCACGAATTCTTCCAGGGGTTTGTCAACCACGCTTTTGTCACTCTGCATATCGACAACCTGCGCGGCGAGAACGCGCACCACCAGGCCGAGACTGTGTTCAAGGCCTTTGCCCGGGCGCTGCGCATGGCGCTGGAGCGCGATTCGCGTGCGCCCACCGCCATCCCCTCCACCAAGGGCAGCCTTTGAGCACAGTGGCGGTGGTCGACTACGGCATGGGCAACCTGCGCTCGGTGTCGCAGGCGGTGCGGGCGGTCGCCGCCGACACCGGCCACCATGTGCTGGTGACCAGCCGGCCCAACGAGGTGCGCGCCGCCGAGCGCGTGGTCTTGCCCGGCCAGGGCGCCATGCCGGACTGCATGCATGAGTTGCGCGTGTCGGGCCTGCTGGACGCGGTGCTTGAGGCGGCGGCGAGCAAACCGCTGTTTGGCGTCTGTGTCGGCATGCAGATGCTGCTGGACCATAGCGCCGAGGGCGACACGCCGGGGCTGGGCCTGATTCCGGGTAGGGTGCGCAAGTTTGAGCTGCATGGCAGGCTGCAGCCTGACGGCAGCCGCTACAAGGTGCCGCAAATGGGCTGGAACCAGGTGCGCCGCGCCGGCACCACAGGCGCTGTGCACCCGGTCTGGGGTGAGGTGCCGGACGACAGCTATTTCTATTTTGTCCACAGTTTCTACGCCGAACCGTCTGATGCGCGCCACACTGTGGGCCAGACCGACTACGGCGGCCCGTTTGCCGCCGCAATTGCGCGTGATAATATTTTCGCGACGCAATTCCACCCTGAAAAAAGTGCCTCTCACGGCCTGTCCCTTTATCGTAACTTCCTGCACTGGTGCCCCTGAGGGCGTTTCTGGTGCGGCTGTGTAGTTCCGGCCTGTCCCCCCACCCTGCTGAAGCACCATGCTTTTAATTCCCGCGATCGATCTCAAGGACGGCCACTGTGTACGCCTCAAGCAAGGCGACATGGCGCAAGCGACCACCTTTGGTGAAGACCCGGCCGTGATGGCGCGCAGCTGGGTGAGCAAGGGCGCGCGGCGCTTGCATCTGGTGGACCTGAACGGCGCCTTTGCCGGCCACCCTAAAAACGAGCTGGCCATCCGTAAAATCCTGCGCGAGGTGGGCAGTGAGGTCGATGTGCAGCTCGGCGGCGGTATCCGCGATCTGGACACCATCGAGCGCTACCTCGATGCCGGTTTGCGCTACGTGATCATCGGCACCGCAGCGGTCAAGAACCCCGGTTTTTTGCAGGACGCCTGCACTGCCTTTGGCGGTCACATCATCGTCGGCTTGGATGCGCGGGATGGCAAGGTGGCCACCGATGGCTGGAGCAAGCTGACGCGCCATGACGTGGTGGACCTCGGTAAAAAGTTTGAGGACTACGGGGTCGAATCCATTGTTTACACCGACATCGGCCGCGACGGTATGCTGACCGGCATCAACATCGACGCCACGGTCAAACTGGCGCAGGCCCTGACCATCCCGGTCATCGCCTCGGGCGGCCTGAGCAATTTGGCCGACATCGAAGCGCTGTGCGAGGTGGAGGATGAGGGCGTGGAGGGCGTGATCTGCGGCCGCGCCATTTACAGTGGCGATCTGGATTTTGCCGCGGCGCAAAGCCGTGCTGACGAGCTCAACGGCTGACGCGTGCTGGCCAAACGCATCATTCCCTGTCTGGACGTGACGGGTGGGCGGGTCGTTAAAGGTGTCAATTTCCAGGCCTTGCGCGATGCCGGTGACCCGGTTGAAATTGCAGCGCGCTACAACGAGCAGGGCGCCGACGAGCTCACCTTTCTCGACATCACCGCCACCAGCGACGGGCGCGACCTGATTTTGCACATCATCGAGTCGGTGGCCTCCCAGGTATTCATCCCCTTGACCGTGGGTGGCGGTGTGCGCTCGGTCGACGATGTGCGCCGCCTGCTCAATGCCGGTGCTGACAAGACCAGTTTCAACTCCGCCGCCATCAATCGCCCGCAACTCATACAGGAGGCCTCACAGCGCTACGGCGCCCAGTGCATCGTGGTGGCGATTGATGCCAAGCAGCGGGTTGGCCACGAGTTGTTGGCACGTGGCCCGGGCTGGAACGTCTACAGCCACGGGGGCCGTACCAACACCGGCCTGGACGCTGTTGCCTGGGCCTGCCAAATGGCCGAATATGGTGCCGGTGAGATCCTGCTGACCAGCATGGACCGCGATGGCACTAAATCTGGCTTTGACCTGGCCCTGACCCGGGCTGTCAGTGATGCTGTGGACCTGCCGGTGATCGCCTCGGGCGGCGTGGGCAGTTTGACCCATCTCGCAGAGGGCATTCAAATTGGCGGCGCCGACGCCGTGCTGGCGGCCAGCATTTTTCACTTTGGTGAGTTCACCCTCGGCCAGGCCAAGGCACACCTGGCCAAGCAGGGCATCGCAGTGCGGCCCTGAGACCTGCTGTCTGCGCCTCGGGCTCCGGCTAAAGGTCTGAGCCGATCAGCCTGAACCAGTCAACTGGCTGAGGGCGCAAAAACGTCGACAATTCAGCCATGAACTGGCTTGATGACATTAAATGGGACGCACAGGGCCTGGTGCCCGTGATCGCGCAGGAGGCAGGCAGCGGCGATGTGCTGATGTTTGCCTGGATGAACCGGGCCGCCTTGCAGGCTACGGCTGACAGCGGGCGGGCGGTGTACTACAGTCGTTCGCGCGCCAAGCTGTGGTTCAAGGGGGAGGAATCCGGCCATGTGCAGACCGTGCACGAAATCCGCATCGACTGCGATCAAGACGTGATTTTGCTCAAAGTCAGTCAGCTCGGTCACCTGCCCGGCATCGCCTGCCACACCGGACGCCACAGTTGTTTTTTCAATGTCTATGTGGACGGCGTCTGGCAGGTTCGAGACCCGGTCTTGAAGGACCCGAAAAGCATGTGCAAATAGCCCGCCATGACAGCCCAGCCTACAACAACCGACACCCTAGACCGCCTCTCGCGTGTGATCGACAGCCGTTTGCCGCAGCGCGGCGGCGACCCTGCCACCAGCTATGTGGCGCGTCTACTGGCCCAGGGGCCAGACGCCTTTCTGAAAAAAATCGGCGAAGAAGCCACCGAAGTGGTGATGGCCGCCAAGGATGCTGACCATGGGGCTGATACCGCGGCCATCGTCGCCGAAGTGGCCGACCTCTGGTTTCATTGCCTGATTGCGCTGGCCCATTACGGCCTCAACCCGGCGCAGGTGCTGGCTGAGTTGGCGCGGCGAGCCGATACCAGCGGGCTGGAAGAAAAAGCCCTGCGCAAGGCGCACCAAAGGTCCGACGACGAAGACCGCGCCAAGCACTGAACCCCCACTTGGATTGCAACACCATGACACACGACCCCAATTGCCTGTTTTGCAAGATCGTGGCCGGCCTGATCCCCTGCAAAAAAGTTCATGAGGACGAGGACATACTCGCCTTCCACGACATTCACCCCTGGGCGCCGGTGCATTTTCTGATCATCCCAAAAATTCATATTGCCTCGCTGGCGCAGGTCGGGCCCGAGCATGCGACGCTGCTTGGGCGCATCATGACCCTGGCGCCACGCCTGGCCTTGCAAGAGGGGTGCAACCCATATCCACAGGGAGGGTTCAGGCTCTTGAGTAATACCGGGGCTGAGGGCGGGCAGGAAGTCCACCACCTGCACTTTCATGTCATGGGTGGCCCCAGGCCTTGGCACCGGGGCTGATCCGGTATGCCTCAGCGCCTGAATACCTGGCGCTCAAAGCGGGTCTCTGGCGCCGACTAAAATAAGGTTACTTCTTAGGAGAAATTCATGGGTTCTTTTTCCATTTGGCACTGGCTCATCGTGCTGCTCATCGTTGTGATGGTGTTTGGTACCAAAAAACTCCGGAGCCTGGGTGGTGACCTGGGCGGCGCTGTGAAGGGCTTCAAAGACGGCATGAAGGAAGGCGGGGCCGCCGCGGATGATAAATCTGGCGCAGCGCCAGCCCAGGTAACCGCCGCTGCCGCACCGGGCGGCGGCGCTGCACCAGCCAGCACGGCCAGCACAGCGGCAGACAAAACAACCATTGACGTCGAAGCCCGTCAAAAATCCTGATGCCCGGCCAAGGCCTGCCCCGCCATGATTGACCTGGGCATTTCGAAAATCGCCCTGATTGGCGTCGTGGCCCTCATCGTGATAGGGCCCGAAAAATTACCCCGAGTGGCCCGCACCGTTGGCAACCTTCTGGGTAAGGCGCAGCGCTACGTGGCCGATGTCCGGGCCGAGGTTAGCCGCTCGATTGACCTCGAAGAGTTCAAAAAAATGAAAGAAACTGTCGAGCATGCGTCCAAAGAAGTCAGTGGAGCTATTCAGACCCAGACCGCTGATTTCGAAAAAACCTGGGCCGAAGCCATCGACACCGCGAACCCGGTGCCGCTTGAGCCCAGCGTGTCGCACCCGAGCTACCGGCACCCTGGCAAAAAGTGGCGGGTCAAGCAGGGTGCCACGCCGGTTTGGTACAAAGCCCGCTCGGGCATTCGCACGCGGGCCTTGTCTGGTGCTGCCAGAGTGGCACGTTTCCGCCCGCAAAAGCTCAGCTGATGAGTGATTCCTCTGCCAAAAAAGACGAGCTCGAAGGCACCGAACAGCCTTTTGTTCAGCATCTGGTCGAGTTGCGTGACCGGCTGATCAAGGCCATAGCCGCCATTGGCGTGGTTGCGCTGGTACTGGCACTTTTCCCCGGCCCAGCCGCGCTTTACGACCTGCTGGCTGCGCCACTGGTGGCACACCTCCCCAAGGGCGCCACCTTGATAGCAACCTCGGTGATATCCCCTTTCATGGTGCCACTCAAGGTGTTGATGATGGCGGCTTTTTTGCTGGCCCTGCCGGTAGTGCTGTGGCAGGTCTGGGCGTTTGTGGCGCCCGGCCTGTATTCGCACGAGAAAAAATTGGTGATGCCCTTGGTGGTGTCAAGCACCCTGTTGTTTTTCGTGGGGGTGGCTTTTTGTTACTTCTTTGTCTTCGGCCAGGTGTTCAGCTTCATCCAGAGCTTTGCGCCCAAGAGCATCGCGGCCACCCCGGATATTGAGGCCTACCTGAGCTTTGTGTTGACCATGTTTATTGCCTTTGGCCTGGCCTTTGAAGTGCCCATCGTGGTGGTCGTGTTAGCCCGCATGGGTATTGTGTCGGTGCAAAAACTCAAAGACTTTCGAGGTTATTTCGTGGTGCTGGCCTTCATCATCGCGGCCATCGTGACGCCGCCCGATGTGGTGTCCCAATTGGCGCTGGCGATCCCAATGTGCCTGCTTTACGAAGTCGGCATCTGGGCAGCGCAAGTCTTCATCAAACACACGCAGGCGCCGACCGACAGCGCGGAGGCGGTAAAACCGTAAGCCCGAGCGAGCATGGGCAGCGCGAAGACGCATTGCTTGGCCACATGGCGCTCCTCAAGCTTGGCATCCCATCCCGAATCCGACGGCCCAATGCACACCTTATTATTTGGTGGGCCTCAAGGCGGCCGGGGTCGCGGTTTAGGTCGAACGCCGGGGGCTACCATCAAATCAAATTGTTGGTCGCGCCGCGACAGGCTCAAAGCCGCCGGCTTGCCGGGCTTGAGGGCCGACACCCGCGACAGTAGCTCAGCCACATTGCTCACCGATTGACCCGCCACAGCAGTCACCACATCGCCTGGTCTGATGCCTGCCTGCGCGGCGGGGCCGTTTTGCAGTACGCCGGTGATGATCACTCCGGTGCGGTTTTTGATGCCAAAAGTTTCTGCTAAATCGGCGGACAATTCATTGGGCTCGACGCCAATCCAGCCGCGCGTCACCTGCCCGTCTTTCAGAATGTCCTGCATCACAGTTTTGGCGGTTGTCACGGGAATAGCAAAACCGATGCCCATGTTGCCACCCGAGCGCGAATAAATCGCGGTGTTGATGCCCATCAGGTGGCCCAGGGTGTCAACCAGGGCGCCACCCGAATTACCTGGGTTGATGGCGGCGTCTGTCTGAATAAAGTTTTCAAAGGTGTTGATGCCGAGCTGGTTGCGCCCCAGTGCGCTGATGATGCCGCCGGTGACAGTTTGGCCCACGCCAAAGGGGTTGCCAATGGCCAGCACCTGGTCACCCACTTGCAGGGCATCGGAATTGCCCAGCACGATCACAGGTAGCCGATCCAGATCGATTTGCAGCAGGGCCAGGTCGGTATCGGGGTCGGTACCAATGATCTTGGCCCGGGCGTGCCGGCCGTCGTTGAGGACGACCTCGATCTCCTCGGCGCTGTCGACCACATGGTTGTTGGTCAGGATTAACCCGTTGGCGCTGACGATCACCCCGCTGCCAAGCCCGGCTTGCGGCTCCTTGTTTTGGTCACCGAAAAAAAACTTGAACCAGGGGTCTTCGCTGTTCGGGTGGCGCCGGGCGGCCTTGCTGGTGTTGATACTGACCACTGCCGCTGAAGCCGTTTGTGCCGCCAGGCGAAAACTGCCAGGCGGCACAGCGCCCGGCGCCGCTGCCGGCGCTTCCAGTACGGTCAAAGCGCCATAACGCAGCGCACGCTGACCCAGCCACTCCGGCTTGAGCGTGGCTAGCACAAAGGCGACCGCCAGCAGCAGGGTGACAGCTTGGGAAAACAACAACCAAAGGCGTTTCATGAAGGCTTTGAAGGGTAGATGCCGGGGACTCGGGCTTGGTGCGTTGGCTTCTTGGTTCGTTACCAAGCGTGTAAATTGTAGGCTTCGCGGGGTGTCAACCGGCATTGAGCGGTCAAAGTACCTGCGGACTGCTCAGCCGCGGCACCAAGATGGCCGGGTCGATTCCGGCCAAGTCAAAACTCGCCGACAATCCCTTGAGCCCGTCGGCCCGACCGCCCGGCAACCGACCAGCCCACTAATTTCGCACCATGACAGACCGCAGCCAATTGATGCAGACGCTGGAGAATTTGCTGCAGGCTGCGCGCTTCAAGGACTACTGCCCGAACGGGCTGCAAGTTGAGGGCGCGCCCAGAGTGCACAGCCTGGTCTCAGGCGTCACCGCCAGTTTGGCCTTGATCGAGGCCGCAGTGGCGGTGCAGGCAGATACCCTCTTGGTGCATCACGGCTTGTTTTGGCGGGGGCAGGATGGCCGCATCACAGGCTGGTTGAAGCAGCGCCTGAGCTTGCTGCTGGCTCACAATATCAACCTGATTGCCTACCACCTGCCGCTGGATGCGCACCCGGAACTGGGCAACAACGCACAGCTCGGTCGCCACCTCGGCCTGGCAGCCCAGACGCGCTTTGGTGAGCAGGAGCTGGGGTTTTTGGGCACTCGGGTTGGGGCTGATGGATTTGCTGACGCCCGTGCTCTGGCACAGCATGTTGAATCCCGGCTGAATCGGTCGGTAACCCTGGTCGGCCCGGTGTCTGAGCCGGTGCACAGAATTGCCTGGTGCAGCGGCGGCGCGCAGGGCCACTTCGAGGCAGCCATTGCCGCCGGTGCCCAGGCCTACCTCACTGGGGAGATCTCGGAGCCGCAGGCGCATCTAGCCCGGGAAAGCGGCGTCGCCTACTTGGCCTGCGGCCACCATGCTACCGAGCGTTATGGCGCGCCTGCCCTGGGTGCGCGCCTGGCATCCCAGTTCGGCCTTGTGCATCAATTCATTGACATCGACAACCCGGCGTGAGCCAACGGCAGCCTGCCATGCAATCCCAAATACACGGACCAATTGCCATCACCATGGGCGATCCAGCTGGCATAGGCCCCGAGATCATCGCCCGGGCCTTTCGCGATGCCCCGGACGTGACCCGCGGCTGTTTTGTTGCAGGCGACACGGCCGCGCTGCGCCGCGCCGCTGAACAGGTGGCCAGGGGTGCGCCGGTTTTGCCGGTGGCCCTGCTGGCGCTGCCGGGCCAGGCACTGGATTTGCCGCCGCGCTGCTTGCCGGTACTGCAGGTGGTCGAAGCGGCGCCTTTGGTGCTGCAGGGTCAGGTGTCTGCCAGTGCCGGGCGCCAGGCCGGGCAATGCGTGGCCTGGGCGGCCAAGGCTGCCCTGCGCGGTGAAATTGCCGCACTGGTGACCGCTCCATTGCACAAAGCGGCACTGGCATTGGCCGGACCGCCCCACAACGCTTACCCGGGCCACACCGAGATGCTGCAAGCCCTGGCGGCTGCGCACCAGGGGCGTTCGGTTGCTGAGTTGCCAGTACGCATGATGCTGGCCAACCAGGAGTTGCGCGTTGTGCTGGTGAGCATTCATCTGCCGCTGCGCCAGGCCTTGGATGCAGTCAGCTTTGAGGGGCTGCTCGAGACCCTCCAAATCACTCACAGGGCTTTGACGCTGCTGTTGGGTCGCCCGCCCCGCATTGCCGTGGCCGGCCTGAACCCGCATGCCGGCGAGGGCGGCTTGTTTGGTCGCGAAGAGCTCGACATCATCGGGCCAGCGGTGGCGTGGGCGCAGCAGCAGGGCCTGCAGGTTCGCGGCCCGTTTGCGCCTGACACGGTGTTCATGCGGGCCCGGACTACGGCCAGCCGCGTCGGCGAGTTCGATGTGGTGGTGGCGATGTACCATGATCAAGGCCTGATTCCGGTGAAATACCTGGGCTTTGAGCAGGGCGTCAATGTCACCCTGGGCCTGCCTTTGGTTCGCACCAGCCCGGACCACGGCACCGCTTTTGACATCGCAGGCAGCAACCGTGCCGATCCAGCCAGCCTAGTTGCTGCCATTCGGATGGCGCGTCAGCTCAGCCGATCGACACGCCCGGACTTCATCGATGCCCAGCCGGCTTGAGTGGCTACGTCGACCGCTCGGTCTGAGGCATGCAAAAGCCCTCAGTTACAATCGAGGGCTTACCCTAGGCACTGTTTTTCATTGAGGATACCCATGAGCGAGAGCTTTTTAAAGCCTGCACAGATGGACGCCAGCAAACGTACCTGGCTGATCGCATCGAGTTGTGCTGGCGCGGTCGGCGGCCTGGCGGTCGTCGTGCCTTTTGCCAGTAGTTTTAAGCCCTCGGAGCGAGCTAAAGCCGCTGGTGCAGCGGTCGAAGCAGACATCTCCGGCCTCAAGCCGGGTGAAAAAATGACGGTCGAGTGGCGCGGAAAGCCGGTCTGGATTGTCCGGCGAACCCCCGAGCAACTCGCAGTCTTGCCCAAGCTCGATGGGCAACTGGCAGATCCCAAATCAGCCCGCAAACCCGAGGAGCAGGCCCCCGCCTACGCCCGCAACGCAACCCGATCCATCAAGCCCGAGTACATGGTGGCGGTGGGCATTTGTACCCACCTGGGCTGCTCTCCTTCTGACAAGTTCCAGACGGGCGCCCAGCCCTCGCTACCCGATGACTGGCAGGGTGGTTTTTTCTGCCCTTGCCATGGTTCAACATTCGACATGGCCGGGCGTGTTTACAAAAATAAACCCGCGCCAGACAACTTGGAAGTGCCACCGCATGTCTACCTCTCTGACACCCGTTTACTCATCGGCGAAGACCGGAAAGCCTAAGGACAACCATCATGGCTGAGTACCACGAAATTTCCCCAAACGCGCCCGCCGCAGACAAACTGCTGAACTGGGTTGATAACCGGTTTCCGGCATCCAAGCTCTTCAAAGAGCACATGAGTGAGTATTACGCGCCGAAAAACTTCAACTTCTTCTATATTTTTGGCGGCTTGGCGGTGCTGGTGCTGGTGATACAAATTGTTACCGGCATATTTTTGACCATGCACTACAAGCCCGACGCGGCGTTGGCCTTTGGCTCGGTAGAGTACATCATGCGAGACGTGCCCTGGGGCTGGCTCATCCGGTACATGCACTCCACCGGCGCCTCGGCCTTCTTTGTGGTGGTTTACATGCACATGTTTCGCGGCCTGATTTACGGCAGCTACCGCAAACCGCGTGAGCTGATCTGGCTGTTTGGCTGCGGTATCTTTTTGGTTCTGATGGCTGAGGCTTTCATGGGCTATTTGCTGCCCTGGGGGCAAATGAGTTACTGGGGCGCTCAGGTGATCGTCAACCTGTTTTCTGCCATCCCCTTCATCGGGCCCGACCTGGCGTTGCTGATTCGTGGCGATTTTGTGGTGGGCGACGCCACGCTGAACCGATTTTTTAGTTTCCATGTGATCGCCGTGCCTCTGGTTTTGCTGGGCTTGGTTGTGGCGCACATCATTGCCCTGCACGAGGTTGGCTCCAACAACCCCGACGGGGTTGAGATCAAAGCCAAGAAAGATGCCAAGGGCCGGCCGCTGGACGGCATTCCCTTCCACCCGTACTACACGGTTCACGATATCTTTGCGGTCAGTGTTTTCTTGATGGTTTTCACCGCCATTGTTTTCTTCGCCCCTGAACTGGGTGGCTACTTTCTCGAATACAACAACTTCATTCCGGCAGACCCTTTCAAGACGCCGCTGCACATAGCGCCGGTCTGGTATTTCACCCCTTACTACTCGATGTTGCGGGCCGTGACCGACGAGATGATGTACGCCCTGATGGCCTGCGTGCTCGTTGGTGCCTTTTTGGTTCTAACCCGCATTCGTATGCCGGGCCTGTTCAAGGCCCTGGTGTTGGTTGGAGCGCTGGGTTTGGTCGCCATGATGCGCAGCATTGATGCTAAATTTTGGGGCGTTGTTGCCATGGGCGGTGGCGTCATGATCCTGTTCTTCTTGCCATGGTTGGACAACAGCCCGGTCAAGTCGATCCGCTACCGCCCGTCCTGGCACAAATACGTTTATGCCTTGTTCGTTTTCGATTTTTTGGTTTTGGGCTACCTGGGTATGTTGCCACCGTCCGACATTGGCGGGCGGGTGTCGCAAATCGGAACCCTGTTTTATTTCGGCTTTTTTCTCCTGATGCCTTGGTGGAGCCGTTTGGGTGAGCCCAAGCCGGTGCCTGATCGTGTCACCTTCACCGCGCATTGAAACCGGACACGCACATGTCAATAACCATGGAATCAGTAAAAAAAATTAGCCTTGCCATCCTGCTGGCCGTTGGCCTGAGTGGCCCCGTGCAGGCCAGCGGCGGTGGTATCGCATGGGACAAAGCGCCCAACAAGACCAACGACATGGCAGCCCTGCAAAATGGCGCCAAGGTTTTCGCCAATTACTGCTTGAACTGTCATGCGGCAGCGTTCATGCGCTACAACCGCCTGCAAGACATCGGCTTGACCGAAGCGCAAATCAAGGACCAGTTGCTGTTCACCAGCGCCAAGGTGGGGGACACCATGAAGGTCGCCATGGACCCGCAACAGGCCAAGGGCTGGTTTGGCGCCAACCCGCCAGACCTCAGCGTCATCGCCCGCTCGCGGGCCGGCCCGGGCGGCTCGGGGGCAGACTACCTCTACACCTACATGCGCACCTTTTACCCAGATCCGGGCAAACCCACAGGCTGGAACAACCTGGCCTATCCCAATGTCGCTATGCCCCATGTGCTTTGGGAGTTGCAAGGCGAGCGCAACCCGGTCTTTGCAACAATGAAAGAGCACGGGCATGACGTGCAGGTCTTCAAGGGCTGGGAGCAGGTCAAGCCCGGCAGCATGACGCCTCTGCAGTATGACGAGGCAGTGGGTGACCTGGTCAATTACCTGCAGTGGATGGGTGAGCCCGGCCAAAACACCCGTGTGCGTGTTGGCGTTTGGGTGTTGCTCTTCTTGGGAGTTTTTACGCTGTTTGCCTGGCGGCTGAACGCTGCGTACTGGAAAGACGTTAAGTAAGACGAACCATGCGCTCTGGCCTGCACGTTTGGCAGCCAGAGCACCTCGGAGTGGGTTTGCCTAGAGCAGCCCACTCTTTTTGATTTTTAGGAGTCTTTGCCATGATGGTGCTGTATTCGGGTACGACCTGCCCCTTTTCCCATCGCTGCCGCTTTGTCTTGTTCGAGAAGGGCATGGATTTCGAAATCCGCGATGTGGACCTGTACAACAAGCCCGAAGACATCAACGTCATGAATCCCTATGGGCAAGTCCCGATTTTGGTTGAGCGCGACTTGATCCTGTACGAGTCAAACATCATCAATGAGTACATTGATGAGCGCTTTCCACATCCCCAGCTGATGCCGGGCGACCCGGTCGATCGGGCCCGGGTGCGTTTGTTTCTGCTGAACTTTGAAAAAGAGCTGTTTGTTCATGTCGCCACTCTGGAATCTCGTGGCGCCAAGAGCAACGAAAAAGTGCTGGAGAAAGCCCGTGCTCATGTGCGTGACCGCCTTACCCAACTCGCCCCGGTGTTCCTGAAAAACAAGTACATGCTGGGCGACGGCTTCTCGATGCTTGATGTGGCGATAGCGCCACTGCTGTGGCGACTCGATTACTACGGTATTGACCTGAGTAAAAACGCGGCGCCGCTGCTCAAATACGCAGAGCGTATTTTTTCTCGGCCCGCCTACATCGAGGCGCTGACACCGTCGGAAAAAGTGATGCGTAAGTAAGCTGCGGCGGTTGCCACCATGATCGAAGCGCCTGACAGTTCCTCGACCCGTCCTTACCTGATTCGGGCGCTCTACGAATGGTGTACCGACAATGGCTTTACGCCTTACATCGCTGTGGCGGTCGATGACAGCGTGCAGGTGCCGCGCGAGCATGTGAAAGACGGCGAGATCGTCTTAAATGTCAGTTTTGATGCAACCAGCTCCCTCAAACTCGGTAACGAGTTCATTGAGTTCAAAGCCCGCTTTGCAGGGACACCCCGGGACATCATGGTGCCATTGAGCCAGGTGATGGCGATTTTTGCCCGCGAGAATGGTCAAGGCATGGCCTTCCCGCGGGTATCGCCCAAGGCCACCAACATCCTGACAGGCCGCTTGGCCAATATGCAACGCGCCGCCGCCGGGCAAAGCACCGCCTCAACTGACGCAGAGCCGCGGGTCGTTAGCCTGGCCAGCGTCGACCCCGAACGACGCAGCAACACATCCGCAGATCAACCCGAGCCGCCAAGCCCCACAGCCAACGGACCACGGCCGAGCTTAAAGCGGGTTAAATAATTCTTGGCCCACCTAATTTCTCCAGGGGTGTGGCTAAAATATTGAGGAAGCCGATTTAGCTCAGTTGGTAGAGCAACCGCCTTGTAAGCGGTAGGTCATCAGTTCGAATCCGATAATCGGCACCATTTGATAGTTTAAGGGCCTCCAAGTAGGGATACTCGGAGGTCTTTTTCATTGGTAAATCCCCCTTTATTCATGTCGATTGTCGATTCTCATTAGGTACTGGACAGTGCCAAGTTCGCCGGCAACTCTCATGCTGTCATACGTGTGAGCTACACCCGCAAGGGAAAAAGCAGCAGCAAGTTCGTGAAAAAGGAGGGCTTGCCCGCGGTGCGCAAGCAACTCAAGAACTGCGAGCGCATGAAGCTCCTGATGGAGCGCTGGATTGGCTTGGCAACGGAATTGTCAAACCTGCGGCTGATCAAAGAAACCGAGTTAATGGCAGCGAGAACTTAGCACTGCCAGATCAATTCCTAATGTAGTAATCTTCATATCGGACGCTCCTATTTGTTTAAGTCGTTGGTTAACAACTCCACTTTGGCATGTTTCGATGCCGTTTAAGGTGGGAGCGTCCATCCCATTGATTTAGCTTGAAGGTCGGCCGGTACACTCGTTGTATGTCGACTTTGTACCTAGACCACTTCGGCCTGAAAAAGTCCCCGTTTCAAATCACGCCAGACCCGGATTTCTTTTTTTCCGGGGGGCAGCGGGGACCTATTTTGGGGGCGCTGGTGCATGTGGCCACGCATGACGAGGGCATCAGCACGGTGGTGGCTGAGGTTGGCAGCGGCAAGACGCTGCTGGCCCGCCTGATGATGGCCCAGCTTCCCTCGGCCTTGAGCACGGTTTACTTGGCAAACCCCTGTTTTAATCGGGACGAAATCATCGAGGCCATATCACGCGATCTGGGTTTGCCGGACCTGCTCGCCTCCAGGGAAGGCAAGCTTGCAGCCTTGCAGCAGGAACTGCTGCGCCGCCATGCTGCCGGCCAACGTGTGCTTCTCGTGATTGATGAGGCACACACCATGCCGATTGAATCCATCGAAGAAGTGCGCCTGCTTTCAAATATCGAGAGCGCACAGCACAAACTGGTCAACATCATGTTGTTTGGCCAACCCGAGCTCGACGACCTGCTCGCCCAGCCCCGCTTGCGCCAGCTCAGAGACCGGGTGATTCACCGCTTCGACCTTCAGCGCCTGCACGCTGATGAGATCGGGGCCTACATCGACCACCGCCTGCGTGTGGCCGGCTGGAGCAGTGCCCGACTGTTTTCGCTGCCGGCCCTGGCGCAGCTTGTCAAGGTATCGGACGGGCGAGCCCGGCGCATCAACCTGTTGGCCGACAAGGCCCTGCTGGCTGCCTATGCCCAGGGCAAACAAGAAGTCGATGAGTCGCAGGTCAGCATTGCGGCCAGGGAGTTGCCAAGCGGTCAACTGGGCGTCGCCAGAAAGCGCCTGCAGCCCTGGCGCAGCCTGCCCTGGCAAATGATCGCGGCCTGCCTGGGCGCTGCCGCCCTGGGCGCTTTGGTGGTGTGGGCAGCCCTTGGGGCGCCGTGGGTCCGTGGCGCTGGCGCAGCGGCTACGACAAACGCCGTACTTGAGCAGTCGCAGCCCGCGGGCTCGCCTCATTTGCGTTTTGAGTCGAGCCTGGCGGCTCCACCCAAAAAAGCCGATCGATCCCCCTAAAGCCGGGGCTTTCCCCGGTTAATTGCCCGCTTCATGGCAGAAAGCAGCGCGCCCAGCACCAGTAGAATGTCTTCACAAAGATAATTTTGGGTCAGGGAGGGCGTTTGGTGAACCGATTTTTCGGGTCTTGCGACATCGATCGCGTGTGCGGCCGATATGCCGGGTGCTTGCCTGCCCTGCTTTGTTGTTTCTGGTTGGCAGGCTGTGCAGGTCCCACGCAGATGCAGCCGTCCAAGCAACACCTGACACCAGGGCCCCTGGTGGCAGGCCCACCGCCTGAATTCGCAGTCGCCCCGCCCAGCCCCCCGCCACCCCGGCCCAGCACGCGCCAAGAACTCTACAGCGTCGTCATGCGCGACGTGCCGGTGCAAGACCTGCTGTTTGCCCTGGCGCGAGATGCCAAACTCAACATCGACATTCACCCCGCCATCACCGGCATGGTGACCATGAATGTCAGTGACCAGACCCTGGTGGAGATATTGGACCGGGTTGCGCGCCAGGTCGACCTGCGCTACGACATCAACGGCAAAAACCTGTCGATCCAACCCGATTCGCCCTACCTGAAAAATTACCGGATCGATTACCCCAACATCGCGCGGGAAACCACATCGTCG
This sequence comes from Comamonadaceae bacterium, assembly GCA_014190675.1. Classification (GTDB taxonomy): domain Bacteria; phylum Pseudomonadota; class Gammaproteobacteria; order Burkholderiales; family Burkholderiaceae_C; genus Rhodoferax. The sequence continues at coordinate 5,685 of BJGT01000042.1, read as the reverse complement.
ATCGGCTCAAGCAGCTCGGTCGGTGGTGGCAGCACCTCAAGCACCAGCATCAGCAATGTGTCTTCAAACCGCTTTTGGGCCACATTGCAAGCCAACCTGGCTGACCTGCTGCGCGAAACCGACAAAACCGTCTCCGAGGCCGGGGCCGGCCCTGCAACTGCCGCGGCACCGAGTGCCCCCGCAGCACGGCCGGCCGCGCCAGCCGCCGCGCCAGCGGGCAGCCCGACCCTGGCCGCCGCCTCGGCCATAGCCGCCATCGCGGCCGCACCTTCAGCACCAGCCCAGGCAACGCCAGCCCCGAAAAGTATTTTCCGGGAAGCCGCATCCGTAATTGCCAACCCGGAAACCGGCAACATCAGTGTGCGCGCCACTCAGAGCCAGCATGGCAAGGTGCGCGAGTTTCTTGAGCGCGTGCTCAGTTCGGCACGCCGTCAAGTGTTGCTTGAAGCCACCATCGTCGAAGTCGATCTCTCCAGCCAGTTCCAGCAAGGCATCAACTGGTCTGTCCTGCAAACCGGTGGCGCCAATGCGGGCTCAGCCCTGTCCATCTCCCAGGGTAATGCTGTGAGCTCGATGGCTGAATTTACCTTCAAACAATTCCGCCTCTGGAATGGCGATGCTGACCTGAGTGCCATGCTGCGAATGCTCGAATCGTTTGGCACCCTGCGGGTTCTCTCCAGCCCCAAAATCTCGGTGCTCAACAACCAAAGCAGCGTGCTGAAGGTGGTCGACAACAAGGTTTATTTCACCCTGACCGTCACCCCCGGCACGGCCGCAACCACCACCACGCCCGCCACCGCGGCCACCTACACCACTGCCGCAACCACCGTGCCGATTGGTTTTTTGATGTCGGTGGTGCCGCAAATCAGCGAGGGCAACGAGGTCACGCTCAACCTGCGCCCCACCATCAGCCGTATCACCGGCTATGTAGCCGACCCCAGCCCTGATCTGGCCAAAGCCGGGGTGGCCAACCGCGTGCCCGAAGTGCAGACCCGCGAGATGGAATCCATGATGCGGGTGCAGTCTGGCGACATTGCCATTCTGGGCGGCCTGATGCAGGACAGCCGCGACAACAACTCGGACGAAATCCCCGGCCTGAGCAAGCTGCCCGTCATTGGTAACCTGTTCAAGTACCGCAATGAGGCAAGCAAAAAATCCGAGTTGGTGATTTTTTTGCGCCCCACTGTGCTGACCGATGCCAGCCTGGGTGGCGATTTTCGTGACTACCGGGCCAGCCTGTCCCCAAACATCGACGAGGGCCGCAGCGGGGGCTTGATCACTTGGCCGCCGGCCAAAAGGGCGCCATGAGCCTGTTGCTAGACGCCCTGAACCGAGCCAGCAAGGACAGGGCAGCGGCCGACGCTGCTGCACCAAGCCCCCGGGCCACCGGCTGGCCCAACATCGCCCTGCAGATCTTGCCAAATCCGCCCCCAGTGGAGCATGCAGCACCGCCGCCTGAGCCGCCCCCGGAGGCGGCTAGTCCAGAAGCCGCCCCGGTGCTGACGCTCGCAGCAGCCGAGCCCGCCGCGTCCGGCCTGAGGCTTGAGCCCATGTTCATGGAGCCGCCCGCACAGGCGGCAGTGGCCGCAGACCAGCCGCCCAGCATGAACCCTGTTGCGCCCGCAAGCCCAACACCAACACCAACACCAGTCAGCCCAGCGCCGGCGGCCAAACCGGCCGAGCCGCTTAAAGTGGCACAAAACATCATGCGTGCCAAACAAGGCACCCTGGCGGTGCGTCCCTCGCGCCAAAGGCTGCTGGCGCTGGGTGGGGTGGCAGGCCTGCTCGGCCTGGGCGGTACGATGTTATGGCTGGGTTGGCTTGGTCCCTTGGCGCTGCCGGGCCAACCTGCCAGCCCGGTGCCGCTTGCCAGCACCCCACTGGTAGTCAATCCAGCGTCCACTGTAGCCCCGGCAACCACGGTCGCAACCATGGTTGGGTCTACCGAGCCGCCCGCCAGCGCTGTGGCAGCCGCGAGTGACCCGCTGGCTGCCATGCCCGCCAAGCCCAAGACAGCCGCGCGGCCTGTGCCCGCCGTCGCCAAGGCGGGCAGACGTGCGGCCGTCGGGCTGACAACGGACACAGCACCAAGCACAGCCGAGGTCGCGACACCAACAGCGCGGCCCGCCGCCCGTGCACGGGCGGCGGCCTCGGCTGCCAAGCCAACTGAACTACCCAATTTGCTGGCCATGACGCCCAATGGCGCAAGCCCGCTCGAGCTGGCCTATGCGGCGCTGATGCAGGGTCGGCTGGCAGACGCTGAAGCCGGCTACAAACAAGTTCTCAAGTCCAGCCCGGAGGAACGCGACGCGCTGCTGGGCCTGGCTTATATTGCCCATCAGGAGGGGCGCGGGGAGGGGGCCAGAGATTTCTACAAACAGGTGCTGCGCCAAGAGCCTGGCAACCCGACCGCGCGGGCTGGCCTGTTGATGCAAAGCCTCAGCAGCCAGACCGAGGACGCATCCGTGGGCGCCCGTAACCTGGCCGAACAGCACCCCGCCGCAGCGGCGGCACAGTCGGTGCTGGGTCACAGCCTGGTGCGCCAGGGGCGCTTGGCTGACGCCCAAATGGCTTTCCAACGTGCCCATGTGCTGGAGCCCAGCGTGGCATTGCACGCCTTCAATCTGGCTGTGGCCTTTGACCGGCTCAAAAATTATGCTGCGGCCAGCAGGCTTTACGAACGCGCCCTGTCACTGTCCACGCAGGGCGGCGGCGCAGCTGCCAGCGGCCTGGTCCATGCGGTGGTGCAAAAGCGGCTCCAGGAGCTGGGGCTGGTCGGCTCACCAAACCCGCCTGCGACAAATTAAACCCGAGCGGTCTGGCCAGATGAATTGCTGTCAACCCGATCCCCACACCGGCTGCAAAAAGCCGGCCCGGTCATGAGCGCCGTACCGGCAGCAGCTCTGGCAAGCGGCGTATCTGGCGCTTCGCCGGTGCGCCTGGGGGACCAACTGGTGGCCTTGGGCGTGCTCAGTCAAGACCAGCTGCGCATTGCGCTGCTGGAGCAGGGCGGCACCGGCAAACCGCTGGGCGAAGTGCTGTTGCTGCTCGGTTTTGCCACCGCCGAGGTCATGCGCGACGCCCTGGCCCAAAAGCTCGGTGAGCGCGCCATCAGTCTGAAGGGCATCGTGGCCGACCCCGCTGCGCTGGCACTCATTCCAAAAGCAGTTGCCAAGCGCAATGGACTGTTTCCAGTGAGCCTGGTCGCCAAAGACAATGAACTCATCATCGCCATTGCCAACCCGAATGACATCGTCGCCTCAGACCAGGTCACGGCCATGTTGGGGGACGGGCTGCGCCCGAGTTGGCGGCTGGCCAACAGTGGCGAAATACAGGCAGCTATCGAGCAGTATTACGGGCACGAGCTGTCCATTGATGGCATCTTGCATGAGCTCGAGACCGGGCAGGCCGAGCTCGGCGGTATTGCACAGGATTTTGAGGGCGGCCAATACAGCCACCCGGTGGTTCGCCTGGTCGACTCGCTGCTGTCGGATGCGACCCTGCGCGGCGCCTCCGACATCCACTTTGAGCCCGAAAACCAGTTTCTGCGCATCCGCTACCGGATTGACGGCGTGCTGCGCCAAATCCGCGCGCTGCACATCCGGTATTGGCCGGCGATGGTGGTGCGCCTCAAAGTCATTGCCGGTATGAACATCGCCGAAACCCGTGCGCCACAGGACGGTCGAATCTCGCTGTCCATTTCCGGTCGACCGGTGGACTTCCGCTCGGCGGCCCAGCCGACCATTCATGGCGAGAATTTTGTCCTGCGGATTTTGGACCGCAGAACCGGCATCCTGCCCATCACGGGCCTGGGCCTGACAGCGGCAAACCTGAGCCTCTTGCAACTCATGCTGTCGCGACCGGAAGGCATTCTTTTGGTCACCGGGCCGACCGGCTCGGGCAAGACCACCACGCTGTACTCAGTACTGGGGCATTTGAACAACGAGGGCGTCAACATCATGACGCTGGAAGACCCCGTTGAATACCCCATGCCGGTGATCCGCCAGACCTCGATCTCGGATGCCGTGAAGATGAATTTTTCTGAAGGGGTGCGCTCCATGATGCGCCAAGACCCTGACATTATTTTGGTCGGCGAGGTGCGCGACAAAGACACGGCAGAAATGGCGTTTCGGGCCGCCATGACCGGGCATCAGGTCTTCTCCACCCTGCACACCAACTCGGCGGTTCGCTCCATCCCGCGGCTGATCGACCTTGGCATCAAGCCCGATGTCCTGGCCGGCAATGTGATCGGCATCGTGGCGCAACGCCTGATCCGCACGCTGTGCCTGGCCTGCAAACTGCCCGACACGCCGGGCGAGGCAGAGGCGAAATTGCTGGGCCTTGCGGAGCACCCGGGCTGCGTGATCTACCGCCCGGTCGGCTGCAGCCTGTGCAATCAACAGGGTTACAAGGGGCGGGTCTCGATTGTTGAGTTGCTCAAATTCGATACCCAGCTTGACGACTTGGTGACCCAGAGCGCGAGCATCAAAGTGATGACCGACTACCTTTACAGCCGAGGCTTTACGCCCATGGCCGCCGACGGCCTGCGCCGGGTACGCGAGGGCGTGACAACCCTCGAAGAGGTCGGCCGGGTGGTTGACCTCACCGAGTTGGGCCGCTGATGGCGCAATTTAGTTACCGGGCAGCCAACGAGGCAGGCTCTATCAGCAAGGGGCAGGCCGACGCCATCAATGAACTCGACCTCGAGGCGCAACTGAGGAACATGGGTTTGCAGCTGGTCTCGGCCAAGCTGCTGGCCTCGCGCAAGGGCAGCCTGACTAAGATGACCCGGCGCGACCTGATCGACTTTCTTTTTCAGCTCGAGATGCTGTCGCGCGCCGGCGTACCCCTGCTGTCCTGCCTGGGCGACATGCGGCGCGAATCCGATGCGGTGACCATCCGCGAATTGTCCGGCGGCTTGTACGAAAAAATTGAGGTCGGCTCAACTTTCAGTGAGGCCGTGGCGAGTTTTCCGGGCGTCTTCAGCCAGACAATTGTCAGCCTGGTGCGCGCTGGCGAGCTGACCGGGCAGCTGCCCGACGTGCTCAAAGAGATTGTGCGCTCGCTGAAGTGGCAGGACGAGTTGGCAGCCACCATCAAAAAACTGCTGACCTACCCCGCCTTCATGATTGTCGTGATCAGCGGCGTAGTTTTTTTCCTGATGGTCTATCTGGTCCCGCAACTGGTGACTTTCATTGCCAGCATGGGCAAGACGCTGCCCTTTCATACCCGTTTGCTGATCGCGGTATCTGATGTTTTTGTGCGCTTTTGGTGGCTTATCCTGAGCCTGCCACTGGTCATTGTGGCCCTGGTTTCTACCGCTGCCGCAGTCAATCCCAAGGTGCTGTACAAGCTCCATGAGATGCAGTTGGCGCTGCCCTTGCTTGGCCCGGTTTTCAAAAAATTGATCCTGGCCAGGTTTGCCGACACATTTGCCCTGATGTACCGCACCGGCATTCCCCTGATTGAGGGGCTGACCTACTGCATCGACGTGTCGGACAACCTGGTGGTTCGCCGCTCCATCGCCCAGGCCCGCGACCGGGTGCTGACTGGAGCCTCCCTGCATGAAAGCTTTGCCCAGGAGCAACTGTTTCCCTCGTTGGTTCTGCGCATGCTCAAGGTTGGTGAATCAACCGGCGAGCTCGATGTCGCGCTGTCCAACATCAGTTATTTTTACAGCCGTGA
>BJGT01000041.1 GCA_014190675.1 Comamonadaceae bacterium | reverse complement strand
ACCGGGTCGGCATTGCCGGCATGCTGGCCACCATGAAAGAGGTGGCGAACTTTGGCCTGACCATCGACGTGGTGGACGACCTGACCGGCAAAAAAATGGGCCGCGCCAGCTCGGGCACCTTCCGCACTGCTGATGTGGTGGGCCTGGACACGATGGCCCATGTGATCAAGACGCTGCAAGACACGCTGAGCCTGGAGACTGACCCGTTTTACGCCAGCTTTGCCACGCCCGCGGTGCTGCAGCAGCTGCTGGCGCTGGGCCACCTCGGGCAAAAAACCAAGGCAGGTTTTTACAAAAAGCAGGGCCGCGATGTGCTGCGTTTTGACGCTGAGTCGGGCGAGTACGTGGCTGCCGGGCAAAAAGCCGACGAGGTCTACGCCCGCATGCTCAAAAAACCGGCCGCCGAGCGTCTGCGACTGTTGCGCAACAGCGAGGGAGCGCAGGGCCGGTTTTTGTGGGCGATTCTGCGCAACGGCTTTCATTACGCCGCAGTGCACCTGGCCACCATTGCCGACAACGCGCGCGATGTCGACCTGTGCCTGCGCTGGGGCTTTGGCATGAAGCAAGGCCCGTTCGAGTTGTGGCAAGAGGCTGGCTGGCTGGACGTGGCACAGATGGTGAGAGAGGATATTGACGCCGGCCGCGCCCTGTGCGACACACCGCTGCCAGACTGGGTGTTCAAGGGCCCGGTGGCCGAGGCCGGCGGTGTGCACACGCCGGCTGGCTCCTGGAACCCGAGCACCGGCCAGTTTGTACCGGTGCGCCAGCTGCCGGTGTATGCCCGCCAGCATTTTCCCGAGAGCGTGCTGGGCGCGCAGGCGCTTAAATCTGAGGCCGCCGGCACCACGCTGCACCAGGACGAGGCCATCCGGCTGTGGACGATGGACCAGCAGGTGCTGATTGCCAGCATCAAAACCAAGATGCATGCGCTCAGCCCCGGCGTGATCGAGGGCCTGATGCAGGCACTCGACCTGGCCGAGGCCAAGTACCAGGGCCTGGTGATCTGGTCGCCCGACGACATGTTCTCGGCGGGTGCCGACCTGCAGGCCATGCTGCCGGCGTTCATGATGGTGGGCGTGTCGGCCATTGACGGTGCCGAGGCCGAGATGCAGCAGGCCATGCTGCGCCTGCGCTATGCCACCGTGCCGGTAATCTCGGCCGTGCGTGGTCTGGCGCTGGGTGGCGGCTGCGAGCTGGCGGTGTACTCGTCGCGCCGGGTGGTGGCGATGGAGAGTTACATCGGCCTGGTGGAGGTGGGGGTGGGGCTGGTGCCGGGGGCTGGTGGCCTGACCTACATTTCCCGCCGCGCGGCCGAAAATGCCGCTGCCTCTACCGGCAAAGACCTGCTGCCGTTTTTGACCGAGGGCTTTACCGCCGCCGCCATGGCCAAGGTGGGCACCAGCGCCATCGAGTCGCGCAAGCTGGGCTACCTGCTGGCCAGCGACCTGATCGTGCCGCACAAGGACGAGCTTCTGTTTGTGGCCATTAACGAGGCCCGTTCCATGTTTGCTGGCGGCTACCGGCCGCCGCACAAGCGCCAATTTGCTGTGGCCGGCCGCAGCGGCATCGCCACCCTGAAGGGCTCGCTGGTGAACATGCGCGACGGTGGCTTCATCAGCGCGCACGACTTTCACATCGCCAGCCTGATCGCCCATGTGGTGTGCGGCGGCGATGTGGACGCCGGCAGCCTGGTCGACGAAGACTACCTGATGGCGCTGGAGCGGCAGGCCTTCTGCCAGCTGCTGGTGCACCCCAAAACCCAGGCGCGCATCATGGGCATGATGTCCACCGGCAAGCCGCTGCGCAACTGACCCGGAGCACTACATGAAACAAGTTCAAGACGCCTACATCGTCGCGGCCACGCGCACGCCGATCGGCCGCTCGCACCGGGGCTCGTTGCGCAACCTGCGCCCGGACGACCTGCTGGTCAAGGCGCTGCAAGCGGTGCTGGCGCAAGCCCCCGGGCTGGACCCGGCCAGCATCGAAGACATCATTTGCGGCTGCGCCATCCCTGAGGCACAGCAGGGCCTGAACCTGGCACGCGTGGCCGCGGTGCTGGCCGGCCTGCCGCACAGCGTGGGTGGCATCACGGTGAACCGCTTTTGTGCCTCGGGCCTGAGCGCGGTGCAGATGGCGGCTGACCGCATCCGCGTGGGTGAGGCCGACGTGATGATTGCTGCTGGCGTAGAGAGCATGAGCATGGTGCCGATGATGGGCAACACGCCCTCGCTGTCGCCAGCCATGTTTGGCAATGATGACAACATTGGCATCGCCTACGGCATGGGCCTGACCGCCGAGAAAGTAGCCACCCAGTGGAAGGTGAGCCGCCAAGCCCAGGACGAGTTTGCCCTGGCCTCGCACCAGCGGGCGTTGGCGGCCATGGCGGCCGGCCAGTTCAAGGACGAGATTACCCCGGTGGAGGTGGTGGACCGCGCCCCCGACCTGGCCACCGGCAAGGTGCTGGAAACCCGCCGCCTGGTCAGCCTAGACGAGGGCGCGCGCGCCGACACCTCCATCGATGGCCTGGCCAAGCTGCGCACCGTGTTCTCCGCCCGTGGCTCGGTCACAGCCGGCAACAGCTCGCAAACCTCGGATGGCGCGGGCGCGCTGATTCTGGCCAGCGAGAGTGCGGTCAAGCGCTTTGGCCTCAAACCGCTGGCCCGTTTTGTCAGCTTTGCCGCGCGCGGCGTGCCGCCGCACATCATGGGCATCGGCCCGATCGAGGCGATTCCGGCGGCGCTGCGCCATGCCGGCCTGCAGCAGGATGCCATCGACTGGTTTGAGTTGAACGAGGCCTTTGCTGCCCAGTCGCTGGCGGTCATCAACACCTTGGGGCTGGACCCGGCCAAGGTCAACCCCATGGGTGGCGCCATTGCCCTGGGCCACCCGCTGGGCGCGACCGGTGCCATCCGCTCGGCCACCGCCATCCATGCCCTGCACCGGCACCAGCTGCGCTACAGCATGGTCACCATGTGCGTTGGCATGGGCCAGGGCGCAGCCGGCATTTTTGAGCGCGTCTGATGGCTGCGCCCGCCCCGACCACACTGCATCCGTTTGACCAGGCCATCGCGCTTGAGTTGCAGCCGGACGGCCACTGGCTGGGCCACACCAGCCCGGCCTATGCCAACATGGTCGGGCCTTATGGTGGCATCACGGCGGCGCAAATGCTCAATGCCGTGCTGTTGCACCCCCAGCGCTTGGGCGACCCGCTGGCGCTCACGGTCAACTACGCCGCCGGGGTGGCCGACGGGCCCTTTGTGCTGCAGGCCCGCCCGGCCCGCACCAACCGCTCCACCCAGCATTGGGTGATCGAGCTGCTGCAGGATGGGCAGTCTGTGGCCACTGCCACCGCCATCACGGCAAAACGGCGTCAAACCTGGAGCAGCGACGAGCAAACCCCGCCCGCCGGCCCGCCGCCTTCCGAGGTGGCCACCCTCGAATCGGCTGGCTTGCTCGCTTGGCTTGGCTGCTACGAAATGAAACCCATCAAGGGGACGATGCCAACCCGCTGGGATGGCCTTGGCCAGGACAGCCTGAGCCAGCTTTGGGTGCGCGACAAGCCGGCGCGCAGGCTCGACTTTGCCGCTCTATCAGCGCTGGCCGACGTGTTTTTTCCCCGGATTTTTCTGCGCCGTGCCAAGCGTGTGCCAGCTGGCACTGTATCGATGACGGTTTACTTTCACGCCGATGCCTCGCAACTTGAAGAAGTGGGCGCAGGCTACTTGTTGGCACAGGCGAGCGCCCAGGCGTTTCGACATGGTTTTTTTGACCAAACTGCCCAACTCTGGAGCGAGGATGGCGCCTTGCTCGTGACAACGCAACAAGTGGTGTACTACAAAGAGTGAGCGCCACCTCAGCACGTATAAACCTAGGCCCGAGCGCCCCCAAAACAGGCCCTACCATGAACGACAAACTCAACGAAATCCTGACCGACACCAGTGCCGGCGTGCTCACCATCACCCTGAACCGGGTGGACAAGAAGAACGCCATCACGGCCGCCATGTACGCCAGCATGGCAGATGCCCTGGCGCAGGCGCAAGCCGACCCGGCGGTGCGTGCCGTGGTGTTCCAGGGCCATGAGACCATTTTTAGCGCCGGCAATGACATTGGTGACTTTCTGAACGCCAAGCCAAGCACCATGGATTCGCCGGTGTTCCGCTTTTTGCGCGGCATCAGCACCTTCTCCAAGCCGGTGGTGGCGGCGGTGTGCGGGCCGGCGGTGGGTATTGGCACCACGCTGCTGTTTCATTGCGATTTGGTCTACGCCGGCGACAACGCCGCGTTCTCCATGCCATTTGTCAACCTGGGCCTGTGCCCTGAGGCTGCCTCGAGCTACTTGGCACCAAGGCGTATGGGTTATGGACGTGCGGCTGAGGCGCTGCTGCTGGGCGAGCCCTTCATGGCTGAGGCTGCGCTGGAGATGGGCCTGATCAGCCGCATCGTGCCGCCCGGCGAGGCGGCCGCCCTGGCGCAGCGGCAGGCGCAAAAACTGGCAGCCAAACCGATCGGCTCGCTGATCGAAACCAAGCGGCTGATGAAACTAGAACAGGCGGATGTTGTGGCCCAGCGCATGGCCGAGGAGGGTGCAAGCTTTGCCCGCATGCTGCGTGAGCCCGCTGCCCGGGAGGCCTTTTCCGCGTTCATGGAAAAGCGCCGCCCCGACTTTGCAAGCCTTCCAAACTGATGCACCGAGGGCGTCTGCAAACGGTCTGGGACAATCAACACCATGAACCCTGACCTCGGTACCCTACCCTCGCCGGCTGTGCTGGCGCTTGAGGATGAGTTTGTTGCCGGCTTGAAGAAAATCTTTGAAGAGAAAATCGTCTTTAACCAGATGCTGGGCTTGAAGATCACCTCGCTTGAGCCAAGCCGCGCAGCCGCTCGGATTGAGATGCGCCCTGAGCTGGTGGGGCATTACGGTTTTAACCGGGTCCACGGTGGCGTTATCAGCGCCGGGCTTGACGCCATGGGCGGCCTGGCTGTGATGGCAGCCATTGGCGCGCGCCACACAGACCAAACCCCCGCCGAGCGCCTGCAGCGTTTCAGCAAGCTCGGCACCATTGACCTGCGCATTGACTACCTGCGTCCCGGCATTGGCGAATACTTTGAATTGCGCGCCGAAGTGCTGCGCTTGGGCTCGCGGGTAGCGGCGACCCGCATGGAGTTTTTGGGCGCCGACGGCAAGCTGCTGTCCACTGGCGCAGCGGTTTATATCGTGTCCTGAGTGCATGGGGCCACGGGCTGCTGTCGAAGTTCTGTAGCCCGTCACTCGATCTCAGCCAGCCAAAGAAAGCAAATTTACTGAGGCGTGTTGGCAGGCCTGGTGCCCTTCGCGTTCTCAGATGGACGCACTTGCGGTGCTATCGGCGGCGACTATGGCCGCAAGTACTGCGGGCGCTCAGTCTCTCAGGCCGCTCAGGCTCTTAAGCACGCCAGCCCACAGCGCGCACGGTACTGGTAAGGCCTCGGGTCCTGGCGCCTGCTGGCCTGGTCATTGACCGAGGTCTGCACCATGACGATACCTGACCGAGGCTGCACAAATACAGATTGCCCGTGGATACCCTGCAAGGCAAAAGTGCGATCCTTGAGTGGCAGGATCCAAGTCTGGTAACCGTAGCCCATGCCGGGTGTGGCTCTGCGCGATCGTCATACCAGTGGCTCGGCGCCAGCCAGCCCGCACAAGGCACTCAGGGCCCAGCCGGTCAGCAGGGCTGAGAGGGTGCGTTGGTGCTGCGTCATGGCGCTCAGCGCCCCAGCCCCCACATCAGGCCCAAGCCCAGCCCCAGCAGGACCACGGCCAGGGTTAGCCAGCGCACGCGCACCCGGTTGGCCTCCACCCGCTGCACCAGTTGGGCGTTCTGCTCGGCCAGGGTCTGGATCAGTTCGGATGAGCTGATCATTTGCTGGTGCAGCTCGGAGAGCCTTTGCTCCTGCTGCGCCAGTTGCGCCTGCAACTGTGCCAGCAGCTCGGACGCGGGCAAGTCTTGCGGCGCGCCGGTCGGACCTGCCGGGGCGGATTCTCCGCCCACACCGGCCTTTTTGGCCACCGTGTCCCACAGTTTTTTGGCGCCATCGGCCACCGTGGGGGCGCTGCTGATCACATCCCTCCAGGGCACCATTTTCAGTACCGACATCCAGCCTGCTGCCATGTTTACCCCTTGTGTTGAGTTCATCGGCCGCCTGGCCGGCCCCGCTGCCCGTTGACCCGTGCCAGCGGCGGCTAAAGTGTAGGGTACCTTGATCAGCGCAAGCACCATGCCCCACACCCACAAACATCCGCCCCGAGCCGCCAGCGCCCTGTGGCCCCAGCCGCGCCTGAAGGCATGGCTGGCCCTGTTGCTCGCACTATGCTGCCGCTTGGCGTTGGCGCAGCCCCTGCCCTTCGGGCTGCTGGGCGACACACCCTACAGCGCCTGGGAGCGTGCGCAACTGCCGGCGCTAATGGCCGAGATAGCCGCGGCAGGCTCGGCCTTTGTGGTGCATGCAGGTGATTTCAAGAGCGGTGCGGACATTTGCAGTGATGGCCTGTTCGATGATCGGCTGGCCTTGTTCCAGTCCTCCCGCGTGCCGTTTGTGTATGTGCCGGGAGACAACGATTGGACCGATTGCCACCGCCGCAGCAACGGCGCGTATGACCCTTTGGAACGGCTCGACCGCCTGCGTGCGCTGTTCTTTGCCGGCGACCATGCGTTGGGGCAGGCGCCCATGACACTTTTGCGCCAAAGCGCCGACCCGGCGTTTGGGCGCTACCGCGAGAACGCGCGCTGGGAGGCCGGTGGTGCGCTCTTCGTGACGCTAAACCTGACAGGCAGCAACAATAACTTTTATGGCGTGCCCGGGCAGACCGGCCCGGTGCCCGAGTTTGTGGCACGCAGCGCGGCCAACCAGGCCTGGCTGGCCCAGGCCTTTGCCCACGCGCGAGACCAGCGCCTGGCGGGCGTGTTGATCGTGATCCAGGCCAATCCGGGCTTTGAGGCGGCCCGCGCTGGCCGGAGCCAGCCCGGGTATGACGCCTTTTTGGCCCAGCTGAGGCAGGAGGTCCGGCGCTTTGCCGGTCCCGTGGTGCTGGTGCACGGCGATACGCACCGCCAGCGCCTTGACCAGCCGCTGACTGACCCGTCCAGCGGCGAGCCCTTGCGAAATTTCACCCGGGTTGAGACCTTTGGGTGGCCGTTTTTGGGCTGGGTGCTGGGCACGGTGGATGCGCGCGACCCCCGGGTGTTCCGCTTTGCGGCCAAGCCCTGGCAGGCGCCGGCCCCCGAGCGCTAAGCCAAAGGCCAGTGGCGCCTGTGCTAGCCTAAAGCCTTGTCCATCCTCACCTGCTCGCTATGTCCGCTACCCTCTCGATCGATTTTGTCTCTGATGTGTCTTGCCCCTGGTGCGCCATCGGCCTGAGCGCCTTAGAGCAGGCGCTGGCCCGGGTGGCTCCTGAAATCACGGCCAAGGTGCAGGTACAGCCCTTTGAGCTCAACCCCAATATGCCCGCCGGCGGCCAGGACATCACCGAGCATTTGACGCAAAAATATGGTTCGACCGCACAGCAGCAAAGCGCCATTCGGGAGACCATTCGGCAGCGCGGCGCTGAGCTTGGTTTCACTTTTCGGGTTCAGGGGCGGGATCGTATTTACAACACCTTTGATGCGCACCGCCTGATGCACTGGGCCGAATTAGCCGGGCTCCCTGGTCAGCAACTGGCCTTAAAAAAAGCCCTGCTGCAAGCCTACTTCAGCCACGGCCAAAGCCCCGAAGACCGGGCAGTGTTGGTGCAGGCGGCGGCATCTGTTGGGCTCGACTCGAACGGCGCCCTGGGGGTTCTCTCAGGAGACGCCTACGCCTTGGACGTGCGCGAGCGCGAACGGCTGTTCACCCAGGCCGGCATACAGTCAGTGCCCGCCGTCATCATCAATCAACAACACCTGATATCGGGTGGCCAGCCGGTTGCTGTGTTCGAACGCGCCCTGCGCCAAATTGCTGCTGGCGCCTAAGCAGGGCGCTCGCCCAGGTGCCTAGCGTTTTTCTTCGGCAAGCGCCGGCAACGAGCGTAAATAGGCGATCAGTGCACCCAGGTCTTGCGGGCTCAGTTGGCTGGTGGTGTTGCGAATAATCTCTTCCATGGCCTCGGCCGGCACATCACCCTCAGGCGTGGCGCCACTGCGCAAGAATTCCTTGAGCTGGGCATCGCTCCAGCGTTTCAATCGGGTTGGCGTCAGGTTGGGCGCGCGTCCCTCGCTGATCATGCCGCCGCCCAGCAGCCGGCCTTTGACCGGGCCACCTAAAAAATTTCGGGGTGTGTGGCATTCGGTGCAATGCGACAGCGCCCCTGCAATGTAGGCGCCGCGGTTTACCTCGGCACTCGCCTGCGGATTCACGCCGGCACGCTGCGGCACAAAAAACAACCATTTCCAGACGGTGACGAGCCGGCGCCAGCCAAACGGAAAGCGCAACTCATGGGCCTGGTTGGCGCGCTCGTCGCTGGCCAGGGTACGCAGATAGGCCCACAGGTCGCGGATGTCTGTGTCGCTCATGCCAGTGAACGAGGCATAGGGAAATGCAGGAAAGTAGTGCTGCCCGTCCGCACGCTCGCCGAGCCTGATGGCCCGCTTGAAATCAGCCTCGCTCCATTTGCCGATACCAGCGCTGGGGTGGGGTGTGATGTTGGGCCCGTAGAAAACCCCAAAGGGCGTTTGCAGCTTGCGCCCGCCGGCATAGGGCACTGCACCGGGCTTGGTATCGGTGTGGCAGCCCATACAGCCCGCTACGGCCGCCAGGTACTGGCCCTTATTCGGATCGCCGGCTGCAGGCTGCGCCTGCGCCCCAGCGGCCGCGATCACACCGGCCAACAGCAGAAAAAAAGTTTTGTTCAACAAGGGCCTTCGTCCATCAAGCCTTAGAACCCTGAGCACCCCAAGCGCGCCCGCATCAATCCTTGCATTCAGGGCAGCGGCGCAAATCGGAAGTTGAAAGAACTAAATGCCTCGTGGCAGCCGTTACAGCTGTTGGCAACGCCTTGTATTGCAGCTTTCAAGGCCACAGCGTCGCCGGTTTTTGTGGCAGCTTGCAGTTTTTGGATATCTGCCATCAAGCCATCTGCGCGAGCTTTGAACTTGGCACCGTCGCTGCCAATCTCTTCCTTGGCGCGGGTGTTGGGCAGGCCCAGCGAATTGGCCGGGAAATCATCCCAGGCCAGCTGTGTCAACACGGCCAGGTAGTCGGCATTGCGTTGAGCAATGCGTGGGTCCATGGGTGTGCGGCCGGCGGCCATGGCGTACACCGGGCTAAAGTATTTTCCCTGCAGGCTCATTGCTCCCTTGCGGTAATTGATGAGCTGGTTGGGGTTGGGCTGGGCCAAGGCCTCTGCAACAAAGCCGCCGCACACAGACCACAGCAGCGCCGCCGCCAAAAACGTTCTCTTCATTAAAAACTCCCAAAAAATCAAATTGTGAATCAAACTCCGCGGCCCATAGTTTGCCCTTGTCTGGCGACATGGATCAGCAGGGAAAACCCTAGTGCTTCGATGGCAGGCAGACGGCCCCGGTTGGCGGCCGCAGCATCACGGCCGCAAACAGGGCTTCGTCGAGTTGATTCTTGAGCCAGGTCTGCAACGCGGGCAGTGACTGGGCTGCAAACCAGCCGGGCTCCACAGCGGCAAATTGCCGCACAAAGGGCAGCAGCGCGACGTCTGCCAGGCCCCGACTTTGACCGGCCAGCCAGGGCGAGTCGCGCAGCGTCAGGTCAAGCGGCTCAACCAAGGCCGCCATGGCCCGCGCCCTGTGCGCCTGGCGTGAGAGCAGGGGGTGGCGCTGGGCATATTTGTAGCAGTCAAGCAGGGGTTTGAAGCAGTCGTCGTTGCGTTGCACCCAGGCCATGCCTTGCGCAGTGTGCCGGGGCAGCCAGGCCTCTAGGTCCTGCTGGGCCAATGCCCAGAGCATGATGTCCAGGCTTTGGGTCAACAACTGGCCATCTGCCAGCACCAACAGCGGCACGGTTCCCGTGGGCGAGAGCGCCAGCAGCGCAGCCGGTTTGTCGCCCAGGGCTACCTCTTGTAGCTCGACTTGGATGCCCGCATAGTGCAGCGCCATACGGGCCCGAATCGCATAGGGGCAACGCCGAAAAGAGTAGAGCAGCGGCCCGGGCGGCATGGTCGCGGCGGACAACATTGGCTCGGCCTGGTGCAGGGAACAGGGCAGCATGACCGGGCAGAAAACCTCAGTCTGCCGCCCGGCTCTCAGACTGCTTCCAGGTGTAGCTGAGCACCAGGCCAGCGCTGGCGCCGCTGCTTTGCTGCACCAAGGGGCTGGCTTGGTTGGCAGCGCCGCTGACGCTGTCAACACGGCCAAACAAAAACAGCCGCAGATCAGGCGTGAGACGGCGCGAGACTGAGCCTGAGAGGCGCAGGGCAATCAGCCCCCCCTGAGCGGCATAGGCCGCCCGGCTGGCCGTGGCGTCTGCCGCGCTGACGCTGTAGTAAAGCTCAGCCAAACGCTGGTCGCCCCAGATGGCGCTCACGCCGGTGCTGTAGCTCCAGCCGTCACGGTCGCGGTGCGAAAAAGTCAGCTCGGGCTCAAAAGCCACACCTCGCTGGGCCAGGCTGCTGCTCAGGTCAAACACGCCGCGCAGCGGCAGGTCTGCACGCCACTGATCCGGGCCGGCGGCGGGGCTGATGTTCCAGCGCAGTCGCGGGCCAAATTCGACCAGCGTGCCCAGGTCTGCCATGCCGCGCCGCGCCGCCACATCGCTGGCGCGAGAACCCAAGGCGCCTGATACGCCCACATCGAGCTCAAGGGCCGGGGTCTTGAGCGCACGAATGCCAGCACTGCCTCGGTCAACCCGCAAGAACTCCCCGCGGTAAATGAAAAACGGCAAGGCCAGCGCCTGCTGCACGCGCTCGAGCGAGCCCGGGTAAGCCTGCTGCGACACCGCCACCCCCACAGCGCCGAGTTCCCAGAGCGGCAAAGCCGGCCCCTCCTGGGCCAAGCCGGGCAGGCAGAGCGTGAGCGCCAGTGTGGCGAGTGCCAGGCTGGCGCCGCGTTGGCTTGCTGGGGGTGTGCGGTGCATGGGTGCCTTTTTGCAGAGTCAGGATGAGCTGCCGATTATCCGAGATGCGGGGCTTTGCTGACTTGGCAGAAGGCTAAGTTAAAAAGCTCAGACCCTGCCCCGGGCTGAGCAGCTTGATTTTGGTTTTTTAGAATTGTGCAGTCCCATCTCGCTGGGCATACACTTTGGCTCTGCTCCACCACAGAGACGCCGGCCATGAATGCACCGCTGCCCGAACACATACGCCAGGCGCTGGCAAGCGTCAGTCTGGACGACAAATACGCGCTCGATGGTGGCAGCGCCTTTATGAGCGGTGTGCAGGCGCTGGTCAAGCTGCCCATGCTGCAGCAGTTGCGAGACCGGCGTGCCGGCAAGAACACGGCGGGCTTCATCAGTGGTTACCGTGGCTCGCCGCTGGGGGGCTATGACCAGGCGCTGGAAAAGGCGCAGGCCTACCTCAAGGCGCACAACATCGTGTTTCAGCCCGGGGTGAATGAAGAGTTGGCGGCCACCGCCCTGTGGGGCACGCAGCAACTCGGCTTTGCGCCGCCGGGCAGCAACAAGTTTGACGGCGTCTTTGGTATTTGGTACGGCAAGGGCCCGGGTGTAGACCGTTGCAGCGATGTTTTCAAGCATGCCAACATGGCCGGCACTACGCCCTGGGGCGGCGTGATTGCGGTCGCTGGCGATGACCATATTTCCAAAAGCTCCACCTCGGCGCACCAGAGCGATCATATTTTCAAGGCCTGCGGCACACCGGTTTTTTTCCCGGCCAGCGTGCAGGATATTCTTGATTTGGGCCTGCACGCCTTCGCCATGAGTCGCTATGCCGGCGTTTGGGCAGGCATGAAAACCATCCAGGAAATTGTCGAGTCAAGCGCCACCGCCCTGATCGATCCCGACCGGGTGCTTATCCGGGTGCCTGGCGATTTTGAGATGCCCACGGGAGGCGTGCACATTCGTTGGCCCGATCAGGCGTTGGATCAGGAGGCTCGGCTGTTCCACTACAAGTGGTATGCAGCCTTGGCCTATATCCGTGCCAACCGGCTTAACCACAATGTGATCGAAGGCAAGAATGACCGTTTTGGCCTGATTGCCAGTGGCAAAGCCTTTAATGACACCCGCCAGGCCTTGCAGGAGCTCGGCCTGGACGATGCCACTTGCCAGCGGCTGGGCATTCGGCTGCACAAGGTGGCCGTGGTTTGGCCACTTGAAGCCCAGCTGACCCGCGAATTTGCCAGCGGCTTGGAAGAGGTTTTGGTGGTGGAAGAAAAGCGCCAGGTGATTGAGTACCAAATCAAGGAAGAGCTCTACAACTGGCGTGCTGATCTGCGGCCCCGTGTGCTGGGCAAGTTCAACGAAGGGGAGGGAGATTTTTGCGGCGGCGAATGGTCAGAGCCCAACCCCACGGCCAACACCCTGCTGCGTGCCAATGCCGATTTGTCGCCGGCCTTGATCGCCCGCGCCATTGCCAAGCGCCTTAAAAAACTGGGTATCGATGCGCACACCGAGTCGCGCATCGATGCCCGGCTGGCAATTTTGGATGCGAAAGACCGTGCGCTGCAGGTGATAAGCGCGCAGCCAGAGCGCCAGCCCTGGTTTTGCTCGGGCTGTCCGCACAACACCAGCACCAAAGTGCCTGAGGGCTCGCGGGCCATGGCTGGCATTGGTTGTCACTTCATGGCGGTGTGGATGGACCGCTCCACGGTAGGCTTCACCCAGATGGGCGGTGAGGGGGTGCCCTGGGTTGGCCAGCAGCCCTTCAGCCATGACCAGCACATGTTCGCCAATATTGGCGATGGGACCTATTTCCACAGCGGCATGCTGGCGGTGCGCCAAAGCATTGCGGCAGGGGTCAATGTCACCTATAAGATTTTGTACAACGATGCAGTAGCCATGACCGGTGGACAGCGCATTGGCGAACGGGCCGAAGGCCACTCGGTGCTGCAGATTGCCCAGAGCATGCGCGCCGAAGGTGCGGTGCGCATCACCATCGTCACCGACGAGCCAGACAAATACGCCGGCAGCAGCGGCTTGCCCGAGGGCGTGGCGGTTGTGCACCGCGACCTGCTCGATGGCTTACAGCGGGAGTTTCGCGAGATCAAGGGCACCACGGTCATCATCTATGACCAGACCTGCGCCACCGAAAAGCGGCGCCGGCGCAAGCGCGGCTCGCTGCTTGACCCGGCCAAGCGGGTGGTGATCAACCCGCTGGTTTGCGAGGGCTGTGGTGACTGCGGGGTGCAGTCCAACTGCCTGAGCGTGGAGCCGCTGGAGACCGAGTTTGGCCGCAAGCGACAAATCAACCAGAGCACCTGCAATAAGGACTACTCTTGCACCAAGGGGTTTTGCCCCAGCTTTGTGACTGTTGAGGGGGGGCAGTTGAAGAAAAAAACCAAGCGCTTGGGCGCTTCGCCCTATGCCTTGCAAGCCCTTCCGGAGCCGACCCTGCCGGCGCTGGAAGACGCCGCAGGCGGCGTTTGGGGCATTGTGGTGGCCGGCGTGGGCGGCACCGGGGTGATCACCATTGGGCAGTTGCTCGGGGTGGCCGCCCACCTTGAAGGGCGCGGCATCGTCACCCAGGACGCTGGCGGGCTGGCGCAAAAGGGCGGCGCGACCTGGAGCCATGTGCTCATCGGTGCCAGCCAGGCTGATATTCGGACCACCCGGGTCAGCACTGCTGAGGCTGACTTGGTGATTGGCTGTGACCCGATCGTGACCGTGGCCAAAGAGACCATGCTGCGCATGCGCGCGGGGCGCACCCATGTGGCGCTCAATGCCCAGGGTGCGCCAACTGCCGAGTTTGTCAAAAACGGCAACTGGCAAAACCCGTCGCAAGACTGTGTCAGCACCATCGCAGAGGCGGTTGGTGCGGCTGGTCTGGGCGCTTTTCGAGCCGAGTTGGCCGCCACCGAGTTGCTGGGCGACAGTATTTATACCAACCCGATGATGCTGGGCTACGCCTGGCAAAAAGGCTGGATTCCCCTGTCGCAGGCATCGCTGCTTCGGGCCATCGAGCTCAACGCCGTGGCGGTGGACAACAACAAGGCGGCCTTTGAGTGGGGCCGGCGCGCCGCGCATGACGGGCCGGCCTTTGAGCGCCTGCTCAACCCCGGGCAAGTGGTGGCATTTGCCAAGCGCGAGCCGCTCGACGAGCTGATCCACCGCCGGGCGCTGTTTTTGACCGCCTATCAAAACGCCGCCTATGCGAAGCGCTACCAGGCCGTGCTGGAGCGGGTGCGCCGGGTTGACTTGGCCAGCGGCGAGCCCCGGCTGGCGCTGACCGAGGCGGTGGCGCGCTACCTGTTCAAGTTGATGGCCTACAAGGACGAGTACGAGGTGGCCCGCTTGCACACGGATGCTGCCTTCCATGCCCAGATTGGTGCCATGTTTGAAGGCGACTTCAAGCTGCACTACCACCTTGCACCGCCTCTGTTGGCCAAGAAAAATGACAAGGGCGAACTCCAAAAGCGCGCCTTCGGGCCCGGCATGTTGATCGCCTTTAGGCTGCTGGCGCGGCTCAAGGGCTTGCGCGGCAGCCTGTTTGATTTGTTTGGCCACACCCAGGAGCGCCGCATGGAGCGCGCACTGATTGAAGACTACCTGGCCAGCCTGGACGAGTTGCTGGCTGGGCTGGGCCAAGAGGCGCCCGAGCTGCGCCCAGAGCGCTACCGGTTGGCGCTTGAGGTGGCCCGAATCCCAGAGCAAATCAAGGGTTTTGGGCATGTCAAAGCGCGCAATACCAAGGCCGCCCGGCTGGCCTGGGATGGCGCACTTCTGAGATTTCGCAACTTGCAGGCGCAGCAAAAGGCCGCTTGAGTGCAGCTTGTCTGAGCCCGGCTGTTCAACCTAGGCCCCCGCATACAATCCGCCCTCGACGCTTTGGCAGGGGCCGCCTGACTGCGACCACTGTCTGACCACCGCAGTGCCTGGCCCGGGCCTTCGCGGCGTACCTTTCAATCTTTGTGGAGTTGCTTGTGTTTATTTCCTCTGCCTTGGCCCAAACCGCACCCGCTGCCGCTGCCGGTAGCGACATGCAGTCCTCGCTGATGAGCATGCTGCCTTTGGTATTGATGTTTGTGGTGCTCTATTTCGTCATGATCCGCCCACAAATGAAAAAACAAAAAGAGCACAAGTCGATGATTGACGCGCTGGCCAAGGGTGATGAAGTGGCCACCGCAGGCGGCCTGCTCGGGCGGGTCAGCCGAATGGGCGACAGCCACCTGGGCCTGGAGATTGCCAACGGTGTTGAGGTCCAGATCCAGCGCAGCGCCGTGATCCAGGTGCTGCCCAAGGGCAGCATCAAATAAAAACCACAGCTGAGGCGAGCGCATGAACCGTTACCCGGTGTGGAAGTACGTGGTCATTGTGATCGCGATGTTGGTAGGCGCCTTGTACACCCTACCCAATTTTTTTGGCGAGTCTCCTGCGGTTCAAATCTCCTCGGCCAAGCCCGCCTTCAAGGTCGACACCAACACGCTGGCCCGGGTCGAGGCGGCACTCAAGGCCGCCGGTATTGCGGCCGATGTGCTGACGCTGGAGGGGGCTTCGATCAAGGCCCGCTTTGGCAACACCGAAACCCAGATCAAGGCAAAAGACGCGATTCAAAAAGCGCTGGTGCCCGAGCCGGCCAACCCCGGTTACGTGGTGGCGCTCAATTTGCTGTCGCGCTCGCCGGCCTGGTTGAGCAGCCTGCGCGCCGTGCCGATGTACCTGGGACTTGATTTGCGTGGCGGGGTGCATTTCATGCTGCAGGTTGACATGCAGGCAGCACTGACCAAACGCGCCGAGTCGCTCGCGGGTGATATCCGCACCAGCCTGCGCGAAAAAAATGTGCGCCATGGCGGCATCAGCCGCAATGGTCAGAGCATTGAGATTCGTTTTCGCGACAGCGCCGCCCTGAGCGCAGCACGTGCCCTGCTGCAAGACCAGTTTGCCGACCTGCAGGCGGTGGATGTGCCAGATGGCACCGAGTTCAAGCTCACCGCCACCATCAAGCCCGAGGCGGCGCGTCGGGTGCAGGACCAGTCGCTCAAGCAAAACATCACCACGCTGCATAACCGCATCAACGAACTCGGCGTGGCCGAACCGGTGATTCAGCAGCAGGGGCTGGACCGCATCGTGGTGCAGCTGCCAGGGGTGCAAGACACTGCCAAGGCCAAGGACATCCTGGGCCGAACAGCCACGCTCGAGGTGCGGCTGGTCGATGAAAGCGGTGAGGCCCGCGCCGCCGAAGCCGGTGCTGCCGCTGTGCCGCTGGGGGCAGAGCGCTACCTGGAGCGCAATGGCCAGGCGGTGATTGTCAAAAAACAGGTCATCCTGACCGGCGAAAACCTGACCGATGCCCAGCCTGGCTTTGACAGCCAGACCCAAGAGGCCGTGGTTAACCTGACCCTTGATGCCAAAGGCTCGCGGATTTTTCGCGATGTCACACGCGAAAACGTGGGCAGGCGCATGGCCATTTTGCTGTTTGAAAAAGGCCGGGGGGAGGTTGTCACGGCACCGGTCATTCGCTCCGAAATTGGTGGCGGGCGGGTACAGATCTCGGGCCGCATGACGGCCATGGAGGCCACCGATACTGCCTTGCTGCTGCGGGCGGGCTCGCTGGCCGCGCCAATGGAAATCATTGAAGAGATGACCATCGGCCCGAGCCTGGGGGCTGAAAACATTGCCAAAGGTTTTAACAGCGTCACCTGGGGCTTTTGTGCGGTGGCGGTGTTCATGTGTGTTTACTACATGCTGTTTGGCATCATCTCCAGCGTGGCGCTGGCGGTCAACCTGCTGCTGCTGGTGGCCATGCTGTCCATGCTGCAGGCCACCCTGACCCTGCCCGGCATGGCGGCCATGGCCCTGGTGCTGGGCATGGCGATTGATGCCAATGTGCTGATCAATGAGCGGGTGCGCGAAGAGCTGCGGGGCGGCGCCTCGCCGCAGGCCGCCATCCACGCCGGTTATGACCGCGCCTGGGCGACTATTCTCGACTCCAATGTCACCACCCTGATTGCCGGGCTGGCACTGCTGGCCTTTGGCTCTGGGCCGGTGCGCGGCTTTGCGGTGGTGCACTGCTTGGGCATCATGACCAGCATGTTCTCCGGGGTGTTTTTCTCGCGCGGGCTGGTCAACCTCTGGTACGGGCGGCAGAAAAAACTCAAGAGCGTGTCGATTGGCACAGTGTGGCGTCCGGATGCCGGCACCCAAATCACCAGCAACTGAGCGGGCGCAAGCTGATGGAATTCTTCAAAATTCGGCGCGACATCCCTTTCATGCGCCATGCGCTGGTGCTCAACCTGGTGTCGCTCGTAACATTTTTGGCAGCGGTATTTTTCCTGTTCTCGCGCGGCCTGCACCTCTCAGTTGAGTTCACCGGCGGCACCTTGATGGAGGTCAGCTACGCCCAGCCGGCCGACCTCAACAGCATTCGCAGCAGCGTAGCCAAGCTCGGGTTCAGTGATGTGCAAGTGCAAAATTTTGGAACGGCGCGCGATGTGCTCATTCGCATGCCGGTGCAAAAAGGCGTGAGTTCTGCCCTGCAAAGTGATCGGGTGATGGTGGCGCTCAAGTCGGCGGATGCTTCGGCCAATATGCGTCGCACCGAGTTTGTTGGCCCCCAGGTGGGTGATGAACTGGCAGTTGATGGCCTCAAGGCCCTGGCCTTTGTGGTGATCGGCATCATGCTGTATCTGGCCCTGCGTTTTGAGTGGAAGTTTGCCGTGGCCGCCATCATTGCCAACTTGCATGATGTGATCATTATTCTTGGTTTTTTTGCATTCTTCCAGTGGGAGTTCTCGCTGCCGGTGCTCGCTGCAGTGCTGGCGGTGCTGGGCTACTCGGTGAATGAATCCGTGGTGATTTTTGACCGGATTCGGGAAAACTTCCGCCGCTACCGCAAGATGAACACGGTGGAGATCATCGACAACGCCATCACCTCCACCATCAGCCGCACCATCATCACCCACGGCTCGACCCAGCTGATGGTGCTCTCCATGCTGTTTTTTGGCGGCGCCACCCTGCATTACTTTGCGCTGGCCCTGACGATTGGCATTTTGTTTGGCATTTACTCCTCGGTGTTTGTCGCCGCCGCCATTGCCATGTGGCTGGGTATCAAACGCGAAGACCTGATCAAAGGCGGCCCCCGCAAAGAGGGCGACCCGAACGACCCCAACGCTGGGGCAACGGTTTAGCCCGGCCAGCCCAGCCTGGCAGTGGCCGCAAGCTGCCTAGCTTCAATGGCACAGGGGCGGGCGGCTGTGGTTTTGCAATTCGTCGAGGATCAAATCGTCAGGCGTGTAGCCCAGGCTACGGTAGACCAGCAAAACAACCAGTTTCAGCTGAGCCACAGTCAGGCCGCTGGCGCCGACGGCGACCGCCTGGTCAATCACCAGTTCACGCAGGCGCGTAGGCAGGGCGCCCATGCATTCCAGCCGGTGGATGAAACCCATGCTGTCTACGCCCAGTCGGTGCTGTTCGCGGCAGGTGTAGGCGCGCAGCCCGGTGGCTGGCAGCGCTGAGCCGCTCGTCGCCAGGGCCGCTAAACCAGGGCTTGGAGCCGCCTCGCAGCTGCTTGCCAGGTTCAGGCCGCGCAGCCACTGCAGTGCGTCGGCTACCTCATCGGCGGCGAAGCCGGCCGCGTTGAGCTGTTGCCCCAAATTGGCCAGTTCAGGGTGGGCCTGGTCATGCCAAAAGTGATTGCAAACAAAGTTCAGTGCTTCAAACATGGCGCCAATGTAGCGCCTTCGACTTTGTTACAAAGCCCACAATTGAGGGACAAACCAGAACTGCCCTGCTGCGCAGTCTCAATTCCGGTGGATGCGCTGAAACAGGCCGCCAGGCAGGCGCGTGACTTGACCGTCGAGCTCAAGCAGCATGAGCCGCGTTTGCAGTTGTGACGCATCCAGGCCGCAGCGGCTGTGCAGGGTGTCGAGCCCGACTGGCTCAAAGCCTAGCGCTTCGAGCACCTCGTCCGCGGGCTCAAACAGGTCGTCGGTACCGGGGAGTTGGGGTTGCGGGCGGCTTTTGTCAGCAGCAAATCCGCTGCCGGCGTCCAGCCGCATTTCTTCGAGTACATCCTGGGCAGACTCCACCAGCTTGGCCCCCTGTTTGATCAGAGCATGGCAGCCGCGGGCCTGGGTGGCATGGATGGAGCCCGGAATTGCGAACACCTCCTTGCCCTGCTCGGCGGCCAGTCTGGCGGTGATCAGGGAGCCCGACTTGAGCGCCGCTTCCACCACCAGCGTGCCCTGCGCCAGGCCGGCAATCAGGCGGTTGCGCCTGGGGAAGTTGGCCGCCAGCGGGGGCGTGCCCAAGTGGTACTCGCTGATCAGCAGGCCGTGGCGGGCGATGCGGCGCGCCAGGTCGAGGTGGTTTTTCGGGTAGACCCGGTCTAGCCCGGTGCCTACCACTGCCACCGTGGCGAGCCGCTTGGAGCCTGGCTCCAGGCTTTGCAAAGCGCCCTCGTGCGCGGCAGCATCGACGCCCCGGGCCAGGCCAGAAACAATGGTGGCACCGGCGGCGCCCAGCGCCCGGGCAAAGTCCTGCGCATTGATGGCGCCCTGGACGGTGGGGTTGCGGCTGCCCACAATCGCCAGGCTGTGGTCATGGTCAAAGGTGATTGAATCGGGGGCCGCTTCTGGCCCGTCGGGCTGCGTCGGCTCGTTTGGTGGGAAGCGGCCGGTGCCCAGCAGGTAGAGCATCAGCGGCGGGTCGGGCAGGCGCAGCAGGCACTGCGGGTAGCAGGGGTCGCCCAGCGGCAGCACCTGCGCTTGTACGCCATCCGGTCTGACGGCCTGAAGCCAATCAAGGGTCAGCCCAAGCAGCTCTTCGAGCTCGGCCGGTTCGCGCAGCAGCGCAGCGCTTTGAGTCTCACTGACCACTTCGCGCAGCGCCGAGTTGCTTTGCCCGAACACCTGCTCGGGCAGCCCGAATGCAGCCAACAGTTTGAGGCCGCTCTCCAAGCCCACTCCGGGCGTCAGTGTGAGGCGCAGCCAGCCAGCGAGTTCGGCGCTTTCCACCGGACTTCCTCAGCGCTGACTGACCAGCCGATCACCCACCTGCAGGGCGTCGCTTGATTCGAGGACCAGCGCATAGGAGATCTGATCAAAGGGCCGCAGCACCATCAGCAGCCCCTTGGGCTCGGCGGGCAGGGCCAGCGGCAGTCGGGCGGCGTTGGCCCTGCCGTCCAGGCGCCGCCCGTTGGCCACCACGCTGAGCAGGTGGCCGCTGTCCAGGCCGTCACGCCTGCCGCGGTTGATCACCACCACCTGCTGCTGGGCTGCCTTGGTCAGCGGCCCACCGTAAACCGAGACGATATGGGCCTGCACCGCCAGCCTGGATGCGCGTTGCAGGTAAGGCTGGGGCAGGGCCCCTAAAGGCTCGGGCATCAGCAGGTCGCCGACCCGAATTTCTTCGCGCGCAGACAGGATGTCAAGACTGGCCGGGGTGACGGGCTGCACAGATTGGCTCTCAGTGCCCGCGCTTCCATGCGCTGATTCGCTGCGCAGCAAGCGGGCCCGTCCTATGGTTTGCGCTTCATAGCCCAGCAGGGCGCCGCTGATCGGGTCTCTCAGGGCTGTTGCCTGGCGCAAAACCTGAAAAATCTGTGGCTGGCGGCCCGGGTCGTCAAGCAGGGGTGCGCCCGCTGGGCCCAGGGCGTAGACGCGGTCGCCGCGGCCGAGCAGCACGCGGCCATCCTGACTCGCCACGATGCGTGCGATCGCCGGCAAAGCGTCTGGCGCCAGCACCAGGGGCTCGGCCAGAAAGGCGTCGATCTGGCTGTGGTTGAGGGGTGTTGGCGCGGCTTCTGGCAGCCTGTCGTAACGAATGCGTGGCGAGAGCCTAAGCGCCGGGCTCACCGGCTCAGTGCTGCAGCAGTCCTGTGCCCACAGGGGCGCTGCGAGCGCCAGCAGCACACTTGCAGCCAAGGCCGTTGCCCAAGCGCTGTGCGGGCCGGGTGTGGGCTTGCTCACTTTAAAATCCGAGGCTGCTGCATGGTGCACGGTGCATGGTTGGATAGCTTCGAGTCTCGCATGATTTTGCGTGTCCGTGCTGCGCCAGTTCATGCCTCTGAACCGCCCGCAGCCCGGAGCGCCGATGGAAATTGGTGAAAATACTCGCATTCTTCAAGTCAAGCCATGGCCCTGTTACCCATACTCTGTTTTCCTGATCCGCGTCTGTACACCGTGGCCAAGCCAGTGGCAGCGGTAGACGCGCGTATTCGTGCCCTGTGCCGGGACATGACCGAGACCATGTACGAGGCCAAAGGCATTGGCCTGGCCGCCACCCAGGTTGATGTGCACGAGTGTGTGATCGTGATCGATGTGTCCGACAAGCGCGACCAAGCACTGGTGTTGATCAACCCGGAACTGGTCTGGCGCAGTCCCGAGCGCCACCTCAATGAGGAGGGCTGTTTGTCGGTGCCGGGTATCTACGACGGCGTTGAGCGCTTTGATGCGGTGCGGGTGCGTGCCTGTGATGCCGCCGGGCAGCTGCGCACCATTGAGGCCACGGGCCTGCTGTCGGTCTGCATCCAGCATGAAATGGACCATTTGCTGGGCCGGGTGTTTGTGGAATACCTCTCGCCACTCAAGCGCAATCGCATCAAGACCAAAATGCTCAAGGCCCAGCGTGAGGCCGAGCGTTGAGGCTGATTTTTGCTGGCACGCCCGAATTTGCCCGCGTGGCATTGGCGCAGTTGCAGCAGGCTGGTTTCGAGATTGCGCTGGTGCTCACCCAGCCCGACCG
Source organism: Comamonadaceae bacterium (assembly GCA_014190675.1). Lineage (GTDB taxonomy): Bacteria > Pseudomonadota > Gammaproteobacteria > Burkholderiales > Burkholderiaceae_C > Rhodoferax. Next base: position 3,757 of record BJGT01000041.1, on the reverse strand, counting down.
CCCGGCCGGCCGCGGCCTCAAGCTGCAGCCCTCTGCGGTCAAACAGCAGGCCGAGTTGCATGGGCTGAAAGTGGCACAACCCCGCAGTTTGCGCCTGGACGGCCGCTACCCGCAAGACGCCCTGGCCGCCCAGGCCGCCATCCAAGCAGTGCAGGCCGATGCCGTGGTGGTGGCGGCCTATGGCCTCATGCTGCCCCCCTGGTTGCTCGAGGCCACCCGTTGGGGCTGCCTGAATATCCATGCCTCTTTGCTGCCGCGCTGGCGTGGCGCTGCACCGATACACCGGGCGATAGAGGCCGGTGATGCGCAAACCGGTGTGACCATCATGCAAATGGACGCTGGCCTAGACACCGGAGCCCTGCTGCTGGCCCAGGCCCTGCCAATTGCTGTGAGCGACACCACCGCCAGCTTGCATGACCGGCTGGCTGCGCTGGGTGCCAGCCTGATGGTAGAGGTCTTGCGGCGCCTGCCCGCAGGCGAGCTCATGGCCGTGGCCCAAGCCGAAGAGGGCCTGTGCTATGCCCGCAAAGTCGACAAAGACGAGGCCTGGATAGACTGGGCCGCTGGCGCTCAGCAAGTGGTGCGTCGTATCCACGCCTTCAATCCGGCGCCTGGTGCGTGCAGCATGCTGCAAGGCGAGGCCATCAAAATTTGGCAGGCAGAGGTGGTAGCCGGTGTGCCGCCCAGCGGGGTCGAAGACGGCTTGATTCTGCGTGCGGACCAGGCTGGTGTACAGGTGGCCGCGGGGCCATCGGTGGTCAATATCACAGAGTTGCAGCGCCCCGGCGGCAGGCGCCTGGCAGCGTCTGAATTCCTGCGCGGCTTTACCCTCGAGCCGCGGGCAACTTTCAGGATGCGCACGCCGCCATGATGCAGATCAGGCAACTCTGGCGCCACCCCGACTTTCGTGTTGGCGCCATGGACCTCATGCCCGCTGCGCCCGGCATTGCCGCTTGGGGCCTGATGACTGGCGTGGCCATGGTGCAGTCTGGCCTGAGCAGCATCGAGGCCCTGCTGATGAGCCTGATTGTGTTCTCCGGCGGCGCTCAACTCGCCGCTGTGCCCCTGCTGCTGGCCGGCGCGCCCATGTGGGTGATCCTGGCCACCGCGACCTGCGTCAATTTAAGATTTGTGGTGTTCAGTGCCCACCTGCGGCCCTTCTTGATGCACCTGCCCCTGCTTGAGCGGGTGGTGAGCGGCTATTTCACCGCCGACCTCACCTATGTGATGTTCATCAAGCGTTACCCAAACACCAGCACCGAGGCGGCGCAGCAGCAGGCGCAGCAGGCCTACCTGAGCGGCAACTGCCTGGTCAATTGGTTCAGTTGGGTGAGCTTTAGCCTGCTTGGGGTGGCCCTGGCGAATGTGGTGCCGGCGCGCTGGGGCTTGGGCTTTGCCGGACCGCTTGCCTTGCTGGCTATTTTGTGTTCGCTCGCCTCGAGCCGGCTGCGCTGGCTTGCCGCTGGCTCGGCCGGGGTTGCTGCAGTGCTGGCCTATGCGCTGCCGCTCAAGCTCAACATCCTGCTGGCCATTGCGGTGGCGGTGCTGCTGTGCATGGCCCTGGAAAACAAATCGTGGGCCAAGGCCTCAAACCCATGAACGACAGCACCGACGCCTGGACCCTGCTCATCATTGCCTGTATGGCAGGCATCACGGTGCTGACCCGCTCTTTTTTCTACATCTCCAGCAAGCCCTGGCAACTGCCGGGCTGGGCACAGCGTGCGCTGCAGTACGCGCCGATTGCCGCGCTCGCCGCCGTTGTGGTGCCCGAACTGCTGATGACCCAGGGGCAGTTGATTGGCAGCTGGCAGGATGCCCGGATCTATGCAGTAGCGAGCGGCCTGGCCTGGTTTGCCTGGCGCCGTGGCTCCGGGCACGCGGTGTTGGGCACCATTGTGGCGGGCATGGCGGTGTACCTGCCTCTGCATATTGGCCTGGGCTGGTGAGCAGCGCAAAAGCATTTCTAAAATCTGGCGTCTTATCGCTATTGCTGAGGGTGTTATGAAAGTCATCCGTTTTGCCGACCTGTGCGCCCAAGGGCGGGTCGCCGGGCAGCGTGTTTTTATCCGCGCCGACCTCAATGTGCCGCAAGATGCGCAGGGCGCCATCACCGAAGACACCCGCATCCGAGCCTCGCTGCCCTGTATCCGTCTGGCGCTTGAGGCTGGCGCTGCGGTGATGGTCACCTCGCACCTCGGCCGTCCGACCGAAGGCCTGTTGGGCGTCGCTGATTCCCTGGCGCCGGTGGCCCAGCGCATGGCTGAGCTGCTGGGCCGTCCGGTCCCCTTGTACGCCGACTGGGTTGATGGCGTAGCGATCAAGCCCGGCGAGTTGGTGCTGCTTGAAAACTGCCGCGTGAATGTGGGTGAGAAAAAAAACAGCGAAGCGCTGGCGCGAAAAATGGCCGCGCTGTGCGATATTTTTGTGCATGACGCCTTTGGCACTGCACACCGTGCCGAGGCCTCGACCTATGGCATTGCCCAATATGCCGCAGTGGCTTGCGCCGGGCCGCTGCTGGCTGCCGAGATGGACGCCATCACGCTGGCCCTGGCCCAGCCCAAGCGGCCGCTGGTGGCCATCGTGGCCGGCTCCAAGGTGTCGACAAAACTCACCATCCTCAAAAGTCTGGCCGACAAGGTGGACCAACTGATTGTGGGCGGCGGCATTGCCAACACCTTTATGCTGGCCAGCGGCCTGAACATTGGCAAGAGCCTGGCCGAGCCCGCTCTGCTTGAGCAGGCCCGTTCGGTCATGGCCGCCATGAATGCGCGCGGCGCCTCGGTGCCGATTCCAAGCGATGTCATCACCGCAAAAACCTTTTCGCCAGAGGCTGTGGCGAGTGTCAAGCCGGCCACAGAGGTGGCCGACGATGATCTGATTTTGGACATTGGGCCAGACACCGCAGCGCGGCTCGCCACGCAACTCCAGTCTGCCGGTACCATTGTCTGGAACGGCCCGGTCGGGGTGTTTGAGTTTGCCGCCTTTGAGCAGGGTACCCGGGCAATTGCCCGGGCGATTGCCCAGTCGAGTGCGTTTTCAATTGCGGGTGGTGGCGACACGCTGGCAGCGATCGCCAAATACGGTATTGAGCAGCAGGTGAGTTACATATCGACTGGTGGTGGCGCGTTTTTGGAAGTGCTCGAAGGCAAAACCCTGCCTGCCTTTGAGATTTTGAGCCGCCGGGCTCAGGGCTAGAGCCTGTGCGCTCAAACCTGGCGCCCCAAGAGCCCCGCCTGGATGTTGAACGCGGCATTGCGGCCATGGGGTCGCCGGCAGCCCTGCGTCTGGTTTTGCAAGTGGCTTACACCAGCCTGCAGCAGGACCTGCCGGTGATCGCTCAGGCGCTGGCGGCCGGCGATGTCTATTCGGCTGGTGAGCGACTGCATGGCATCAAGGGGTATTTGCCACTGTTTGCCAGTGAAGCGCTGGCCCACGGCATGTTGCTGCTGGAGCGCCGTTGCAGTACTGAGCCGGCCGACACCCTGATCGCTGAATTCGGGGAACTCAGACCGGCGCTGGCGCAACTGCTGTCGGAAATCAGCAGCTACCTGGCGCTTGAATCGCTGCCAGCCCAGCCCATCGCCGATGAGCGCTGACGAGACCAGTCACATCCATCAGCAGCAGGCGCAGCCCAACCGGCCGTGACAGCAAGCGCGGCGCTTGAGCCTGCGCAGGGCCTTTATCGCAGAGGTGTGAGCGCTTCCGTGAGAAAATTAGACACAGTTATTTTTGAGAGATCCACCATGCCGCGTCGCGC
>BJGT01000040.1 GCA_014190675.1 Comamonadaceae bacterium | reverse complement strand
CATCGCCTTGCATAAGGCCTGCCGCGCCGGCATCCGCGCCAGCGCCGCGCTGGTGCAACAAGCGGCTGCCGGCGACGCCGCGGTCTATGGGGTGAACACCGGTTTTGGCAAGCTGGCCAACCAGCGCATCGGCCACGAAGACCTGGCCACGCTGCAGCTGAACCTGCTGCGCTCGCACGCGGTCGGCGTGGGTGAACCGCTGGCCCCCGAGGTGGTGCGGCTGATCCTGCTGCTCAAGGCCACCAGCCTGGCGCGCGGCTACTCGGGCGTGCGCGAAGCGGTGGTGGATGCCCTGCTGGCGCTGTACAACCACGGCCTGACGCCGGTCATCCCCTGCCAGGGCTCGGTGGGTGCCTCGGGCGACCTGGCGCCGCTGGCCCACCTGTGCCTTCCCCTGATCGGCGAAGGCGAGCTGCTGCTTGACGGCGTGCGCATGCCGGCAATAGCCGGCTTGCAACTTGCCGGCCTGACCCCATTACAACTGTCAGCCAAGGAGGGCCTGGCCCTGATCAACGGCACACAGGTGTCCACCGCGCTGGCACTTCACGCTTTGTTTGCCACCGAACGCGTGTTCCAGGCCGCTGTGATTTCCGGCGCACTGACGCTGGATGCAGCCCGCGGTAGCGACGGCCCGTTTGACGCCCGTATTCACGCCGTGCGCGGCCAGCCGGGCCAGATCGACTGCGCGGCGGCCTACCGCGCTTTGACGGCGGGCAGCGCCATCCGCCAGTCGCACCTGGAAGGCGATGACCGGGTGCAAGACCCCTACTGCCTACGCTGCCAGCCGCAGGTGATGGGCGCCTGCCTGGACCAGATGCGCTACGCCGCGCAGGTCTTGCTGCGCGAGGCCAATGCCGTCACCGACAACCCACTGGTGTTTGCCGACGCGGGCGTGCTGCTGTCGGGCGGCAATTTTCACGCCGAACCGGTGGCGCTGGCAGCTGATGCGCTGGCGGTGGCGATCGCCGAGATAGGTGCTATCACCGAGCGCCGCATTGCGATGCTGGTGGACACGGTGGTGTCGCGCCTGCCGCCGTTCCTGACGCCCGAGCCGGGGCTCAACTCAGGCTTCATGATCGTGCACGTGACTGCCGCCGCACTGGCATCTGAGAACAAGTCATTGGCTCACCCCGCCAGTGTGGACAGCCTACCGACCTCGGCCAACCAGGAAGACCATGTGTCGATGGCCACCTTTGCCGCACGGCGACTGCAACCCATGCTGGACAACACAGCCCACATCGTGGCCATAGAGCTGCTGGCCGCCGCCCAGGGCATCGAGTTTTTACGGCCACTGCGCAGCTCGGATGCGCTGGAAACCATTCACCAGAAGGTCCGCGGCGTGTCCGCCGCCATGATGCAAGACCGCAGCCTGGCCCCTGACATGCAAGCGGTTCAAGGCATGGTCAAAGACGGGGCGATTGCCGGGGCCATGAAGGCACGGTTGCCGGCCTTGTTGGCGCTGGACCTGGTTTAGACCTGACACCCCTGGGTTAGACCCGTCATCGCCGTGCAAACCGGGATCCATGACCCCTCGCGGGATCAGGGCGGCGTGGCATTCGGCTCCGCGGCTGTCCCCCGCCCGCTGGGCTCCTCCTTGATGCCGCTGCGCCGAATGCCACGCCGACCTGATCTGGCACCTTGGTTGGTGCGCCGACCCTCCCGGCTGAGGCCGGTTTGGTCGCTGGCCAAGCTACTGCCCCGCCTGCCGTTGGATCTGCTGCGTGATCACGCGGGCAAATGCCGCGAAGTCGTCCAAGTGGTATTTGACGATGTTGTGGACGATTTGCCAGTTGATCTGATCGTAGTTGTGCGTGGCGATGTTTCTGAAACCCACTGCCTTGCGCATGCGCAGCGCGAGCGCAGCGTCAATCAGTCCGGCCCGTTCGAGCAGATCAAAGGTCTGCCCCATGGTGTCAGGGGCAGGAAGGTTCAACTCCGAGATCAAATGCGCACCGATATCGACAGCCAATTGCACCGCCCGGCTGAGGTTGAGTGAAATAATGTCCTGCAAATCAAAATCGGCCGCCAGTACCTCTGCGGTCGACGGCACCTTAGACTCGATCCTCAGAATGCAACGGCGCAGGGACTCGAGCTTTTGCTCGACTACTGCCCGATCCATGCCGCTCGCCTTTCTGCCAAGACGCGGTCGCGGTAGGGTACGAAATCCGCCTGGTTCAAAACGTGGCGCGTGATCCAGGGCGCATAGGCAAGATCGCTGCCCATCAATCTCCAGCCGTGGGTCAAAATCTGGCCCAGTAGCGGCTCACCGGCCTGTCGCAGATCCACCAGGTCAATCGGGCGCCCGGTAGCCTCAGCCAGCGACGCGATGATGTCCATCTTCTCATCAGCCGTCAGGTGATGCTTGGCCGCTATAGCAATATCAAGGTCACTGTCAGGACGTTGCAGACCGGACGCGACCGAACCGAACATCAACGCCAGCTCAATCATCGGAAATTTCTCAATGACGCCGCGAACCTGAGCACCAACTGCCAAAGAGGCAACTGGGACTTGGAACAGATCTGGTGTCGGAGTAGGCATCACCGCCAAAGTTTATCAGTGCCAAGGCCGGCACCGTCATCCCCGTGCAAACGGGGATCCATGCACTGGATGTGCGGGATCAGGCCGGCGTGGCATTCGGCTCCGCAGCTGTCCCCCGCCCGTCGGGCTCCTCCTTGATGCCGCTGCGCCGAATGCCGCACCGCCCTGATCTGGGACGGTGATTGGTGCGCCAACACACTCGCCTGCTGCAGGGGCCGATGGCGTGTCGCAGCGAGGTCAAGGAAGGAGCCCGCAGGGCGGAGGGACACGAGCGGCGGCACGCCGTCGGCCCCTGCAGCCTACAAGCTCAATGCACCACCCTCTCAAAACTGAACTGCCCCGGCGCATGAATCGGGTCCACGTCGACCGGGATCACGTCCTTGGGCGCAAAGCGGCCTTCGAGCAGTAGCTTGGACAGCGGGTTTTCGATGCGTTGCTGTATGGCGCGTTTGAGTGGCCGCGCACCAAACACCGGATCGAAGCCAACCTTGGCCAGCTCGGCCAGCGCGGCTGGTGAGATTTCCAGCGTGAGGTCGAGCTTGGCCAAGCGGGCCTGCAGCACACGGATCTGGATGGCGGCAATGGACGCAATGTGCTCGGCCGACAGGGCGTGGAACACCACGGTCTCGTCGATTCGGTTCAAAAACTCGGGGCGGAAGTGGTTCTTGAGCTCCCCCGTCACGGCGTCCTTGATGTCCTCGCTGTCCTGGCCCACCATGGACTGGATCAGCTGCGATCCGATGTTGCTGGTCATCACGATCACCGTGTTTTTGAAGTCCACCGTTCGGCCCTGGCCGTCGGTCAGGCGGCCGTCATCCAGCACTTGCAGCAGCACGTTAAACACATCGGGGTGCGCTTTTTCCACCTCGTCGAGCAGCAGCACGCTGTAGGGTTTGCGCCGCACTGCCTCGGTCAGGTAGCCACCCTCCTCGTAACCCACATAGCCCGGGGGCGCACCGATCAGCCGCGCCACTGAGTGTTTTTCCATGAACTCGCTCATGTCGATGCGCACTAGGTGATCTTCAGAGTCGAACAAAAAGCCTGCCAGGGTTTTGCACAACTCAGTCTTGCCGACGCCAGTGGGGCCCAGGAACAGGAAGGAGCCAGTCGGGCGGTTCGGGTCTGACAGGCCGGCGCGGGATCGCCGGATCGCATTGGCCACCGCCGTGATGGCTTCGTCCTGCCCCACCACACGCTGGTGCAGGCGGGCTTCCATCAGCAGCAGCTTGTCTTTTTCGCCTTGCAGCATCTTGGCCACCGGGATGCCGGTGGCGCGGCTGACCACCTCGGCAATTTCTTCAGCGCCGACCATGGTGCGCAGCAATTGCGGGCGCCCGCCGTCCTTCGCACTTTTCGCTTTGCCGGCCTCCTGGGCCTGGGCGTCTTTCAGTTGTTTTTCCAGCACTGGCAGCTTGCCGTAGCGCAGCTCGCCGGCCTTGTTGAAGTCGCCCTTGCGGGTCAGCGCCTCGATCTGGAAGCGCAGCTTTTCCACCTCTTGCATGATGGCTTTGGACCCCTGGGCCTGGGCCTTTTCGGCTTTCCAGATCTCGTCCAGGTCGGCAATTTCCTTTTGCAGCTTGCCGATTTCTTCTTCGATCAGGTCAAAGCGCTTTTGCGAGGCTTCGTCTTTCTCGCGCCGCACCGCTTCACGCTCGATTTGCAGCTGAATCAGGCGCCGGTCGAGCTTGTCCATCACCTCGGGCTTGGAATCGAGCTCGATCTTGATTTTGGACGCCGCCTCGTCGATCAGGTCAATGGCCTTGTCGGGCAGAAAACGGTCGGTGATGTAGCGGTGGCTCAGCTCCGCCGCAGCCACGATGGCCGGGTCGGTGATCTGCACGCCGTGGTGGGTTTCGTACCGGGCCTGCAGGCCGCGCAATATAGCGATGGTGGCCTCCACCGTGGGCTCACCGACCAAGATTTTCTGGAAGCGGCGCTCTAGCGCAGCGTCTTTTTCAATGTATTTGCGGTACTCGTCGAGTGTGGTGGCGCCCACGCAATGCAACTCGCCGCGCGCCAGCGCCGGCTTGAGCATGTTGCCCGCATCCATCGCTCCCTCGGCCTTGCCGGCACCGACCATGGTGTGCAGCTCGTCGATGAAGACAATGGTCTGCCCTTCGTCCTTGGCCAGGTCCTTGAGCACGTTTTTCAGACGCTCTTCAAACTCGCCGCGAAACTTGGCGCCAGCCAGCAGCGAGGCCATGTCCAGCGACAACACCCGCTTGCCCTTGAGTGAATCGGGCACCTCACCAGCAATGATCCGTTGCGCCAGCCCTTCCACGATGGCCGTCTTGCCGACGCCAGGCTCGCCAATCAACACCGGGTTGTTTTTGGTGCGCCGCTGCAGCACCTGAATGGCGCGGCGGATCTCGTCGTCGCGGCCGATCACCGGGTCGAGCTTGCCCAGGCGGGCCCGTTCGGTCAGGTCCAGGCAATATTTTTTGAGTGATTCGCGCTGGTCTTCGGCGTCGGCGCTGTCGACCTTCTGGCCGCCGCGCACTGCCTCGATGGCTGCCTCCAGCGCTTTGCGCGTCAGGCCGTGGTCGCGCACGATGCGGGCAAAGTCCAGCTTGCTGTCGGTCAGCGCCAGCAAAAACAGCTCGCCCGCCACAAACTGGTCGCCACGCTTGATGGCCTCTTTTTCGGCCGCCTGCAGCAGCGACACCATGTCGCGCCCCACCTGCACCTGCTCATGGCCCTGCACCTGTGGCAGCCGGCTCATGGCGGTCTCGGCCGCAGCCAGCAGCGCCGGCATGTTCACGCTAGAGCGCTGCAGCAAGGCCTTCGGGCCCTCGTCTTGGCGCAGCATGGCCAGCAGCACATGGGCCGGTTCGATAAAGGCATGGTCATGGCCCAACGCCAGCGTCTGGGCTTCGCCCAGAGCTTCCTGAAATTTGGTGGTGAGTTTGTCAAGTCGCATGAATTTCTCCAATTGTTGATCAACTGAAGCTAAAGCCCGGGTTTTCAAGAGGCGCGCAATTGACGCCTTGCCAGCCCCGGCTTAACCGGCATTGCCACCTGGGGGCGAGGTCAATCCCCATTTGGCCAAAGCCAAATCATCACTGACCCGGGCATCGACCCAGTTGGCGCCGTCAGGGGTTTGCTCTTTCTTCCAAAACGGGGCCTGGGTTTTGAGGTAGTCCATCAGGAACTCGCAGGCCTGGAAGCTCTGGCCGCGGTGGGCCGAGGTAACGGCCACGAGCACGATCTGATCCTGCGGCTGCAGCAGGCCAATGCGGTGCACCACACGGGCGCCATAGATGTCAAAGCGGTGGTGCGCCGCGTCAATCATGGCCTCGATCGAGGCCTCGGTCATGCCGGGGTAATGCTCCAACTCCAGGCTGCTGATGCTGCCGGGGGTGCCGGCTGTGCGGTCGCGCACGGTGCCAACAAAGCTGCACACCGCGCCGATGCGGCCGTCACCGGCGCGCAGGTCGGCGATCACGCGCGCCAGGTCAAAGTCTGCTGTCTGGATGAGAACGCGTGGCATGGCGGGGTGGGCCGGGTTCATCGCACAGCGCCTAACCGCCAGTGACCGGGGGGAAAAAAGCCACTTCGTCGCCCTCACTCAGGCTGGCCGACTCCAAGCTCATCACCTGGTTGAGCGCCATGCGCAGCGCCCTGCCGTGCGCCAGGCTGGCCGCATAAACCCCACCGCGGACGATCAAGGCCTCGCGCAGCGCCGCCAGCGTGGGCGCCTCGGTCTCCAGCGCCTCGGCCGACAGGCCGATGGTTTCGCGGATCGACGCGAAGTATTTGATGTGCACCTTCATGCCAGCAGCTCCGAAAAGGGGACAAAGCGCACCAGGTCGCCGCGGGCAATGGTTTGGCCCGACGGGTTGTTGACCAGGCCGTCGCCCCAGACCACCGAGGTCAGTACCCCGGAACTCTGGTTCTCAAACAGGTCCAGCCCGCCTGCCTGGTTGCGCCGGGCACGTAAAAATTCCTGGCGTTTATCGGCTCTGGGCCAGTTGAAATGGGCCGGTAGCGCGATGGTTTCAGGAGCCAATTGGCTAGCGCCCTGCAGTTGCAGCAGAAACGGCCGCACCAGCAGCAAAAAGGTGACAAAGCTCGACACCGGGTTGCCCGGCAGGCCAATGAAGTGGGCGTCTTGCACCCGGCCGTAGGCGAAGGGCTTGCCCGGCTTGATCGCGATCTGCCACAAATCAAGGCGACCCAAGGCCTGCACAGCGGGCTTGATATGGTCTTCCTCGCCCACCGACACGCCGCCGCTGGTCAAGATCAGGTCATGCGCCTGTGCGGCAGATTGCAGCGCGGCCACCGTGGCATCGCGCCGGTCCGGCACGATGCCCAAATCGCTGACCTCACAGCCCAGCCGGTGCAGAAGCGCGCGCAGGAAAAAACGGTTGGAGTTGTAAATACTGCCTGGCTTCATGTGCTGGGGCGCCACTTCACCAGGCATGACCAACTCGTCCCCGGTGGAGAACAAAGCCACGCGCGGACGCCGTGCCACCTGCAAGCGGTCCAGCCCGATGCTCGCCGCCAGGCCGAGCGAAGCCGGTGTCAGGCGCGTACCGCGCGCCAGCACCACCGCGCCCCGTGTCACGTCCTCACCAGCCCGCCGGATCCACTGGCCTGGGGCGGGCAGCTTACGCAGCCGGATGGCTGGCAGTCCGTCACCCCCGGCGGGCAGCAGCTCACAGTCTTCCTGCATCACAACGGCGTCGGCGCCGGCGGGAATCGGGGCGCCGGTGAAGATCCGAGCGGCGCTGCCCCCGGCCAGCGGCGTGCCACTGGCGCCGGCAGCAATCCGTTGGCTCACCGGCAGCACCGGGCTCGGGCCGGCCAGATCAGCGCAGCGCAGCGCATAGCCGTCCATCGAGCTGTTGTCTTGCGGCGGCACCTGCAGAGCCGACACCAGGTCTTGCGCCAGCACGCGGCCGTCGGCATCAAAAGTCGACACCGTCTCCACATCAGCCAAGGGACGGGCGTGACTCAGCAATTCGGCCAGGGCCTCATCGAGAGGCCGCAGCGGGGGCCGTGGCTGCGTCATACAAACACCTCCGAGTGGTAATCAAAGCGCGCCTGGTTGCTGACCAGCCAGTGCGCTACCGCCTGCGGGTCGTTCAAGTCAAGTACCGGTCGCAAAGTGGGCTGTGGGATGGCTTGAGGTGAGTCAGTGGCGAGCGCCACAATAAAGGGATCGTCGGGGTAGCGCGCCGGCTTGTCGGTGTCCGAGCGCCAGACCTCGATTTTCAGCAAATCCGAGTCCTTGAAGCCCTCCACCAGGACCCAGTCGACACCCTCATACAGCTCAGCCAAGAGCTGGTGCACAGTGAGCTGGGTGTCCTGCTCAAATTCCCGCAGCAGTGCCAGACGCCGGTTGGAGGCGATCACGACCTCAAAGGCCCCCGCCTCCCGGTGGCGAAAGGTGTCTTTGCCAGGGTGGTCAATATCAAAGCGGTGGTGGGCGTGTTTGACCACCGACACCCGCAGCCCCTGCAGCCGCAGCACCGGAATCAGCCGCTCCACCAGCGTGGTCTTGCCAGAGCCGGAGTAGCCGGCAAAACCCACCACCTTCATGCGCAATGCCTCTGGATATAGCCCTTGACCGCCTGTACATCAGCCGCCATGCGGGTCACGCGCTTAGGCAGGGCCTCGATGCCGATGAAGGCCGCCGGCCGCTCGGGCTCCAGCCCCAGGGCCTCGACCAGCGTAGCGGCAAATTTAATGGGCAAGGCAGTTTCGAGCACGATCATGGGCACACCCGGCTGCAGCCGCCCGCGCGCCACCTTCAGGCCGTCGGCGGTGTGGGTATCGATCATCAGCCCCAGACGGGCATGGGTGTCGCGAATCGTGGCCAAGCGGTCGGCATGGGTGCTGCGTCCGCTGGCAAAGCCGTAGCGCGACCCAGCCTGGGCAAATTGCGGGTCGGCGTGCAGGTCAAAACGGCCATCGCGGGCCAGGGTCTCGCCAAACAGCGCGCGCACCCGCGCGCCATCGCGGCCCAGCAGGTCGAACACAAAGCGCTCAAAGTTCGAGGCCTTGGAAATGTCCATCGACGGGCTGGAGGTTTCGTGCGTGTCGGCGCTGCCGCGCACCCGGTAGACACCGGTGCGGAAGAACTCGTCGAGCACATCGTTTTCATTGGTCGCCACCACCAATTGGGCGATGGGCAGGCCCATCATGCGCGCCACATGGCCGGCACAAACATTGCCAAAGTTGCCGCTGGGCACCGCAAAGCTGACCTGCTCGGTATCGGCAGTAGTGGCCTGAAAGTAGCCGGCAAAGTAGTACACCACCTGGGCCAGCAGCCGCGCCCAGTTGATCGAGTTGACGGTACCAATCTTGTACTGACGCTTGAACACCAAGTCGTTCGACACCGCCTTGACGATGTCCTGGCAATCGTCAAAAACCCCGGCTATGGCGAGATTGTGGATGTTGTCGTCCATCAAGCTGAACATCTGGGCCTGCTGGAACGGGCTCATGCGGCCTTCGGGGCTGGTCATGAAGACGCGCACGCCTTTTTTGCCGCGCATGGCGTACTCAGCGGCGCTGCCGGTGTCGCCACTGGTGGCGCCCAGGATATTGAGCTGCTCACCGCGCCGGGCCAGCTCGTACTCGAACAAATTACCCAGCAACTGCATCGCCATGTCCTTGAAGGCCAGCGTGGGGCCATTGGACAGCGCCTGCAGGTACAAGGGCGTGGGCTGGCCGGCCACCTCGGGCTGCTCAAGCTGCCTCAAGGGCACGATCGCCCGGGTACCAAATACCTTTTCGGTGTAGGTGCGCTCGCACAGGGCGCGCAGGTCGGCCGCCGGAATGTCATCGATGTAGAGCGAGAGCAGCTCGAAGGCCAGGGCCGCATAGCCCTGGCTCTGGTACGTGGCTCGCCAACGGCCCAGCATGACGGCGTCGACCTGCGGGTAATGCTCCGGCAGGTACAGGCCTCCATCGGGCGCCAGGCCCTCAAGCAAAATATCGCAAAAGCGCTTGCGATCGGGGTGGCCTCGGGTCGAGAGGTAACGCATCTCAGGCCAGATCTTCCTTGCGGATGCGTGTGATTGGCGCCAGCACCGTGTTGAGCGCCTGCATTTCAGCCAAAGCCGCATTCATCCGGGCTTCCACGCAGTCATGGGTCAGGATGATCAGGTCGGTCTGGGTCGAACCCTCGCCACCCACTTCGTCGGCTTCACGCTGCAACACGGCGTCAATGCTGATATCGGCCTGGGCCAGGATGCCGGTGACCCGGGCCAGCACGCCAGCCTGGTCGGCCACGCGCAAGCGAAGGTAGTAACTGGTCACCACCTCACCCATCGGCAGCACCGGCAGTTCGGTCTTGGCCTGGTCCAGGGTCTGCGGCTGAAACGCCAAATGCGGCACGCGGTTGAGCGGGTCCACCGTGTGCAGCCGGGTGATGTCCACCAGGTCGGCAATCACCGCGCTGGCGGTCGGCTCTGAGCCGGCGCCCTTGCCGTAATACAGCGTGGTACCCACCGCATCGCCCTGGACCATCACGGCATTCATCGCCCCTTCCACGTTGGCAATCAAGCGCTTGGCCGGCACCAGGCTCGGGTGCACCCGCAGCTCGATGCCGTGCGGGGTTCGCTTGGTAATACCGAGCAACTTGATGCGGTAGCCCAGTTGCTCGGCGTATTTGATATCAGCCGCACCCAGTTGAGTAATGCCTTCTACATAAGCCCGGTCGAACTGCACCGGGATTCCGAAGGCGATGGCAGACATGATGGTGGCTTTGTGAGCCGCGTCTACGCCCTCGATGTCGAAGGTCGGGTCTGCCTCGGCATAACCCAGACGCTGGGCCTCTTTCAGCGCCACATCGAAATCCAGCCCCTTGTCCCGCATCTCCGACAAGATGAAGTTGGTGGTGCCGTTGATGATGCCGGCTATCCACTGAATGCTGTTGGCCGTGAGGCCCTCTCGCAGCGCCTTGATGATCGGGATGCCGCCGGCCACCGCCGCTTCAAACGCCACCATCACGCCCTTGGCGGAAGCTGCAGCAAAAATCTCGGTGCCGTGTACCGCGAGCAGCGCCTTATTGGCGGTGACCACATGCTTGCCGGCGGCAATAGCATCAAGCACCAGGGTCTTGGCGATGCCGTAGCCGCCAACGAGTTCGATCACGATGTCAATGTCTGGGTTGGCAATCACTGCTCGGGCGTCCCCGACCACCTGCACGCCCTCCCCGACCAGCGCCTGGGCACGGGCCACATCCAGGTCAGCCACCATGGTGATTTCGATACCGCGTCCGGCACGCCGCCGGATTTCCTCTTGGTTACGGCGCAACACATTGAAGGTGCCCGAGCCCACCACACCAATACCCAACAGGCCAACTTGAATCGGTTTCATATATTTCTTAGGTCAAATGAGGCTGCAAGCCAAGTCCATTGGACGTAGTTTGCTATTTACATCGCGGCAAATCAGGTGCCGTGCCGTTTGCGGTAGCCCGCCAGAAAACGCGCCACCCGGCCAATAGCCTCCCGCAAATCATCCTCGTGCGGCAGGAATACGATCCGGAAATGGTCCGGCGCCGACCAATTGAAGCCGGTGCCCTGCACCAGCATCACCCGGGTTTCGCGCAGCAGTTCCAGAAAAAACAGGCGATCGTCCTCAATCGGGTACAGCGAGGGATCGAGCCGCGGAAACATATACAGCGCCGCCTGTGGCTTAACACAGCTCACGCCCGGAATGGCGGTGATCAGCTCGAAGGCCAGGTCGCGCTGTCGGCGCAGGCGCCCACCCTCGCACACCAGGTCATTGATGCTCTGATAGCCGCCCAGGGCCGTCTGTATCGCCCATTGGCCAGGCACGTTGGAGCACAGTTTCATGTTGGAGAGCATGTTCAGGCCCTCGATGTAGTCGCCAGCATTTTTCTTGTCGCCCGAGACAATCATCCAACCAGCCCGGTAGCCGCAGGAACGGTAGCTCTTGCTCAGCGAGTTGAAGGTGAGCGTCAGCACGTCGCTCGACAGGCTGGCGATGGCCGTGTGGTGCACCCCGTCGTACAGCACCTTGTCATACACCTCGTCGGCCAGGATCACCAGGCCATGCTCGCGCGCGATCTTGATGATGCCCAACAACAGCGGCGTGTCGTACAGCACGCCGGTGGGGTTGTTCGGATTGATCACCACGATGCCCTTGGTGCGCGGTGTGATGCGGGCCCGGATGTCGTCCAGGCTGGGCATCCAGCCATTGGCTTCATCGCACAGGTAATGCACCGGGGTCGCGCCGGACAGACTGGTTGCAGCGGTCCAAAGCGGGTAATCGGGCATGGGCAGCAGCAATTCGTCGCCGTTGTCCAGCAGGGCATTGGTGGCCATGGTGATGAGCTCGCTGGCGCCGTTGCCCAGATAGATGTCATCAAGCGTGACCCCGGCCACACCCTGCTTCTGGGTCTCGTGCATCACCGCCTTGCGGGCTGCGAAAATCCCCTTGCTGTCGGAGTAACCCGCCGAGTTGGGCAAGTTGCGAATCATGTCCTGCTGGATTTCCTCCGGTGCATCAAAGCCGAACACAGCCAAGTTGCCAATATTTAGCTTGATGATCTTCTGGCCCTCGTCTTCCATCTGGCGCGCAGCATCCATGATTGGCCCGCGGATGTCGTACAGCACATTGGCCAGCTTTATCGATTTGAGAATGGGCTTCAAAGTCACTCCGGAACAGGGCCGCTAGCGGCGAAACTTATAATTTGACCACAAGTGCTCAGCATCCCAGCCGTCCCTTACTTGCCTTCAGTGGCAGTCTGCTGCGGCGCAACATGTGCTCTTTGATCGGCCCCACCATGAAAATACAACCCGACTTCATCAACGTGCAGGCCATCAGTGGCTACGGCTCGGGCTGGGTCGCAGTGGCTGGTGAAAAAATTAGCAGCAGTCTGGTGCTGAGTTCAACCGGCGAGCGCTTTGCCTGGGATTGCCGCGAGTTCGAGGACCTCGGCGCGGACCACTTTCGCCAGCTTGCTGCGCTGAACACCGAGCTGGTAATTTTTGGCAGCGGCAGCCGGCTTCGATTTCCACCCCCTGAATGGCTCCAGCCTCTGTTTGAGCGGCGCATTGGCATCGAAACCATGGACACCCAAGCGGCTTGCCGAACCTACAACATCCTGGCCGCAGAAGGGCGACATGTGGCCCTTGCGCTGCTGCTCGAGGCCAGCCCCTGAGCCAAACCCTGCAGGCCATAAGCCCAGCAGAATTGCGGTTAAAATCAATCCCACGGCGGCAAGGCTTGAGCTGAAAACATCCCATGCCCTTGAACCCGCCTAAATAGCGCCTCCAGTCACACGAGATAAAAAAACCATGGCGATTGTTGTCAACAAGCTGATCCCTGAATTCGATGCCAATGCGACAAGCGGCGTCAAAGTATCGAACACCTCACACCTCGGAAAAATAGTCATTCTGTATTTTTATCCCAAGGACAATACGCCGGGCTGCACCACTGAGGCCATGCAGTTTCGCGATAAATACAAAGAATTCACCAAGGCCGGTGCCACCGTCTTCGGTGTGTCGCGCGACAACATGCGTTCCCACGATGAATTCAAACTCAAACTAGAACTGCAGTTTGAGTTGATTGCCGACACCGAAGAAAAAATGTGCCACATGTTCGGTGTCGTCAAAAATAAAATCATGTACGGAAAGAAAGTTAAAGGCATAGAGCGCAGCACGTTTTTGATCGGTGCCGACGGAACGCTCAAGGGAGAGTGGCGTGGGCTCAAAGTGCCAGGCCATGTTGACGATGTGCTCAAGGCCGTCAAAGACCTCAAAAAGGTGCCCGCCGCGGCCTGATTGAAACGGGCATCGGATGGCCTGATGCTTTGTCTTGGGGCTCGTGCATAATGATTCGCATGCCCTTGCAAACCGAGTTCGCCCAACACCAGCCGCCCGCATATGGGCGGCTTTTTTATTCCGCACAGGCCAAGCAGCCGAACCGGGCTGAACTCTTGGCTCAACCTGTTCTCACTTCCAACCCACCCCCAGATGCCACTGCCCTCACCCCCAGCCAAACGCGCAGCTTTGCTGAGCGATCAAGCCTATGACCTTCCCGCGCGCGCTGTGTCCACTGCAGCCCACACAGACTCGCCAGATGCCGGCCTAGGCAGCAGGCTCAACTTGGTTGAGCAGGGGCCGATAAACAGGCCGCTTGGGCTGGATGCAGATGACGGCCAAGCCCGACCCAAAGCCCAGTTGGCGCGCAACCGAGCCAAGAGCTCCCCAGCCGCGCCAAGCCTGACAGCACTGCCTGGCGTTGCGCTGCGCCAAGTGCCGGCCAGCGCCAACCGGAGCCGCAAACCCAAACACAGCGGGCCGCCAAAGCTGTTTGTTCTCGACACCAATGTGCTTCTGCATGACCCGATGTGCCTGTTCCGCTTTGAAGAGCATGATATTTTTCTGCCGATGATTGTTCTGGAGGAACTCGACGGCCATAAAAAGGGAACAACCGAAGTGGCACGCAACGCGCGCCAAACCAGCCGCACACTTGACGTATTGGCCGGTCACCAGGGGGGCGACATAGGCAATGGCTTGCTGCTCAACACCACCGGGCATCGCGAGGCCAAAGGCAAGCTTTTTTTCCAGACACAGATGCTCAACTACGCCCTGCCCAGCAGTTTGCCCCAGGGCAAGGCAGACAACCAAATCCTCGGGGTGGTTGACGCCTTGCGGCAACAGCATGCGCCGCGCGAGGTGGTGCTGGTGTCCAAGGATATCAATATGCGGGTCAAGTCCCGCGCGCTCGGCCTTGCCACTGACGACTACCAGAACGACAAAACCCTGGAAGACGGCGACTTGCTGTACTCGGGCTCCATGGCCCTGCCGGCAGATTTCTGGACCACCCACGGCAACACGGTAGAGAGCTGGCAGCAGGGTCTCTACACCTTTTATCGGATCACCGGCCCGATCGTGCCGAGCCTGCTGATCAATCAATTGGTCTATTTTGAGGCGCCCGGCGAGCCCAGCCTGTATGCCAGGGTGACTGAAATTCGCAGCACGACTGCAGTGTTCAAAACCCTTAAAGACTACACCCACCTGAAGAACGCAGTCTGGGGCATCACGACCCGAAACCGCGAGCAGAACTTTGCGATGAACCTGCTGCTCGACCCGGAAATTGACTTCGTCACCCTGACCGGCACAGCGGGCACCGGCAAGACTTTGATGGCGCTGGCCTCCGGGCTGACTCAGGTACTGGATGACCGCCGTTACACCGAGATCATCGTCACCCGGGCCACCGTGAGCGTGGGCGAAGACATCGGCTTTTTACCGGGCACCGAGGAAGAAAAAATGGGCCCCTGGATGGGCGCTCTTGACGACAACCTAGAGGTGCTCGGAAAAACCGATACCAGTTCTGGCGAGTGGGGCCGGGCTGCCACCAATGAGCTGATCCGCAGCCGAATCAAGATCAAGAGCATGAACTTCATGCGGGGCCGCACTTTTCTAAACAAGTACGTGATCATCGACGAGGCGCAAAATCTCACGCCCAAGCAAATGAAGACCCTGATCACCCGCGCTGGGCCCGGTACAAAAATCATTTGCATGGGCAACTTGGCGCAAATCGACACGCCCTACCTCACCGAAGGCTCCTCAGGCCTGACCTTTGCTGTCGACAAGTTCAAGGGCTGGGCGCACGGCGGGCACATCACGCTGGCTCGCGGGGAACGCTCACGGCTGGCAGACTTTGCCAGCGAAGTGCTTTAGCCCTGGCCGGCGCTTAAAAGTCGCCAGCACCCGACGCCAAGCTCTCAAACTTGGTGATTGGCTTCAGAAAAGCGAGCTTGATCATGCCGGTTGGCCCATTGCGCTGCTTGGCAATGATGATTTCAGCAACGCCGGGTTCTTTGCAGGCCTCTTTGGTGTAGTACTCGTCGCGGTAGATGAACATGACGATGTCGGCATCCTGCTCGATAGCGCCTGACTCCCGCAAATCACTCATCATGGGCCGCTTGTCCGGGCGCGTTTCCACGCTGCGGTTGAGTTGGGACAGGGCAATCACCGGACACTGCAATTCTTTGGCCAGCATCTTCAGGCCGCGGGAAATTTCGCCCAGCTCGGTAGCACGATTCTCGCCATCGTTGGTCGAGCCGCTCATGAGCTGCAAATAGTCCACCACGATCAAGCCAAGTTTTCCGCATTGGCGCGCCAAGCGTCGTGAGCTAGCACGCAGTTCACCAGAGCTTAAGCCAGCCGATTCATCAATATGAAAAGGAATGCTGCGCAATTTTTCAATCGCCTCAGTCAGGCGCGGCCACTCGTCGTCGGTAAGTTTTCCGGTGCGAAGATGACTTTGGTCAATACGGCCAATCGAGCCAACCACGCGCACAGCCAACTGGGCCGCACCCATCTCCATTGAAAACACAGCAACCGGCAGACCCTCATTGAGCGCCACATGCTCGGCAATATTGATGGCCAAGGCAGTCTTGCCCATCGAGGGCCGGGCAGCCAAAACGATCAAGTCGCCAGCCTGAAAGCCAGCAGTCAGCCGATCGAGGTCATAAAAGCCGCTGGGAACTCCGGTCACATCGTTCGGGTTGTCCGCCATCTCCTGGACCCGGTCCATGAGTTTCACCACCAGCGTCTCCATGGCCTGAAATCCCTGCTTGGTGCGGGCACCTTCTTCGCCGATATTGAAGATTTTCTGCTCGGCTTCGTCGAGGATGGTGGCGACCGGCCTCCCCCTCGGGTTGAAGGCACTGGTCGAAATCTCGTCGCTGGCACTCACCAGCTTGCGCAGAATGCCCCGCTCACGCACGATCTCGGCGTAGCGCCGGATATTGCCTGAACTAGGCACATACTGGGCCAAAGAATTGAGATAAGCCAGCCCGCCGATCTCTTCGGCCTTGCCCTGATTTTGCAAGTGCTCAAACACCGTGATCACATCGGCAGGTTTTGCCGAATTCACCAGTGCTCCGATGGCGCCAAACACCAGGCGGTGCTCAAAGCGGTAGAAGTCACTCTCGGTGAGCAGGTCAGAGACCCGGTCCCAGGAACTGTTGTCGAGTAGCAAGCCCCCAAGCACGCTCGATTCGGCCTCGGCAGAATGCGGCGGAACCCGCAACTGGGCTAGTTGTCGGTCCAGGCCATAGTCTTCATCGACGGCAGAAAGTACGGCTGACATGGTGTTTCCTTTTTGTTTTGGATCTTATGTCAGACCAGGCCAAACGTCGAGTGACAAGCTGGGCAAAACCGCTTGGCAAGCTGTGGAAAAGCTGTTGAAAGCAGGCGAATAATCGAAAAAAGCCGCCCAGGCAAACGCCCAGGCGGCTTGGACTCTCTTCGGCGCTTCGTCAGGCGGTTTCGCCGTAGACCGATACCTTGATTTCAACCACGACGTCGGTGTGCAGGGCCACACTGACCGCGCTGTCGCCGACCACCTTGATGGGGCCGTTGGGCATACGAATTTGCGCCTTGCTCAGCTTGTAACCAGTTTTGCTGAGTTCCTCGGCAATATCCCCATTGGTGACCGACCCGAACAGCCGGCCATCAACACCCGCTTTTTGGGTCAGCTTGCAAGTTGAACCAGCCAGCTTGGCGCCTAGGGCCTGCGCCTCAGACAAGCGGGACAGGGCAGCTTTTTCGAGTTCCAGACGGCGGACCTCAAACTCTTGCTTGGCCGCAGCGGTGGCCCGGCGCGCCCGACCTTTCGGGATCAGAAAGTTACGGGCATATCCGTCTTTGACACGGACGATCTCACCAAGGTTTCCAAGGTTCACGACCTTGTCGAGCAGAATGATTTGCATGATGGCCTTCCTTAGATTCTGTGCTGATCGCTATAGGGCAACATGGCAAGAAAGCGAGCGCGCTTAATTGCTGTGTTGAGCTGGCGTTGAAAAATTGCCCGCGTGCCGGTCAGGCGTGCCGGAATGATCTTGCCGTTTTCAGCGATGAAATCACGCAGGGTGTCGATGTCTTTGTAGTCGATTTCCTCGACACCTGTGACTGTGAAGCGGCAAAAGCGCTTGCGCTTGAACAGTAAGTTTTGGGCTGGGCGCTTGGGGCGCTTGTCTTTGTTGTTGAATCTTTTTGGTCCGGGCATGATGGACTCCTTGAAAAAATGTGTATTTTTGAACTAACTGAAATCTTGCAGATGAAACACCAACTGTCGGCCTTTGAGGGGAGTGGCTAGAAAACCCGTAAAGCTCCAATTGCTACCAATACTCTGCCGCACCAGCCTCTCGGCAATAACACCAAACGCTACGGCCTTGACGGTGGCTTTAACCACCCTGGCCTGCCCGGCTTCGGTCACAGTTGACTCATGCTCGAGCACCAGATTGAGCGCTGGCAAACCGGCCGGTGTGTAACGCATCGCAGCAAGCGACACCACGCTGGCGGTCAGTAGCAGTTGGTTGGCAATCGGTTTCTACCCTCGGTTGGCGCGCCGTGGATCAGGACTGGTATTCGGCATGCTGGGTTTTGCGCGCATCTTCACGCTCCACCGTGCGCATCATGGAAGATGGGCCGGTATCGGCTTTTTTCCGGAGTACCGTGAGGTGGCGCAGCACCGCATCATTGAACTTAAATGCGTGTTCGAGTTCGTCCATGACGGCTTGGTTAGCCTCGATATTTACACACAAGTAATGGGCCTTGGCAAGTTTATTGATCATGTAGACCAATTGCCGGCGGCCCCAGTCTTCGACCCGGTGCACTTTACCGCCGCCAGCGGTAATCATGCCCTTGTAACGCTCCAGCATGGCCGGAACTTGCTCGCTCTGATCCGGGTGAATCATGAGGATGATTTCATAATGACGCATCGATACTCCTTGTGGATAGCCCAGAACGGGCCGGTAAACCACCCCCAGCGTCTAAATTGAGGTGTGGTAAGGCGAAGCCCATGATTATAGGTCAGTAGCCTTTGCACCTCGCCCATCCGCCAAGGTCGCATGGCACTGGCGTCTTCTCAGGACGCTTCAGCGCCGCGCCACGGCCCTGGGGAGTGGCAGCAGGCTGAGCAAAATAACCGCAGCAAAGCCTGCAAGGACGCCAAAAACGCCGGCAGACACCGGCTGTATGCCAAACCACAGACAGCTGCCTTGCAAGCCCAGGGCCAACCTGACCGGCGGTGCATTGATGACCATGTAGTACACCGTCATTCCTAGGCCGCTGAGCATGCCAACAGTTGCCGCATGGCGGCTGGTTCGGTGCCAAAAAATGCCCAGTACCGTGGGCGTGGTGTAGAAACGAGTCAGCAAATGGGGCAGGCCGGCGGTACACACCATCAAACAAAACATCAGCGCCAAGAAATTCCGGCGCGACAACTCAAAAGCGGCCTGCTCCTCAGGTGAACCCTGCGGATCACCGGCAAAAGGCTGGGCATGTGGCGACATGCCGGCCAGCGGCCGGGCCCGCTCCAGACAGTCTTGCATAGCCCGCGTCCAGGTTTCACGCGCCGCCGCAGCATCGCGCGGCAAAGCCGCCAAGGCGCGCCGCGCGGTAAGCAGTGCAGAATCGTCTGCTGGCTGCGCTTGGAGTTGACGGATTTTCTCGCGCTGTGCGCTGCGATCAGCTTCCAGGGACGCCTCAACATCGCGCAACTTGGCAGCCAATTCAGCGGCCCGACGAGCATACACACGGCCGACCTCCCGCTCGGCTTCGGAATTCAGAAGTTGCTGCTCGAGCACGGCGATTTTTTACAACTGTTGGCCATACACAAAGGGCGCGAGCGGATTACCAAGCCGCTTGTAGGCCAGCCAAGAGACCGGGATCAAGAATGACAGAATCAAGACCACATACTGGGCCACTTGGGTCCAGGTGACGGCACGCATGCCGCCCAGAAAGGAGCAAACCAAAACCCCGCCGAGGCCGAGCAAAATGCCGATTTCAAATTGAACGCCGGTGAGGCGCGAAGTGATCAAGCCAACGCCATAAATTTGGGCTACGACATAAGTGAATGAGCACAAAACCGCAGCAAAAGCGGCAATCAGACGGGGCCAGCGACCACCAAAACGCAGGCCGAAGTAATCCGGCACGGTGTACAGCCCCAATTGCCGCAGGTAGGGCGCCACCCAGACTTTTTTCAAGCCCCATTGCTCGGCAAGCGCCAGTCCAAACAAAAAAAGCAGCAGGCTGACAACACAGATAGCGAAACGGCGATTCAGCCCCGTCACATAGTTTGGGTAGTTGGCGTCCAGGGGTTCGGCCGCGGGCTCACGGCGGTTGGCGTGCCAGTCGAACCTCGGCGACGATGGCAATGAACACAAACACACTGCCCTGGGCCGCCAGCCAAAAGTCCAGCGGCCAACCGGCTAGGCTGCTGTGCATTTCGCAGGCGAAGAAAACCACGCCAAAGGAGGCAGCGAACCAGGCAAGCAGCAGCCAAGCATGCACTCCCAATACCGTCGCCAAGGGACGGTCAGGCGGTATGCCGGACACCGGGCGGATTGCCATGCCGGCATCACGGCGCCATCGCCAGGCCGCCTCAATAGGTGTTTTCTATTGGCCCGCCAATTGTTTCCAGGTCGCGATCACCGAGTCAGGATTTAGCGAAATCGAAGAAATGCCAGCCCGGCTGAGCCACTGGGCAAAGTCTGGGTGATCGCTGGGCCCCTGGCCACAGATCCCAACATATTTACCGCTCGCCTTGCAAGCGTCAATCGCCATGGTGATCAGTGCGGTCACCGCCGCATCGCGCTCATCAAAATCAGCCGCCAGCAGGGCCAGGCCCGAGTCCCGGTCCAGCCCCAGTGTGAGTTGGGTAAGGTCATTGGAGCCGATGGAAAAGCCATCGAAGTAGTGCAAAAACTCATGTGCCAATATGGCATTGCTGGGAATCTCGCACATCATGATGAGCTGCAGGCCGTCCTGGCCGCGTTTGAGCCCATGTGCTGCCAGCAGTTCGGTCACCCTGCGCGCCTGCTCCAGGGTTCGCACAAAGGGCACCATCACCTGCACATTGTCTAGGCCCATGTCTTTGCGCACACGTATGAGGGCCTCGCATTCCATGGCAAATGCTTCGCCAAAATCAGCGCTGATGTAACGCGAGGCGCCACGAAAACCCAGCATGGGATTTTCCTCTTCGGGCTCATAACGGCTGCCGCCAATGAGTTTTCGGTACTCATTGCTTTTGAAATCTGACAAACGCACGATCACCGGCTTGGGCCAGAAGGCAGCAGCTATGGTGGCAACACCTTCTGCCACACGGTCAACATAAAAGGCTCGGGGCGAGGCATGGCCGCGTGCTACCGACTCCACCGCTTTTTTCAGATCGACATCGATGTTAGGGTAGTCCAAAATCGCTTTGGGATGGACGCCGATGTTGTTGTTGATGATGAACTCCAGACGCGCCAGGCCAACACCTTCATTGGGCAGTTGGCAGAAATCGAATGCCAGTTGCGGGTTGCCCACATTCATCATGATCTTCAGGCCAATCTCCGGCATCAGTCCGCGTTGCACCTCAGAGACTTCGGTCTCCAGCAGGCCGTCGTAAACAAAGCCCGTATCTCCTTCGGCACAACTGACCGTCACCAGCATTCCGTCTTTGAGAAGTTCGCTGGCCTGGCCGCAACCCACCACGGCTGGAATACCCAACTCGCGGGCGATGATGGCAGCATGGCAGGTACGCCCGCCACGGTTGGTCACAATCGCGGCGGCCCGCTTCATCACCGGCTCCCAGTTCGGGTCGGTCATGTCTGCAACCAGCACATCACCGGCCTGGACCTGATCCATATCAGCGATGTTGTGGATCACCCGCACCGGCCCGGTGCCAATTTTTTGGCCAATCGCCCGGCCCTCGACGATGACCGCACTCTTGCTCTTGAGTTGGTAGTGGTATTCGACCTTGCCGGCAGCCTGGCTCTTGACGGTTTCGGGCCTGGCTTGCAGCACATAGAGCTCGCCGTCCAGACCATCTTTGCCCCATTCAATGTCCATCGGGCGACCATAGTGCTGCTCGATCAGCAGGGCCTGTGTGGCGAGTTTTTCGAGATCGCTGTCGCTCAAAGAGTAGCGGTTGCGCAATTCGGTGGGCACATCGACGGTTTTGACCAGCTTGCCCGTGGCCGCTTTCTCGGCTGGGCTGGCAAACTGCATCTGGATCAACTTGGAGCCCAGATTTCGCCGGATTACAGCTCGTTTCCCCGCTCTGAGCATAGGCTTGTGAACATAAAACTCATCTGGGTTAACGGCACCCTGGACCACGGTCTCTCCGAGGCCGTAGCTCGAGGTGATGAACACCACCTGATCAAAACCGGATTCAGTGTCGATGGTAAACATCACACCGGATACGCCCAGGTCAGAGCGCACCATGCGCTGAATGCCGGCACTCAGCGCCACATCATGGTGGGCATAGCCCTTGTGCACCCGGTAACTGATGGCCCGGTCGTTGTAGAGGGAGGCAAACACTTCGCGAATCTTGTTCAGGATATCGTCAATGCCCAACACGTTGAGAAAAGTTTCCTGCTGCCCGGCAAACGAGGCATCGGGCAGATCTTCCGCCGTGGCGGAAGAGCGCACCGCAAAAGATGCCTCTTCTGCACCGCCATGGAGGACTTCAAAGGCCCGGCGGATCGCCTGCTCCAGGTCGGCCGGAAACGGCTGCGCTTCGACCATGGCGCGAATATCGGCACCGGTTTGGGTAAGCGCTCGCACATCGTCGGTATCCAAGCCTGCCAAGCGCGCCTTGATGCGGGCATCAAGACCGGCCCCAGCCAAAAAGTGCCGAAACGCAGAGGCGGTAGTGGCAAAACCAGTGGGCACCTTGATCCCGGTAGGCAATTGGGAGATCATTTCGCCCAGGCTGGCGTTTTTGCCGCCCACCTCGTGGACGTCGCTCATTCTCAGATGTTCAAACGGGACGACCATGGCGGTCGGGCTGAAGCGTGCAGACATGAAAAAACTCCGGAAGTTGAAATCGGTGCGCCCGGGTCGAACAGCGTTGCTGGCAGGCTGCGCCCGGCAATGTCCAGAGACTGCATGGGCGCGTACTTGGCTGGGGCAGTTCTGGGCATGGTGGGAATTGGGTGGGATGCGGGACATTGTAGGGGCCGGTCCAGACGACAATCTACAAGGAGTTCGGCCAGCAAGCCCGCCAAAAAGACCGAGCCGGCACCAAACCAAGGCTAAAAAGCACCATGCCCAATCGAACTGTTTTTTTTATCTCTGACGGCACTGGCATCACAGCGGAAACCTTTGGGCGAGCCATACTGGCCCAATTTGAGACCAAGTTTCGCCAGGTGCGCATGCCCTTCATGGATTCGGTTGACAAAGCACACCAGGCGGTGCGCCAAATCAACCATGCTTTGGTGGTTGATGGCAAAAAACCAATCGTCTTCACCACCCTGGTCAATACTGAAATACTCCAAGTCATTCGCGGTGGCTGCCAGGGCATGCTGCTCGACATGTTTGGCACTTTTGTACAACCCCTTGAGGCCGAATTGCAAGCCACCTCCAACCACCGGATCGGGCGCTTTAGCGATGCCAGCAAAAGCAAGGAATACCAGTCGCGCATCGAAGCCATCAATTTTTCGCTGGCCCATGACGACGGCCAGTCCAACCTTGATCTGGAGCAATCTGATGTGATCCTGGTGGGGGTCAGCCGAAGCGGGAAAACACCGACCTCGCTTTACCTGGCCATGCAATACGGGCTGAAGGCGTCGAACTACCCTCTGATTCCCGAAGACTTCGAGCGCCAGCACCTGCCCATCGTTCTCAAAACACACCAGTCCAAACTATTCGGCCTGACCATTCAGGCCGAGCGCTTGAGCGACATCCGAAAAGAACGCCGCCCCAATTCAATCTATGCCTCTTTGGAGAACTGCCGCATGGAGGTGCGCGAGGCCGAAGCCATGATGCGCCGCAGCGGCATCCGTTGGCTGTCCACCACGACGAAATCGATCGAGGAGATCGCCACCACCATCCTGCAGGAGATCCGCCCCGAGCGGCTCAACTTTGAGTGAGTAAAACAGCAGCCCTGGAAACCCGACCGCTGGGGCCAGGGTCGGCCTATCAGGCCTGCCTACAATATTTGCTTTCAAGCAAGTAGCCAGGAGTACCAAACACCATGCTGAAGTTTTTCTACAACGCCGCCCCCAACCCGATGAAGGTTGCCCTGCTGCTTGAGGAGTTAGGCCTGCCCTACGAGGCGGTGCCGGTAGATACCCGCAAGGGCGAACAGTTCTCGGCTGCGCTGTTGGCAGTCAACCCAAACGCCAAAGTGCCAGCGGTCAAAGACGGCGATGTCATATTGTTTGACAGCAACGCCATCTTGTTGTTTTTGGCGGAACGCGCCCAGCGCTTTGTCTGCACCGACCTGCACAGTGCGCAGCGGGCCCAAACCCTGTCTTGGCTGATGTTCATTGCCAGCGGCATTGGTCCTTTTTCAGGTCAGTCGGTGCATTTTCGGCATGTGGCACCCGAGCCTAAAGTTTATGCCCTGAACCGCTATGACTACGAGGCCCACCGCCACTGGCAGGTGCTCGAGGACCACCTCGCCAACCGGGAGTACATGGTGGGCCAAGCTTACAGCATCGTCGACATGGCCTTTTGGGCCTGGGCCCGTCTTCTGCCCTATGTCTTGGGCACAGCCGAGGCCACTTGGCAGCGCTACCCCCATTGCAAACGACTGCTCGATGTGGTGGCTGCCCGACCCGCCGCCCAAGCCGCCGAAGCACTGCGCAACCGGCACGCTTTTAAGACCGAGTTAGACCAAGAAGCCAAAAAATTCATGTTCCCGCAGAACGAACGACTTGGGCCGGCGCCGACCGCAGGGCTATGACGCTCTCACCCGCTGTGGCTCGCCTGCTCAACCTGGGCCATGCGGTTGACCACATGTTTTTACTGATCTTTGCCACCGCAGTCACCAGCATTGCGCCAGAGTTTGGCTTCGATCGCTGGGAAGACCTACTACCCTATAGCGCAGGCGCCTTCTTAATGTTCGGTCTGGGTTCGGTGCCGGCCGGACGCTTAGGCGATCTTTGGGGTCGGCGCAACATGATGGTTATTTTTTTCTTTGGCATGAGCGCCTCCGCCCTGCTGTGCGCGGCCACGCAGAGCGCCTGGCAAATGGCCGCCGCCCTGGTCTTGCTGGGCGCTTTTTCTGCGATTTACCACCCTGTTGGCATACCCATGTTGGTGCAGCATGCGCCCAACCCGGGCGCAACCATCGGCCTGAATGGCCTGGTGGGCAACCTGGGCATTGCCCTGGCGGCCATCCTGACCGGTTTTATGGTCAAGTTCCTCGGCTGGCGAATGGCTTTTATCGTGCCGGCACTGATGTGCCTGGTTTGTGGCCTGTTGTTTCTGCGCTGGAGCGAGCCTGAGACCGAGTCGCCTGCCAAACGCCAAGGCAGAGCAAAAGTTGGTCTGTCGCCAGCGCTGCTGGCGCGCCTGTTTTTGGTGATGACCTTTGCGGCTATCTCCGGCAGCCTGTTGTTCAACTTCACCACCAACGGCAACGGCCAATTGATGCGCGAGCGCTTTGTCGGCCTGGTTGAAGACCCGGCTCACTTGGGCAGCCTGCTTGCCTGCGTTTATGCGGTAGCCTCATTGGCACAGGTGGTGGTTGGGCGCCTGATCGATAGTTTTGCACTCAAGCCACTTTATTTTTGTATTGTGCTGCTGCAAATCCCCGCCTTTTTGTTGGCAGCCAACGCCCAGGGCTGGCTCCTTTTCTGGCTGCAAATTGGCTTTATGGTGACTATTTTTGGCGCCATCCCCTTCACCGACGCGATGATCGTGCGCTATGTTGACGACTCGATGCGCTCGCGCGTCAGCGGTATGCGGCTGGCCGTGTCTTTTGGCATCAGCTCGCTGGCGGTGTACATGCTCGGGCCAGTTGTGAAGGCGGCGGGATTTGCAAACCTGCTGTTTGTCATGGCTGGCATTGCTGCTTGCACGGCGGCCTTTGTCCTGCTGCTGCCGGCTGATCCGGTTGCACCTAGCCGTTGACAGTAACAGTCAGCGGGCGGCGGCGCATTGCAAGCAGGCGAACCCGGGGCAGTTCGGCAAGTTGCGGCATGTGAGGCTCGGGCCCCGGCTTTTTGACTGGCGCGGATAAACTCGGCTCCCGAGCCTTAGCGCCCAGCGCATGGCCCCACAACACCCTCGATAGCGGCATGCGCAGACCCATTTTGATCGTCAGCCTGGTCGTGCTGCTCCACGCGATTGTTCTGTCTGCGCTGCACGGGCCGCAGCCCAAACAACTTAGAACTGCTTTGCTGCAGGCTGAAATTCTGGCGCCCCCACCGGTACCGATACAGACACCGATACCCAGGGCCACAACCGAACCGGCCAAGCCCCTCCCGCTGGCCGCTGCTGTGCCCATCCGCCAATCGACGCCAAGCCTAGCTAGCACCGAGTCGCTCCAGCCCCCGACAACGAC
>BJGT01000039.1 GCA_014190675.1 Comamonadaceae bacterium | reverse complement strand
TGAGCAGGTAGGCGGTGATGGCCAGGTTGAGGTGCAGCGGCGGCACCGCCAGTGAGCTGGCAATGCTGGGCAGCGCCGTGGCCATCACCGAGGCATCAAGATTTTGCAGGAAGAGCGGGCTGGCAACAATGGCGGGTATCAGTCGGTCACGGCGCAGCATGAGCCCATTTTAGGGAGGGAGCAGGAACGGCCGACTGGCCGCCAGACACTGCGCGGCCCATTGCGAGGCTTCAATGGTTTTCTCCCGCTCAAGGTTGATCATCTCCACGCTCACCGGTAGATCTGCCGGCAACGCAGCAAACAGGCCGCGCAGGTCGATGTTGCCCTCGCCTGGCAGCAGGCGCTCGCAGCGGGCGGTGTGCAGCAGCTGCTCGGTGCTGAAGTGGGTGCCGGCCTCGCCGTCGCAAATCTGGGCGTAGTGCAGCAGGTGGCGCGGGATGGCGCGAATGTCGTCCAGCGTGGTGTGCGAGCGGCCAAAGTGCAGCGCATCAACCAGAATGCCGGCATTGGACGGGTGGCCGGCGGCCGCCACCAGGCGCAGGGCGCTGCCGGCGTCTGGCACCGCGGTCCAAGGCATGAATTCCAGATCGGCCGTCAGGCCGAACGGTGCCATCTGCTCACACAGCCGGGCGTAATTGACGCCCAGGCGTGACAGGTCGGCATCGTCACCGGCCACCAGCACGGCGCGGGCGCCGAGTGCGGCGCCGGCCTCGAACAGCGGCAGGTACAACCGGGGGTCAAAACCCTCGCCGATGCGCACGATCTCCAGGTCAAACACGCCCACGCCGGTATCGCGGCAGGCGGCCAGGGTCTCACGCAGCAGCACGGCGTCTCCCAGCAGGTGCTGCTGCTGGGCGCCGGGCGCGTTGGGCCACAGGCGCAGGCCAACAAAGCCGTAGCCAGTGGCGGCCGCCACGCGCACCGCCTCGGGCGGGCTGCAGCGGTGGCCCGTCAGGTAGGCCATGGAGCAGGCGCGTGCGCTCATGGCAGCGGCGACACTGCCTTGGGCGGTGCGATGGTGGGCAGCATGTCGGTGCTCGGGTGCGCCGGGCCCTCCTTGGGCGACGAGGTGCCCTGGGCCAGGGTCTCGCCCGCCAGGCAGCAGGCCTGGACCTGGCTGGCGACTTGGGCTGCGCTGCCCAAGGGCAGGCTCAGGTTGGCGAGTTCGCAGTACACGGTGGGATCTTGGGGTTGACTTAATTTGAAGGAAGGGGCTAAAGAGTCAGTGCCATCGAGAGTTTGCAGGCAATATGCTTGGCAGGTTTCGAGTCGATAAGTGTTAACCCTTGGTACGTCTGATAAACGGCTATATTGGAACAATGGTCGATCAAAATTCGCTATAAACCGGTGGACGTCAGGTTTGGCA
This sequence comes from Comamonadaceae bacterium, assembly GCA_014190675.1. Taxonomy (GTDB): domain Bacteria; phylum Pseudomonadota; class Gammaproteobacteria; order Burkholderiales; family Burkholderiaceae_C; genus Rhodoferax. The sequence goes on along the minus strand of BJGT01000039.1, from coordinate 24,815 downwards.
AAGTCTACATTTAAATCCCCGCCTTGCGCACTCGACACACCGAGAAGTCCAGGTTATGGGACTTTTCATCAACTCAACCACTCTAGGAGACACACCATGCAAGTTAACAAACACCATTTACTGGCTGCCGCCCTGGCCAGTCTGGCCGCTCTCGCCGCTGTACCGGCCCATGCTCAAGACACCATCAAGATCGCCAACATTGTTGAAATGTCCGGTCCCGGCACGACCTCGGGGGTGATGTTTAAAAACGGTGTCGAAATGGCTATCAAGGAAATCAATGCCGGCGGCGGCATCCTGGGCAAAAAAATCAGCTACACCACAGAAGACACTCAAAGCAACCCGGGCGTGGCCAAGGGCCTGACCCAAAAAGCTGTCGATAACGATGTTTTTGCCATCTTCGGCCCAGTCTATTCAGGCTCCATCATGGTCTCGATGGCCGAGAGCCGGCGCGGCGAAGTGCCCAATTTCACCGGCGGTGAAGCGGCCTCCATCACGCAGCAGGGCAACCCCTATGTGTTCCGCACCGCCTTCGGCCAGAGCATCTCGTTCCCCAAGGTGGCGCGCTACCTGACCGCCAAATCCAAAAAGCTGGCCGTCCTGTATGTGAACAATGATTTCGGCAAGGGCGGCCAGGCCACCATCAAGCAATTGCTGCAGGGCACCGGCACGCAAATCGTGATCGAAATTTCGACCGAAGCCGGCCAGGTTGACTTTTCTGCCGCCGTGATCCAGGCCAAACAGTCCGGCGCAGATGCCCTGTTTGCCTACACCAACGAGGAGGAGTCGGCCCGCCTGCTGCGCGAACTGCGCAAGCAGGGCTGGAACAAGCCGGTCATTGGCGAGACCGTGCTGACCAGCGCCAAGGTGGTGGAACTGGCCGGTGAGGCAGCCAACGGCGCCGTGGCCCATGTTGGCCTGACAGTCGAGGCGCCGCAACTACAGGCCTTTGGCAAACAGTACCAGGCCATGTTCAATACCGGGTCGGACCACAACGGCGTGAAGGGCTACACCGGCGTGTACATCCTGAAGGCCGCGATCGAGAAGGCCGGCAAGCTCGACCGCAAGGCCGCCGCGGCCGCCATTCGCAACAGCTGCTTCTCGGCCAAACAGTACCCCGGGGTGCTGATGGACGTTTGCTTTGACGACAAAGGCGACATTGACCGCGAGAGCTTCATCACCGAGATCCGCGCTGGCAAGACCGTGGTGGCCGAGACCCTGCCGGCGATGGGCAAAAAGTAAATCAATGGCGCAGCCCAACCGAATGAGACTCACGCATGTCTGACTTACCTTTTGTGTTGGCCGGCGTGATGGGGTGGCCCGTGGCGCACACCCGTTCGCCCGCCATCCACAACCACTGGATTGCCCAGCACAGGCTCAAGGGTGCCTATGTGCAGCTGCCGGTGCAGCCAGAGCGGCTGGAGGCGGCCATCCGTGGCCTGCCGGCCCTGGGTTTTGCTGGCTGCAATGTGACCGTGCCGCACAAGGTGAACGCCATGCGCTTCATGGATGAGTTGCACCCGGCCGCGCGTCGGGTGGCGGCCATCAACACCATCGTGGTGCAAGCCGACGGGCGCCTGCTGGGCATGAACAACGACGGTGCGGGGTATATCCAAAGCCTGCGTGATGCCGACGCTACTTGGCGTGGGAATGCCGGGCCGGCCTTGGTTCTGGGTGCCGGCGGCGCGGCGCGGGCCATTGTGGTAGCCCTGCTGGACGAGGGCGTGCCCGAGCTGCGCATCACCAACCGCACCCTGGAGCGGGCCCAGGCGCTGGCCGAGGCCGTTGGCGAGCGGGTCAAGGTGGTGCCATGGGCCGAGCGCAACGAAGCCATGGCGGGCGTGAGCCTGCTGGTCAACACCACCACCCAAGGCATGCACGGTCAGTCAACGCTTGATGTGGTGCTGGATGCGCTGCCCGCAGCGGCCATGGTGTCGGATGCGATCTACATCCCGATGGAGACACCCCTGCTGGCGCAAGCCCGGCTGCGCGGCCACCGCACGGTCAATGGCTTGGGTATGTTGCTCAACCAGGCGCGCCCGGCGTTTGAGTCGTGGTTTGGGGTGATGCCCGAGATCACGCCTGAGCTACGCGCTGCGGTTGAGGCGACTTTTTAGAGCGCCCAGTGCCGTGAGCATCTTCGATCTGCCCAAGATCGACGGGCATTGCCATGTGCTCGATCCGCAGCGCTTTGCTTATCCGGCCGCAGTGGCCTACCACCCACAGGGCCAAGAGGTGGGCACGGCAGCCTATTTTTCACACGTGATGGCGGCCTACGGCGTGCAGCATGCGCTGCTAGTCGGCCCCAACTCCGGCTATGGCACCGACAACCGCTGCCTGCTCGATGCCATCGCCCAGGGCGAGGGCCGCTTCAAGGGTGTGGCGGTGCTGGCGGCGAACACCTCGGCGCCCGCCCTGCGCGCGCTGCAGGCGCAGGGTGTCGTGGGCGTGGCCTTCAACTGTGCCTTGCACGGCCTGCCGCACTACCAGGACATCGACCCGCTGCTCGGTCGGCTAGCCGAGCTGGGGCTGTGGGCCCAGTTCCAGGTGGAGGGCGACCAACTGGCGGCGCTGCTGCCGCGCCTGGAGCGCAGCGGGGTGCGCACGCTGATCGATCACTGCGGTCGCCCCACGCTGGCGGACGGGCCCGACGCGCCGGGCGTACTGGCGCTGCTGCGGCTGGCCGACAGCGGCCTGGGCGTGGTCAAGCTGTCGGGCTTCGCCAAGTTTTCACAGCAGGGCTACCCGTTTGCCGACGCGCAGGCGCATGTCATGCGGCTGTGGGAGGCCTTTGGTCCGGCGCGCTGCATCTGGGCATCCGACTGGCCCTACCTGCGCGCCAGCTACCGGCTGGACTACGGCACCCTGCTCAAGCTGGCCGAACACTGGTTCACCCCAGACCAATGCCAACACATGATGTGGGACACACCAAAAAAGCTTTTTGACTGGTGACACACCGATGACCGATTTTTTTCAACTCCTCTTCAGCGGTCTGGCCACGGGCAGCATCTACGCGCTGGCGGCGCTGGGCTTTACCCTGCTTTGGCAGGCCTCGGGCACCATCAATTTCGCCCAGGGCGAGTTTGTGATGCTGCCGGCCTTTGTGATGGTGATGCTGCTGCATGCCGGCCTGCCACTGCACCTGTGCTTTGGCGTGGCCTGTGTGGTCTCCGCCCTGGTGCTGGGCTGGGCCTTCAAGCGCGGCGTGGTTGACCCATTGTTCAAGTACGGCATGATGCCCATCGTGGTGGCCACCATCGGCCTGTCGATTGCCCTGCGCAACGGCGTGCGCGCCGGCTACAGCTCGGAGCCGCAGCCCTTTCCCCAAGTATTCCCTGACCTGCTGTTTAACTGGGGTGGGGTCATGGTCTCGGCCAGCGACATCGGCACCTTCGTCTTTGCGCTATCGCTGGTGCTGGCCACGCAGGCTTTTCTGACGCGCACCGTGACCGGGCGGGCGATGCAGGCAGTGGCACAAAACACCGAAAGCGCCACCGTGCTCGGCATCAATGTGCCGCGCATGATTTTCTACACCTTTGCCATCAATGCCCTGCTCGCCGCTGCAGCCGCGCTGCTGGTGACGCCCACCTACCTGGCCAAGTTCGACATGGGCGAGGGCCTGGGCACCAAGGCCTTTTTTGCCGCCATCATTGGCGGCTTCAACAACTCGCGCGGCGCCTTGCTGGGCGGGCTGATTGTGGGCGTGTGCGAAAACCTGGCGGCGGCCTATGTGTCCTCGGCCTACAAAGACGCCGTGGCGCTGGCCATCTTCATGCTGGTGATCCTGTTCAAGCCGCAGGGACTGCTAGGGCGCAAAGAGGAGCGCAAGGTATGAAAAAACTGCACATCGGTCTGTTTGCCTTGATGCTGCTGTTTCTGGTGGCGATGCCGACCTTTGCCAAAAATTACGGCATCCACATGTTCACCACCTGGCTGGTGTTCATCATCGCCACCATGGGCCTGAACCTGACAGTGGGCTACGCCGGGCAGAAATCGCTCGGGCATGCCGCCTTTTTTGGCATTGGCGCCTACACCGTGGCGCTGTTTCTCAAATTTGGCCTGAGCTTTTGGCTGGCGTTGCCGGTGGCGGCGCTCAACTGCTTTGTGGTCGGGTTGCTGGTGGGCTGGCCAGCGCTGCGGGTGCAGACCATTTACCTGGCCTTTGCCACGCTGGGCTTCAACACCGCGATGTGGCTGGTGATGCGCAATGAGGAATGGCTAACCGGTGGCACCTTTGGCATCAACAACATAGCGCGGCCCAGCATTGGCAGCCTGAGCTTGGACGCTAACCTGGCCTACTACTACCTGGTGCTGTGCTTCACTCTGGCGCTGGCGCTGCTGCTGTGGGGGCTGCTGCGCTCGCCCTGGGGCAAAGCCTTCATGGCGCTGCGCGACAACCCGATCCGGGCCGAGAGCCTGGGCATTGACACGCGCCGCTACACGCTGCTGAGCTTTGCCATTGGCGCGGTGTATGCCGGCCTCGCCGGTGGGCTGTACGCCTCGCAGGTGCAGTTCATTGACCCGTCGCTGTTTACCGTGGGCGCCTCGATCATGATGTACCTGATAGTGGTGGTGGGCGGGCCGGGCTACTTTCTGGGCCCGGTGCTGGGCTCGGCGGTGGGCGTGGTGTTGCCCGAGTGGCTGCGCTTTGCCCAGGGCTGGTACCTGTTTGTGTTCGGCAGCGCCGTGGTGCTGCTGATGATCTGGCTGCCCGACGGGCTGCTGAGCCTGCCCGAGCGCCTGCGCGAGCGCCGCCAGTCGCGCCTGGCCTCGGCCGCGCGCGCCCAGCACCCCATGCCCCGGGGAGACCAAGCATGAGCGCACCTGTCTTGAAAGTTTCCGGCCTGAAAAAAGCCTACGGCGCCATCCAGGCGGTCGGCGGCGTGTCGTTTGAGGTGATGCCGGGCGAGATCTTTGGTGTGATCGGGCCCAACGGCTCGGGCAAAACCACGCTATTCAACAGCATGCTGGGCCAGATCACGCCGGATGCCGGCCGCATCGAGCTCAAAGGCCAGGACGTGACCCAACTCGGCCCGCTGGCGCTGAACCGGCGCGGCGTGGGCCGCACCTTCCAGACGCTGCAAGTGTTTGGCAAGATGAGCGTGCGCGACAACCTGATCGTCGCCGCGCAAGAGCACAAGGGCTCCCTGTTCAGCCGCATGTTTGCCCCCGGCGACTCGGACCTGGGCGCCAGGGCGGACGCGCTGATCGACCAATTCCGCATCCGGCACGTGGCGCACCTGAAGGCCGGCGAGCTGTCCTACGGCCAGCAAAAGTTGGTGGACATTGCCATGGCCTTCATGAGCGAGCCCGACCTGGTGCTGCTCGACGAGCCCTGTGCCGGCGTCAACCCCGCGCTGGTGGGCGGCATCAGCAGGCTGCTCAAGGAACTCAACCAGACCCGCAAGGGCAGCTTTGTGGTGATCGAGCACAACATGGACTTTGTGATGGACCTGTGCCACCGCATCATGGTGATGGTCGAAGGGCAGGTGCTGGCCATCGGCACCCCCGAACAGATCCGCGGCAACAAGCAGGTGCTCGACGCCTACCTGGGGAACTGATGATGGGCGACACCTGCATTCAATTCGAAGACGTGGTGGCCGGCTACAAGGATTTCATGATCCTCAACAAGCTGTCGTTCACGGCCCGCACCGGCTCGATCACGCTGCTGATGGGTCCTAACGGCGCGGGCAAGTCCACCGTGCTCAAAACCCTGTTTGGTCTGCTCAAGCCGCGTCAGGGCCGCATCACGCTCAACGGCGAGAACGTGACCGGCGCCGACCCCAAAACCCTGCTGGCACGCGGCATCGCCTTTGTGCCCCAGGGGCGCAACCTGTTTGGCAATCTGAGCGTCTACGAAAACCTGGAGCTCGGCGGCATCACGCTGGGCATGAAAACCACGCACGAGCGCATGCCCGAGGTGCTGGAATTCTTTCCGCGTGTCAAGGAACGGCTGCATTCGCGCGCCTCGTCCCTCTCGGGCGGCGAGCAAAAACAGCTGGAAATCGGCCGCGCGCTGCTGTTGCGGCCCAAGGTACTGCTGATTGATGAGCCCTCGATCGGGCTGTCGCCACTGATCGTGCAGGATGTGTTTCGCCTGCTGCGCCGCCTGGCCGGGCAGGGCACCACTGTGCTGATGGTGGAGCAAAACGTGAAGAGCGCGCTGCAATACTCGGACGAAGCGATTGGGCTCGAATCAGGCCGGCTGGTGCTGCACAAGGCCGCCGCCGACATCCTGGCCGACCCTAACATGGAGCGGCTATTTCTGGGTGGAGCCCATCCCGTGATGACGCCAAGCGAGAAATAACACCAAGTCCCGACCTGCAGCGCAGCGCAGTGGTGGTTTGTTTTTTTGGCCCTTTGGGCAGGCGGGCCGACTTCAGGCAGGCCAGCCCAGCATTGAGGGTTTTCCCCCTCTTCTGATTTGGCTTGGCACGCGATACTGGGCGCGCTTGCGCCTCGCTGACACATCGCCACCGGCGCTGCCAAGAACTCAGGCTGCGCAATTTGGCGCGGTTTGTCACACCTGCAATCTGCCCCAACCGGGAGTATCAAACCATGGCCAAGCGTCGTGAATTTATAAGCACAGCGGCGGCCCTGATGGCCAGCAGCGTCCTGCCTTTGCCCGCTGCTGCGCAAACCTACCCAGCACGGCCAATCAAATACATTTGCCCCTGGCCGGCCGGCGGCTCAACCGACGTGGTGATGCGCAGCCTGGCCGAAGCAGCCGGGCGGCATTTGGGGCAGGCCATCATTGTTGAAAACCGGCCCGGCGCCGGCGGCACCCTGGGGGCGCTAGATCTGGTCAACGCCAAGCCCGACGGTTACACCGTGGCCCAGCTACCGCACGGGGTTTTTCGGCTGCCCCACATGCAAAAAGTGGCCTTTGATACGCTCAAAGACTTCACTTGGATCGCCTGCCTGACCGGCTATACCTTTGGTCTGGTGGTGCAAGCCGAATCGCCCTTCAAGACCATCAAAGATTTGGTCGACTACGCGCGCCTTAATCCGGGCAAGCTCAGCTACGGCTCAACCGGGGTAGGCACCAGCCCGCACTTGGCAGTTGAAGAGTTCGCTCAGCGGGCGGACATCAAGCTCAACCACATCCCCTTCAAGGGCAATGCCGAGAACATGCAGGCGCTGATGGGTGGGCATATCGCATCGGCCAGCGACGCCACCGGTTGGGGGCCGCATGTTGAGTCGGGCAAGCTGCGCTTATTGGCCACTTACGGCAGCAAGCGCACCAAGCGCTGGCCGCAAACCCCCACTTTGGACGAACTGGGCTACCAAACCGTGTCCGACTCGCCCTTTGGCGTTTGCGGCCCCAAGGGCATGGAGCCGGCGGTCACCCGGGCCATCCATGATGCCTTCAGAAAAGCCATTGCCGAACCCTCGGTCTTGGCTATTTTTGACAAGTACGACCAAAGCGTGATCTACATGAACACCGAGCAGTACACCAAGTTTGCCCGCGAAAGCTTTGCCGCTGAGCGAGCAACGATTGAACGCTTGGGCATGCTCAACAAAGACGGCTAGTTTCTTGACGGCGCCGGGCCCTTAGGGAGCCGGCCAGTAGCAAGCCGCCGGCTTACTCCGCCTTGGCCCCGACGTCTTTGGCGATCTTGGTCCACTTGGTAATTTCGCTGTCGATGAAGCGGCTGAATTGCGCTGGCGTGCCGCCCATGGGATCGAGGCCGCCAGCAATCAGTTTGTCGCGCAGGGCCGGCGTGACCATCACCTTGTTGAAGGCCTCGTTGATTTTCTTGACTACTTCCGCATTCATACCGGCCGGGCCCACCAGCCCCTGCCAGGCTGTGGCGTCATAGCCCGGCAGGCCGCTCTCGGCGATGGTCGGTATGCTCGCCGCATTGGCCGACCGTTTGGTGGTGGCCACCGCCAAGGCGCGCAGCCGGCCGGTTTGCACATGCGGCATCAGGTTGGCCTGGTCACCCAGCACCACCTGAATTTGGCCGCCCAAGGCGTCTGTGACCATGGGGCCGCCACCTTTGTAGGGCACATGCACCAAGTCAATGCCGGCCTGGGCCTTGAGCAACTCGGTACCCAAATGCGGCAGGCTGCCGCTGCCGGCCGAGCCGTAAGACAGCTTGCCCGGGTTGGCCTTGGCGTATTGCACCAGCTCAGCAAAGGTTTTTACCGGCAGGCTGGGGTGGACCACCAGCACGTAATTGACATCCACCGTGCGCACGATATGGGTGAAGTCTTTGCGCGGGTCATAGGGCATCTTGTCGTAGATGCCAACATTGATGGCCAGCGATGCTATGTTGCCCAGCAGCAGGGTGTAGCCGTCCGGCGCAGATTGGGCCACGATGCCAGCGCCCAACATGCCGCTGGCACCAGCCTTGTTGTCAATCACCACCGGTTGGCCCAGGGCCTCGGCCAGGGCCGGCTGCACCGCTCGGGCATAAAAGTCAACGGCGCCGCCGGGGGGAAAGGGCACCACCAAGCGAATGGATTTGCTTGGGTAAGCCTGCGCCAGCACAGAGCAGACGCTCAAAAGGCCTGCGACAGCGACGCAAAGCCTGGCCCAGCTGAGGCGGATACGCATGGTTTTTGTCTCCTTTTTTGCCAGTGTACACTTTGATTTTCCCTCTGAATGGCGGCCCCATGACCCCTTCCATCGACCGTCTGGACTGCTGGGTATTGCGTGCACCAATTGCCGAGCCGGTGGCCAATGCCTTTGGCGCCATGAGTAACCGGCCGGCTGTTTTCCTGCGCATCAGCGCCAGCGATGGCGCCACCGGTTGGGGCGAGGTGTTCAGTAATTTTCCGCAAGTGGGCGCCGAGCACCGGGCCCGGCTGGTACGCAGCATCTTCGCCCCCATGCTGGCCGGTGTGGCGGCCGATGACCCGTCCAAGGTGCGCACCCTGCTCGACCAGCGCACCCGCCAAATGGCGATCCAGTGTGGCGAACCCGGGCCGTTTGCCCAGATCACCGGTGCGGTGGACCAGGCCTTGTGGGACATGGCCGCCCGCCGCGCCAAGCTGCCGCTATGGCAACTGCTGGGCGGCAACAGCGCCCGGGTGCGGGTCTATGCCAGCGGCATCGGGCCCGACAAGGTGGTGGCGGTGGCCCTGGCCAAACAGGCCCAAGGCTACCGCGCATTCAAGCTCAAGGTCGGGTTTGGCGCTGAGCGTGATGTGGCCAACCTGGCCGCCATGCGCGCCGCGCTGGGCCCGGATGCGGTGATCATGTGCGACGCCAACCAAGCCTGGTCGCCGGCCGATGCCGCCGCCCGCATTGCCGAACTCGCCCCCTATCAACCCTATTGGATTGAAGAGCCGATCGGCGCCGACCAGCCCCACGCCGCCTGGCGCGCCCTGGCACAGGCCAGCCCCGTGCCCCTGGCTGCTGGTGAAAACCTGCGTGGCGAGACGGCTTTTACCGAGGCCATCGAGGCGGGCTACCTGCGCTTTGTACAGCCCGATGTGGGCAAGTGGGGCGGCATCAGCGGCGGGCTGGCGGTGGCACGGCTGGCACAGGCGCGGGGCATCGCCTACTGCCCGCACTGGCTGGCCGGCGGCCTTGGCCTGGCCGCCAGCCTGCACGCCCTGGCCGGCTCCGGCACCACAGGTGGTTGGGCCGAAGTGGACGCCAACCCCAACCCGCTGCGCGAGCAGGTGTTGCCGCTCCACGTCGTGGACGGCTGGGCCACCCTGCCTGATGCGCCGGGTTTGGGCGTAGAGCCGGATCTGCAGGCCTTGGCGTCGTATCTGGTGGTGGTTTAAGAGCTTACGCTTCAACGGGGCGCTGTCAGCCTGCTTAATTAAGGGTGGTCAAAGGTGTAATTCTGCATCTTGGTCGCTCTATTAAGTTAGTGGCCCACTGGCAAAGGGAACAATTCGCCCAGTCACGAGGATGTGCTGCCCCTGCAAGACAGGCGCTCCCCATGCCTGCGCGATGACAATGCCATCTACCCCGGCCTTAACCGGCCAGGGCGACAGGTCGATGCGGTCAAAGTCGTGCAATTGCGCCACGATGTCACCTCGGCTAACCCGTGCGCCGCACTCAAGCAGTGGTTCATAGTGGCCTGCAAAGGGCGCCACGGTGAAGCAGTCTCGATCGATCATTTCAGCCCTGACCTGGCTGCCATCAGCATGATGCGAAATGGGATTGACCTCACCGCGCAGTTGCCCATGGTGGATGGCCGCAGCAAGTACGCCCTGGCAGCCGAAGCGAACTCCGGCAGGACTTACCGCACCGCCCCAACCCAGCTCACACCCTATGGTTACCTTGCCGAGCCGCTCCGCCTCGCTCGACAAGAGGCCTGGAGAATCGTTTTGGTAAGTGATCACAAGCGGAGTGCCAAACCAGCGCGCTGTGTTTTCGGTGATGCGCATCTGCACCGGGTCCTCCAGAGCGTGGAAACTTGTCAGCGGCAGAAAACGGGCCACCTGCCCCCCGGCATGCAGGTCAATCACGACATGCACATGGGGCCAGATGGCGTCGCGCACAAACCCTGCAATCCGGTGTGTGATCCCTTTGATACCCGGATGGATACCGGCGCCTTCCACAAAAGCGCGGTTCAGATTCACGTGGTCATCGAGTGCCGAGTCTCGCGAAGCGGCCCGGAATGCAGCAACATTGAGCACCGGCACCAAAATAATGCGGCCCTGCACATCTTCCAAATTCAGCATGCGCATCATCTTTCGCACAACCATGGGCCCTTCGTATTCGTTCCCATGGTTAGAGCCAAAAACCACTAATCCTTCGCCCTGTCGCGCCTGCGTGCCAACCAAGACGGTCAAGGGAATGAGATGGTCGCCCCAAATAGAGTCGTGCTCGAGTGCAAGCCAATAGTCGCGCCGCCCGGGGCTTTCCAAATCGAGCTCATGGGCTCTGCAAATCAAACGTTCCATTGAAAACCTCGGTAGTTGCTGCTCAGCGTCAGTTCACGCGATGCGTAGCAATAAATTCTTCGTCCACGCGCACCCCCATGTCAATGCTGTCGGGTATGGCGATAGTGCCGTCAGCCTCCAAGGCAAAGCGGGCAGGTGCGATCCCGCGCGTCAACACGCTCTGCGATACATTGAACTCAACAAACCGGATCCTGGGCAGAGTGGCAATCAGTTGCAAGGAGTAGCCAGTGAGCAAATGGGTCAGCCAGGAATGCGGCACCAAATCAATACCGGCGGCGGTGGCCATTTGAGCGACGCGGCGCGCGACCGTGAGCCCGCCGCAGCGGGACAGGTCCGGCTGGATGACATCGACACAGCCGCTACCAATAAAGCGCTCAAACTCCCAATGCGTTGCCAATTGCTCGCCTGCGGCCACCGGCACCGGGCTCGCGGCGCGAACTGTTGCGTACTCTGCAAAATTTTCCGGATGAATGAAGTCCTCGACCCAGCCAACACCGTAATCGCCCAGCCACGCGCACAGCGCGATGTTTTCACGCAAGCTGCGCATCGGTCCGGGGCGGGTCCAGCCAGCCGGGTACCAGCCTGGGTCAACCAGCAGGTGACGCTCGGGCCCCAACACCTCGCGCGCAGCAGCGACGAGCTCGCGGTCGCGGCCTGGATCCTGCCCAAACACCCCCCAGCCGAATTTCACAGCACGAAAGCCGCGCTCGACATAGGCCCGCGCCGCATCAGCCATGGCTTCTGGGGTTTCCCGAAACAGCGTCGAGGCATAGGCCAGCACTCGATCGTGTCGACGGCCCCCCAAGAGCGTGGCAACCGAAACGCCACAGGCTTGCGCGCGTATTGACCACAGTGCATTGTCGATAGCCGAAATACACTGCATCGCAATGCCACGACGCCCGTAATACGCGCTTCCGATATAGAGCTTGTCCCAAAGGCGATCAGTGTCTAGCGGGTTTTCGCCCAAAAGCAATTCGCCCAATGTCTTGAAGCCGAGTATGGCCATGCCCTGGCCAGCAATGATGGCCACCGCTGCAGGCCCCAACGTCTCGACGTCTGCCCAGCCAGTTAGACCTTCATCGGTCGAAATCTTGATGATGAGTTGCCAGTCGCCGTTATCGGTCGCCTCATTGCCAGTGGCCGACGCGTTATAGGTTTCGCTTCCTTTGAGCAGAATAGGATCGACAGCAGTGATTCGCATGGCGGGCTCTGCGTCCTTAGTTCGTTGCTCTGGCAGCTTCTTTGGCGCTTTGGAAGTGGCGATTGTCCAATGCAAGCTGCTTCTGGTAAATCGTCCCGGCACGCCCCAATCCTGGATAAGCAACAATGAAGCCATCGCATTGGTAGCGCTGTCTATCTTTGTCGTCAATCATGGCATCCCCCTAACTGGAAGTGGTCGTGAAAACAGGGGCAAAGCGCTCCGCAAAATGGCACGCCACGCGCCGACCACCCCCCTGATCAAGCAACATCGGCTCGTGGCTGCGGCACACGTCGGCCGTATGAGGGCACCGATTATGAAAGGCGCACCCAGTCGGAGGCGCCATCGGGCTGGGCATGTCGCCCACGAGCCGGCTGCGAGCTTGCCGAAGACGCGGGTGTGCAACCGGGATCGACGCGATCAAGGCCCTGGTGTAGGGGTGCACCGGTGAGCGGTAAAGGCTTTGCTTGTCCGCAATTTCAACGATTTTTCCCAAATACATCACAGCCACCCGGTCACTGATGTGTTTGACTACGGAAAGATCATGCGAGATAAACAGGTAGCTGAGTTTGAGGTCGCGCTGAAGATCTTGCAAGAGGTTGATGATCTGGGCCTGCACCGACACGTCTAGGGCGGACACCGCCTCATCGCAAACGATAAACCGAGGTTTGGGCGCAATCGCTCGTGCGATCCCCAGCCGCTGCCGTTGCCCGCCAGAGAATTCATGTGGGTAGGAGCCCCCCTGAGCCGCGGACAAGCCCACCATCTCAAGCAATTCCGCCGCACGCCGGCGCAAGGCAGCACCGCGTTGCGCACCTTGAATGACCAAGGGCTCGACCACGATATCCTCAGCTCGCATCCTCGGATTGAGCGACGCCTGGGGGTCCTGGAACACGATCTGTAACGCTCGGCGGGCGTGCCGCAACTCAGTCTGGGCGAGGGATGCGAGGTCTTGGCCGTTTATACACACACTGCCTGCGGTTGGCTCGACCAGTCGCATCAACAGTTTTGCGACGGTGGACTTACCGCAACCAGACTCGCCCACCAGTCCCAATGTTTCACCCTCACTCACCGAAAATGACACGCCATCGACTGCCCGCACCCGGCCTATCTCACGTGGAATCAACAGACCATCCCGAACAGGGTAATGCTTGGCGAGGCCTTCCACCACCACGAGCGGTTGCACGGTACTCATGGCACGGCTCCAGGGGCTGATACATCCCAATGAAAGCATGCGGCAAGTTGCCCTTGGCCAGTGTCAACCATTGGCGGCTTGGACTGCAGACAGGCATCACTGCGGCGAGCGCAACGGGGTGCGAAGCGGCAACCCGGAAGGGTTTCGGTCAATTGCGGCAGCACGCCAGGGATGGTGGCGAGCCGCGTTTCCTCGCGCTCCAGACTGGGCGTCGATGCCAGCAGGCCCTGCGTGTAGGGATGCCGCGGTGTCGTGAACACAGCGTCTACGGTGCCCTGCTCAGCTAAACGGCCGGCGTACATGACCAGCACCCGGTCTGCGAATTCGGCGATGACGCCCATGTTGTGGGTGATGATCACAACCGCCATGTTGGTTTCGCGCTGGATGTCGCGAAGCAGGTCCAGCAGCTGGGCTTGGATCGTCACATCAAGCGCCGTGGTCGGCTCATCAGCCAGCAACAGACGTGGCGAGCAAGCAAGTGCAATCGCAATCATCACACGCTGGCGCATGCCGCCTGACAGCTGATGAGGGTAATCGTCTAAACGGCGTTCAGACATCGCGATACCCACGCGATCGAGCAAGCCAATGGCGCGTTGTCGCGCCTGGGCCTTGCTGACGGGTTCATGGGCGCGGATGGTTTCAATGATCTGGTCCCCGATGCGAAAGACCGGGTTAAGGGACGTCATCGGCTCCTGGAAAATCATCCCAATGGACGGGCCACGCAATGCTCGCAGCTCGCTTTTGGACATCCCCACGATCTCACGCCCCTGGAATCGTATCGAGCCCGAAGCAATACGCCCTGGCGGGTCGGGCAGCAATCCAAGGATAGAAAGCGCAGTAACGCTTTTGCCAGACCCACTTTCACCGACGATACCCAAGACTTCGCCAGGCGCCACGTCAAAGCTCAGGCTGTCGACGGCCGGGAAAACTCCCGATTCTGTGCGAAAGGTGGTCGTCAGTGCTTTAACGGACAGCAAAGGCGGATGCATCAGTTTTGCTCAATCTTTAGGCGCGGGTCCAACACGTCGCGCAGCCCATCACCTAACAGGTTGACACCCAGCACAGTCACGGCAATGGCCGCGCCCGGCATGAACGTGAGCCACCACGCCTCGCGGATATAACCCCTCCCCTCGGCGATCAGGATTCCCCAGCTGGGTTGCGTGGGCGGGGCGCCCAAGCCCAGGAAGCTCAATACGGCCTCGGACAGCACCGCATAGGCAAAAACGAAACTCAGCTGCACGATCAGCGGCGCCATGCTGTTGGGCAAGATGTGCCGAAACAAGATATGCCAGTGCGTGGCACCTGCCACGCGGGCCGAATGAACATAGTCCAGCTCGCGAACCACCAAGACCGAAGCGCGCAAGATGCGAGCTGTACGCGGAATATAGACCACGGCTAATGCGATCACCACGGTGGTGGCTGATGGCCCGAGGGCGGCCGCGATGCCGATAGCAAGCAGCACGGAAGGGAACGCCATTAGGGCGTCAGCAAAGCGCATCAACGGCCCGTCCAGACGTGAGAAGTAGCCGGCGATGGCGCCCAACAACACCCCAAAGACCGCATTCAGAACAACCACCCACAGGCCAATCAACAGACTGAGTTGCGCGCCGAAGACCACACGACTAAGTACAGAGCGGCCCAGGTTGTCTGTTCCCAGAAGGTACTGCATGGAAGGGGGCTGAAATCTAAACCGTACGGCCATTTTGTTGGGGTCGCCCACGCCGAGCAAAGGCGCCAAAACAGCCATCAGCACCATGGCGCCGAACAACACCGCACCGATCACGAAAGCCCTATGCCGCAGCAAGCGCTTGAGCGTACCCATTGCCAGGGAGCGGCGGACCACGCCCGAGCTCGCTGACATGTCAACGCCCCCCGTCCACCCGCACACGCGGATCAAACCAGGCATACGCCACATCAACCAGAATATTGAGCAGCATGAGCGCAGTGGCTACGAACAGCAGGCCACCCTGAATCATGGGGTAGTCACGACGCAAGATGGCATTGCCCAGCAATGCACCCATACCCGGCACAGAAAACACGGTCTCGATGATGATAGACCCCGACAGCAGCACCGAGAAAATGAGTCCCACGACAGTGACAACGGGAATCGCCACATTGGCCATCGCATGCTTGGCGATCACCATGAATTCAGGCAGACCTTTGGCGCGCGCGGTACGAATGTAGTCCTGACGCAAAACCTCCAGCATGGCCGATCGGGTGATGCGGGCCAACAAGCCAATTTGCAGTAGCGCCAAAGAAACAGCTGGCAATGTGGCACTGCGCAGCCAACCGATCAAGTTCGCAGAGGGCTCGACATAACCGCCCGTGGGTAGCCAGCCCAGATGCACTGAAAACACCAGGATCAACACCAAGCCGAGCCAAAAATTGGGCAGCGAGACACCGAGCAAAGCCACAGTCATGAGCGCCTGGTCAACCCACGTGTTGTGGCGCAGTGCCGCCAGCACGCCTATGGTGAGCCCCACCAAAAGCGTAAGGAGCATGGAATACAGTGCCACAGCCAGTGTCGCCGGCACCCGCTCCAGAATGGCGTCCCGCACCGGTTGGCCGAGCATGAGCGAGCGCCCCAGGTCACCCTGAGCCAGATTGCCATAGAAGCTCAGGATCTGCACGTGAAACGGGCGGTCTAGGCCAAGGTTCTTGCGGATGACTTCGATCTCAGCCGCAGTTGCGTTGGTGCCTCCCATCACAATGGCCGGATCGCCGGGGACCAGCTTGATCAGACCAAATGACAACAAGCTCACCAGCAGCAGCAGCGGAATACACTGCACCAAGCGCTTTAAGAAATACGCCATCATGACCCAGTGTTCTCCTGCTGCTGCATGTCAAGCCTGTTACACCTAGACGATCAATTGGTGAGCCAGACGTTAGACAGGCGCGGGGTGTAGTAAGCCTTGTAGCCCTCAACATTTGAGCGGACCGCTTGCGTCTTGGGCGCCACACCAAAGGGGATCGCCATCACCTGCTCGATGGCAATGCGCTGCGCCTTGGCAAATGCGGCCTGTCTTCCTTGCAGAGTCGGTGCGGTGTTGATCTCATTGAAGGCGGCCATGTAGCTCGGGTCCACCTTGTTGTCCTTGGGCATATAGACCGGATTGGGTTCGGCCATCTGGCGCAGGGTCTGGGGGCCACCCAGTGCGATAACGGTGATCCAGCCGGTATAGAACACGTTCCAGCCTGTGGTCTGCTTCTGGCTGCGCTGCAGTGCGGCCGGCCAGTCCAGCACGACCAACTCCGCATTCATGCCCGCAGCCTTAAGTTGCTCTGCCATTACCAAGGAGGTGTTGTACATCACGGGGAAGTCCCGGTTGGTTAGCAGCTCGATCTTTTCGCCTTTATAACCAGCTTCTTGCAACAGTTGTTTGGCTTTGGCGCGGTTTTTCTGGTTCAGCAATTCTTTGCCGGCTTCTGTGTAGTACTGCTGACCCGGGAACTGAAAGCCGGGGTTGAGCTTGTACTGCCCCTCGTGGGCGGCTTCCATGATCTCTTCAAAGTCCATCGCTGCCAACATCGCCTGGCGGACCTTGGGGTTGTCAGTCGGTGGGTTACTGAAGTTGGGGTAAGCCACGTTCATCCAAAAAGTCTCTAGCCGTTCGAGCTTGATGGCCTTGTTGTCGCGCAGGCGCTTTTGTGAAGCAGCGGGCACGTCCTCAACGGCGTGAATCTCCCCAACCTCAAGTGCTGCCGTGCGCGCTGCCGGCTCGGTCATCATGCGGAATGTGACGGTGTCAACGCATGCACGCTTATTGCCAGCATACCCAGTCATCTGGTTGTGACGGGTGTCGGGCTTGTAGCCGTCGAAGCGGCGCAGTTTGACGAAGCTGTCAGCACGGAACTCCTCCAGTTTGAAAGGGCCCGTCCCCACCACAGGCAGTTGCTGGGCGGGCGCTTGTGCGTTTTCTGCTGGCACGATGACAATTGGCACCGTGAAAGAAGACAGCGCCTCAATAAACAGGGGGCGAGCTTCCTTGAGCGTGATCACGAAGGTGTTGGCGTCCGGTGTTGCCCACTTGTCCACTGGATCCAAGATGGAGCGGTCTACCCCAACGCGCTTGTAGCGATCAAAGGAGGCGATCACATCAGCCGAAGTCATGGTCTTGCCATTGTGAAACTGAATGCCTTGACGCAGCTTGAAGGTGTAGGTCTTGCCATCGGGGCTCACCGTCATGGTTTCAGCCAACTCCAGCACAGGATTCATCGCCTCGTCGCGGGTGACCAGCGACTCATAGATGTTCAGAGCCACATTGCGCGTCGCCCCCGCATTGGAGGTGTGCTGATCCAGACCCGGCACCTTGGACTCAAGTGCATAAATCAGGTCACCGCCCATTCGAGGGCATCGGAACGCTTGTGCCTGGGCATAGCCCGTAGCAGCAGCAAGAACAATGGCTGTGCTCGTTAAAGCGAGGTACTTCATGGATATCCGTGTCGTCTTCATCAGAACTACTCCTTGGTTAAATGCCGCTCTTTAGCGGCGTTTCGGTGCTTACCCAAACCCACATCCCTGGAACCAGACTTCATGCCCACGATGACCTCCGATGAGACAGTGGGTGCGAAAACCACTGGCAAGATTCGCTTGCGCCAGGGAAAACTGCCGACCTCCAGCCGCCGCAGCAGCGCGCGCGCGCTCTCCGCGCCAAGCTGAAATGCGGGCGAAAACACAGTCGTGAGTTCTGGACTGGCGTAGCGCCAAAAGTCGAAACCGTTAAAGCCCGTGACCCGTACATCAGCAGGCACGGCACGGCCAAGAGTTTGAATAAATTTCATTGCAGCGATCGCCATGCGGTCATTGCCGCCGATGACCACGTCTGGCAGACCATGTATTTCCACGTGCAATGCAAAAGCGGCCTGGGTGTCGTCGAACCCTTCGTCACCACACCGCACAACATGAAATGCCGGCGGACGCGCCATCGTGGACAGCACGGATCGCACGCCCGCTTCACGACGCTCCATGGCGGCCCATGAGACAGAAGGCAGCAGCATCACGGCATGCTTGCTTGAGCGATTGAACAAGTGCCGGGCGATCTCAGCCCCCCCGCCTGTGTCATCTTGGATCAGTGAGCAAGCATCGGCTATATCGCCGGGCAACTCGTCTTGAATCAACACCAACGGTTGCCCGAGCGCTGCAAGCTGCTCAATCGTCTGGTGGCGCTGTTCAGCCGTGCCAGAGGTCAACAGGCAAATGCCATCGCTCTCGATGCGACGCAGCAATGGCAGAGACGCCAAATGCGCCGGCGATGCCCCTTGCAGCACGATGGAGTAGCCCGCCACGAGCAGCACATCATTGAGGCCCGCCAGCATCGCGGCTGTGAATGGGTCAGACAAATAGTGTGCGGAAGGATCCATGATGATGACGCCCACCGTCATCCGCCTGTTGGTGCGTAGCTGCCTGGCGTTGGCATGGGGACGGTAGTCAAGTCGTTGACAAGCCGCCAGCACACGTTCGATCATTTCTGGGCCAACCTGGCCTTTGCGGCCGTTAATCACGTTGGAGACGGTCATCGGCGTTGTGCGCGCTGCCAAAGCCACATCCCGCAAGGTTGCCCGGCCGCCTGCTGACTCGGCTGCCTGCGCGTAGCCTGGGGTGCGCTTGACCATCAATGTGACTCCCGGGGTACATAGTCGCCTGAGCCACCCACAAGGAAGTCCATATCGACACCTTGATCTGCCTGAAGCACATGATCGATGTAGAGCTTCTCCCAACCCCGGGTATACGGCGACTGCACGGGCACCAGCGCTGAGCGGCGTCGCGCAAGCTCTTCGTCAGATACATCGAGGTGCAACCTACGCTCGGCCACATCGAGTTCGATCCAGTCACCGTTCTCTACCAATGCGAGCGGCCCACCTGCGGCGGCCTCGGGTGCCACATGCAGCACCACGGTACCAAAGGCGGTGCCGCTCATGCGAGCATCCGAGATACGCACCATATCGGTCACGCCCTGCTGAAGCAACTTGGCAGGAATAGGCAGATTGCCGATCTCAGCCATGCCAGGGTAACCGCGCGGGCCGCAGTTTTTGAGAACTAGTATGCTGTGCTCGTCGACTTGGAGGTCTGGGTCGTGGATGCGCTTCTTGAGATCATCTGCACTGCTAAAAGTGACCGCCTGCCCGCGGTGACGCATCAGGGCCGGCGTAGCCGCAGAGGGCTTGATCACGGCACCGTTGGGTGCCAAGTTCCCGCGCAATACAGCAATACCCCCCTTGGGTTTGAAAGGCTGTGCGACTTGGAAGATGACTTTCTGATCAAACACCTTGGCATCGGCGATGGCTTGTCCCATCGTTAAGCCGCCTACTGTGGGCTGCTCTAGATCAAGGAAGGACGCAATCTCTTGCAGAACCGCTGGCACACCCCCGGCATAGTAAAAGTCCTCCATCAGGTACTGGCCCGAGGGCATGAGATTGACGAGGCAGGGCACGTCTCGGCCATACCCGTCCCAGTCGTCGAGCGTGAAGTCCACACCGAGTCGACCCGCCAGCGCAAGGAGGTGCACC
Source organism: Comamonadaceae bacterium (assembly GCA_014190675.1). Taxonomy (GTDB): domain Bacteria; phylum Pseudomonadota; class Gammaproteobacteria; order Burkholderiales; family Burkholderiaceae_C; genus Rhodoferax. Next base: position 5,043 of record BJGT01000039.1, on the reverse strand, counting down.
ACAGCATTGGTGGAGCCACCTAACGCTGCATTGAGGCGAACTGCATTTGCAAAGGCGTTCTTGGTCAAGACCTGCGACATACGTAGGTCTTCTCGAACCAGCTGCACAGCGCGCCGGCCGCCCTCGAAAGCCAGCGCCTGACGACGCGAGTCCACCGCTGGTATGGCGCCGTTTTGCGGTAGGGCCATGCCCAGCCCTTCACACAGGCTGGCCATGGTGGAGGCGGTGCCCATGGTCATGCATGAGCCTGCGCTGCGCGACATGGCAGCCTCGGCAGCCATGAATTCCGGAATACTCATCGTGCCTGCGGCCACGGCGTCCTTGAATCGTATGACATCAGTGCCTGAGCCCAGCATACGACCCTCATAGCGGCCCGAGAGCATGGGCCCACCAGACACAAGCAGCGTGGGCAGGTCAACACTGGCCGCGCCCATCAAGCAAGCTGGCGTGGTCTTGTCGCATCCGGCCAACAGCACCACGCCGTCCATGGGCTGAGAACGGATGGAGGCTTCGACATCCATACTGGCCAGGTTACGAAACAACATGGTGGTGGGCCGCATCAATGGCTCGGAGAGCGAGGTGACTGGAAACTCAAGCGGAAATCCACCTGCTTCCAACACACCGCGCTTGACATGTTCGGCCAGCCCACGCAGGTGCCCGTTGCACGGTGTGAACTCCGACCAGGTGTTGCAAATCCCAATGACCGGCTTGCCATCGAACATGCGCGCTGCATGGCCCTGGTTCTTCATCCAGCTGCGGTAAATGAATCCGTAAGAGTCTTGGCGCGCGAACCACTCGTCGCTTCGCAGCCCGTTGGGGCGCTTCGGATTGGTGGTCTTTTTGCTGTCGTCCGTCATGGCTGCCTCTAAGCGCTTAACCCGCCATGCCACCAATGGAGGGTGGGGTCTGAATGCAGAATCTGATCGATAGTGTCTTGAGTGACGCGAGGCAGGCCAGAGCCGGCGATCACCTGATTCACATCGCGCAGACCAGCGATGGAATCAGCGACAGTGGTAAACGGAAAGTCTGTACCCCAGAAAATCTTGTTGCGGTTAGCAATCGTGTATTCCTGCGCACAAACCAAAATGTTCCAGAACTGCCAGGGCCTGTAATAGAGGGCAGAAACCTCACAATACACATTCGGATTTTTACGCGCCACCACGATGCACTCCTCGTACCAGGGGTGACCCATGTGGGCCATCACCATTTTCAGATCCGGGTGGCGGTTAGCGATGGTGTCCACATCCAGCGGGCGGCCATACTGCACGGGCGCATTTGCGCCGTACGTGGTTCCCATGTGCATGGTCAGGGGCAGGTTGCGCTTGACAAGGTATTGGTAGATTGGCTCCAGACGGGGGTCAAGCAATGACACGCCGTTGTAGATGGGACCGAATTTGACGCCCTTGAGCTTCAGATCTTCGATGGCATGCACCAGCAGATCCATGCAGTTGGGCATGCGAGGATCGATACAGGCGAAACCTATGAACTTCTTCGGATCACGTGCCACCAGCCGCGCGGTCACCTCGTCATCACCATTGATGCCGATCGAGTCGGCGTAGCGCAAGGAAAACACTATGGCACGGTCGACATCACGCATGGCGTTTTCGACGATATCCGGGTTGCAGGGCAGCTCGACCGCGTCAGCACGTGCAAAGCGTGTCACCTCTAAGTGGAGGGGGAGAATGTGTGAATCCTCATACACATTCACATGACAATCGATAATCATGGCGCCCACTCCTTTTTACAAAATACCGTAACGGGCGAAAACATCGGCTAGCTTGTCGCCGCGCCTCAGATCTTGCAGGGTGCTGCGCTCACCCTTGATTTTTTCAAAGGCCAAATCGAGGACTTGTTTCTCGATCGCCTGCGGTACCACGACCACGCCATCGGCATCGCCAAAAATCAGGTCGCCTGGTGCCACCGCAACGCCGGCACATTCAATGGGAACATCAATCGCCATGATCTTTCCGCGCCCTTTAGAGTCGAGTGGCGCAACGCCGCCGTGAAATACTGGAAAGCCCATGGCGAGAATTGGCTTGATGTCGCGCACACACCCGTCCATCAGTGCGCCCGCCGAACCGCGCACTTGTGAAGCAGTTGACAGCAGTTCGCCCCATGGCGCCACGCGCCCTGGATTCGAGCAGGCAAACACCGGAATCTCGCCGGGTTGCAAGCTGTCGATGAGTGCGATTTCCAACTCGTAGGGATTGACACCCTCAGCCACATGGTAGACCTCCATAAAGGCCGCCGTGCGCGCGCGGCCAACCATCACGGCAGCCAGATCAAGCGGGCGTATTCGCGATGGCATCGCCTGCTTCGTGACGCCACATTGGTCCAGACAATCTGACAGTACGGATGAAAAAAGCACCGCACGGATGTCGTCTAGGCTGTAAGCCGGCGCGGAGTTATGGTTTGAGCTGGATGAGTTCATGTTGGGGTCGCTTTTTGGTTGGCCCTGCGCTGGACATGGAGCAGCATCTGGGCAGTTGTCATGTCAGGCGGCACGTCTCGAGGCTTTCGGCCTACCCCATCCAGCGTCGCCCGAACCGCCGCTTTGGCATACAGATAAGGTGGCAGTTGGGGGTCATCCTTGAGGTAGAGACGCGGGGGAATCTGTGTCCATTGGTTGGTGCGTGGTTCGCCGTACCGCTCAAAGTAGAGGTGCATCGTCCGCCGCTGTGCAGAACCCGTGCGGAGCTTGCCAGCATGGATACAGCGCGCATGAAATACATAGGCCGAGCCAGCCGGCCCATGCGCGTCAACCGCCATATCGGATGTCACATCGGAGGGTCGCACATCGATCAGGCGGTCATGGGTGCCAGGGATGATGCTGAAGCAATGGTCGCTTTCGGTCACGTCAGTCAGGTAATAAACCACCGATATCGCGTTGATTTCGTGCCTGCGGTCATAGTCACGGATGATGTCCCTGTGCCAACCCTTGAGTTCGCCAGTGTTGTCAGTTGGGTTTCGGATCATCAGGCCTAGTTCTTCAAAAGCAACTTTGTCGCCAAGAAGCTTTTGCATCAGGGGCAGAACCACAGGGTTTTCGATCACTTCGTCGAAATCAGAGGTGCGGGGCAACACGTCCGCCGTGTTGATGAAAGATTCACTGAAATGAGCCCACTCCTGAGGAAAGTCCTGGTAGTACCGATCGAACGCAGCATTGAGATGCTTCAGCTGTGAGGAAGACAGTGCGTTTGGAATGACGACAAATCCGTCTTTGTTGAACTGTGCTGCGGCCGCATCGAGCCGGTCTTTGCTGAGGTGGGCTTGGTTCATGCTACGGCTCCAACAGGCGCAACTCGGACACTGCTCAGCCTGCGAGTCACGCCGGCAGACGATAGAAATGAGGGCTTGAGTCTGGTCCCCAGGCCAGGACCGGTCAATGGCTTCATGCGTCCTTGGTGGATCACAGGCAAGTCGGTAACCACATCTGCGTACCATCCACGGACGTAGGCGCGTACTGTTTCCTGGATCATGGCCGTAGGCGCCCAGAATGACAAATGGGTGCCCGCCACGTAACCGATCGGGCCTGTGCAATCGTGGGCGGCCACCGGCAACTGCGCCGCCGCAGCCATGTCGCATATGGCTCGCGCCTGAGTGATCCCGCCACACCAGCCCGGATCAAAGCATACGATGCCCGGAGCGCCAGAGGAGATCAATGGGGCGAAGGAAGCAGCAGGAGCGATCGTCTCTGACGCAAGCAGCGGTATGCGGGTGAAGTTGGCGAGTTCGCGCAGTGCGCGGTGGTCGTCCATACGTACCGGGTCTTCTATCCAAAGCGGCTCAATGGTCTCAACGGCGCGAATGATCTGCTTTGCGCTGGTTAAGTCCCACATAGCGTGCAACTCAACCATGAGGTCCATTTCAAAGCCTACAGCGGAGCGGATACGCTGAAACACGCGCAAGCCATCCTGTACTTGAGCCCTTGTGATGCCCACTCCGCCATTTGCAAAAGCAGCACGGTCAAAGGGCCAAATTTTCATGCCGGTGATCCCCTCGGCCAGCAAATCACGGGCGAGGCGCTCTGGTTCGTGCTCGAAGGCATAGAGGTCATCCAGCGCTTGCAGTTCGCGGTCTCGCCCGAACCAGGAATCCACATCTGCAGAGCGCGCCTTGGTGACATAGTGCGGGCCTGCACAGGTGTTGTAAATGCGGATCGTGTCGCGGGCCCGCCCGCCGAGCAGCGTGTGCAGCGGCAGCCCACTGTGTTGGCCTAGACAATCCCAAAGTGCCATGTCGAGTGCGGCCGCCGCGCGCATTTCAACCCCCGAGGAGGCGTAACCGACTGGGTAACGTGTCAGCTCGCGGTTGATAGCGCCTATTTGGGTAGCGTCGCGACCCAGTAACAGGGGCGCAATCACTTCATGGACGAAATTCTCAACAGCGCCAGGAGCAAAAAACGCCTCTCCCAGGCCAGTGATTCCCGTGTCCGTTTCTAAGACCAACCACAACAAGTTGTCGTTGTCGCTGGACCGGATCGTTTGGAGCGCGCCGATGTGCATGAAAACAGGCAGGTTGGAAGCAGTTCACATGATTTTTTACTTTATCGATATAGTTGTCAAGCGGTATTTTGTAGGTATTTTGTAGATGTGTCGGGAGTAAATGAGTTGTCCGGTTTGTGGCGCCGACCAGCCCCGCGCGGCCTGCAGCGCCCTGGCACAGGGCAGCCCCGCTTCGCTGACTACTGGGCAAAACCTGCGTGGCGAACCGGCTTTGGCGGCTGGGCTGCTTGTCAGGGCCGCTCGGCTGCTCGGCCTGATTTGGGCCACAGAACCCACAGGCGAACTGGCTGCTTCATGCGCCCGGCAAGTTCTTCAGCGGCACGGCCCCAGCCGGCGAAGTAGTCGGCTCGAACCGGGCCGGTGATGGCAGCACCTGCATCTTGGGCAAAGACCAATTTTTGCAGGTTGGTCGTCGGGCCCTGGGTGGTGAGCCAGACTGGTGTGCCAAAGGGGATGCTCTCTGGGTCTACGGCAATTGAGCGGCCGGGCGTCAGGGCCACGCCCTGGGCACCCCGGGGGCCCCAGACGGCGTCGGCCG
>BJGT01000038.1 GCA_014190675.1 Comamonadaceae bacterium | reverse complement strand
TGTTGGGGTCGTTGAAGTCCGGGAAATCGCTGCGTGCCAGGCGGCTGTTGGCGTCAATCAGCGGCTGGATGATCTGGGTGTTGATCTTGTCGCCGATGTCCGCCTTGCCCTTGAGCGCCACCATGTCCTTGAAGCTGGCGCCCGGCGGGATGACCACCGGCGGGGCAAAGTCGTCACTGTTGCCGTACTTGTCGCTGATGTACTTGATGAACAGCATGAACAGGACATAGTCCTTGTACTGGCTGGCATCCATCCCGCCACGCAGCTCGTCACAGCTGGCCCAGAGGGAGGAATAGAGGTCGGATTTCTTGATGGCCATGGAATTCTTATGGTTTGCCCTGGTGCATGAACGCACTATTTTGCGAGCTTACCCCAAGGGGGAGGGCGGGTATAGGCCCCGGATGCCTGTATGCCGGTTGTTAAAGGAACAGTCGCGCAGGGCCCAGCGGCTGATGATTGCGTTGTCTCCCTTCGTGGTATCTCTGGCAGGCCGATGTGCTGCTCGCCTGCCGGCGGGTGATCTAATGTCGGCACAATCAACACCAAGCCGACCCGCACCGCTCATGACTGAGTCCAAAATCAAGGAAAAATCGTTTCTGGCCCGCGTGCGGCAAGCCCTGCCAAGCCTGCACCCGGCTGAGCGTCGCCTGGGTGATTTCGTGTGTGATTTTCCAGGTGAGCTGGCCAGCTACTCCGGCTCTGAGCTGGCCCAGCTGGCGCACGTCTCAAAAGCCACGGTGTCGCGCTTCGTTCAGCGCTTGGGCTACGACAGCTACGAGGCCGCACGGCGGCATGCGCGCGCCGAAAAACTGACCGGCTCGCGGCTGTTTTTGAGCACAGCCGCCAACAGTGGGGCCATACAGACCGTGGCGTCGCACGTCGCCCAGGGCATTGCCAACCTGGAGGCCACTTTTGTATCGATTTCGGACGCACAGATTGACGCGGTGGTCGGCGCCATGCTCAAGGCGCGCAAGGTGTGGGTGATCGGTTTTCGCAGCAGCCACCCCTTTGCCAGTTACCTGCAATGGCAGCTGACCCAAGTGATTGAAAACATCGTGGCCATCCCGGGGGCCGGGCAGACCCTGGGCGAGCACCTGGTCAGCGTTGCCAAGCGTGACGTGGTCATCGTGCTCGGCCTGCGCCGCCGTGTGGCCCGCATGGACCTCATGCTCGAGCAAATTCGCCGCCAGGGAGCCAAGCTGCTGTACATCACCGACGAGGGCGTGCCGTTCCAGGAGGGGGCGACCTGGCATTTCCGCTGCCATTCTCAGGCGCCCGGCCCCTTGTTCAACCACACGGCAGTCGCCGCAGTGTGCCACCTGCTGACCACCCGGGCGATTGAACAAGCCGGTACCAGCGGCCGTGCCCGGCTGCGTGCCATCGAAGCCTTGAACGACGAGCTCGAAGAGCTCTGAGGCTCGCGCGGGGCGCCGGGGCGGCATGCCCCGCTTTGGCGCATCTGCACCTGTAAAGCGCATAGCACGCCATGAAACGGGGCGTTCGGCGCTGCCGCGGCACCGCCGCAAGCCGCGTGCTTTCTCGTGGTGCTAGGTGAAATCTGAATTTCATGTAACATGGCAAGAAACTTGCGTTACTTTTTGCATCGGCCTGCGGGATGGTCTCGCAGGCTGGATGTCCCCACCCAAGGAGTGAACATGCGCCACCCAATGATTGCCCTACTTGCCGCCGCCCTGTTCAGTGCGGCGGCCCATAGCGAGCCCATCGCCCTCAAGGTGCTGGGCCAGCCCGTTGGCTCTGGTCTGATCCAGAAAAACAAGGAGCAGCCCTTTTTTGAAAGCCTGGCCCAGTCCACCGGTCTGAACATCAGTGTGCAGTACTCGCCGGTCGATGTGGCGGGCATCCCGGACACCGACGGCCTGCGGGTGCTTAAATCCGGGCTGTTCAACCTGGTGTCCCTGCGGCTGCCGCAGGTCAGCCGCGATGAGCCCACCGTGCTCGGCTTCGATCTGGTCGGCCTCAACCCGAGCTTTGAAGCTGGCAAAAAGAACACCGATGCGTTTTTCAGCACGGTCGACAAGCGGCTGCAGTCCCAGTTCAATGCCAAATTGCTGGGCGTGTGGCCAGCGGGACCACAGGTCATTTTCTGTAAGCCGCAGATCAAGGGCCTGGCCGATCTGAAGGCGCGCAAGATCCGCGTCGGCGACCAAAGCAGTGCTAACTTTGTGGCCGGTCTGGGCGCCACCGGAGTGCCCATGCCGTTTGGCGAGGTGCAGCAGGCGCTGGCGCGTGGCGTGGTGGACTGTGCCATCACCGGACCAGCCTCGGCCAATTCGGGCGGCTGGCCGGAAGCTGCCACCAGCGTGATGCCGCTGGCCCTGCAACTGGCGATCAACGCCTATGCCATCAACCTGAACACCTGGCGTCAAATGTCCGCTGCGGACCAGGCCAAGCTGCAACAAGCGGTGGACAAGCTGGTCAAGGACATCTGGACCTACTCGCAGGAGCTGGCCGATGACGCCAACCGTTGCAATGTTGGCGCCAGCCCCTGCACCTCGGGCAAGAGCTACAAGCTGACCCTGGTGCCGGTCACACCGGCCGATCTGACCACGGTCAAGGCGGCGCTCAAGGAGCGGTCGCTGCCAGCCTGGACCCGCCAGTGCAACGCCGTCAACCCGACCTGTGAAGCCGACTGGAATGCCACCATCGGGGCCGGTTTGTGACCACGTCCCAAGGCCATGTGGCGCGCTACAAGCGCATGGCCGGCAACGTCTTCGGTGTGACGATGTTGTCATTGGCCGTACTGGTCACCATCGAGACGCTGCTGCGCAAGCTGCTGTCGGTGTCGCTGGGCGGTGTGGATGAATTGGCCGGTTATTCGATTGCGCTCAGCGCGCCGCTGTGTTTTGCGGTGGCCCTGCTGGAGCGCTCCCACATCCGCATCAACATCCTCTACATCTACCTGCGGCCTCGGGTCAAGGCCTGGCTGGACTACCTCTCGGTGCTGTCGCTTGGCGTGTTGGCCCTGTTTCTCTTCGGCTTCACGGTGAAGACCGTGCTGGAAACCCAGGCCTACCAGTCGATCGCCCAGACACCCTGGGCCACACCGCTCATTTACCCGCAGGCGGTATGGCTGGTGTCGATGACGCTTTTCCTGGTGCCGGCCCTGTGGCTCCAGATCAGGGCGCTGAGCTTGCTGACCGGGGGCCACATGGCGGCTTTGAGCACCGAGTTCGGGCCCGACACCCCAGAGGCAGAGCTGAAGGCCGAGCTCGAAGATTTGCGGCGACGCTGAGCCAGGACGACCCCAATGAGCATCACCTATCTGGCTATCGGCTTCGTTGTCATGCTGGCCCTGATGTTTCTGAGTCTGCCAGTGGCCTTTGCGATCCTGTTTGTCGGTACCGTGGGCGGGCTGCTGGCCCATGGCATGCCCTTGATCGACATGATGGGTAGCGTGGTCTGGAGCACGCTGAACAACTCGGTCATGACCGCAGTGCCCCTGTTCATGCTGCTGGGCGAGTTGCTCTTGCGCGGCGGTATTGCCGACAAGATGTTCGACGCCCTGTCCGTCTGGCTAGGTCGCTTGCCGGGTGGACTGCTGCACACCAATATTGGTACCTGTGCCCTGTTTGCAGCCACGTCCGGCTCGTCGGTGGCCACCGCCGCCACAGTGGGAACGGTAGCCCTACCTGCGCTGAGCGCCCGCAACTACCCCGTCGCGGCATCGCTTGGCTCATTGGCGGCCGGTGGCACGCTCGGCATCCTGATTCCGCCCAGTGTTAATTTGCTGGTGTATGGCTCGCTGGCCAATGTGTCGGTGGGGCAGCTGTTCATCGCCGGCATCATTCCCGGGTTGTTGCTCACCGGTTTCTTCTTTCTGTACGTGGCCGTGGCCCACGCTGACGCTGGGGCACAGGATCAGCCCGAGGCCCTGCCCCTGGCGGACAAGATCGCACTGCTGCGCCACCTGGTGCCACCCGGTGTGATTTTTCTGGTCGTGATGGGCAGCATCTATGGTGGGCTGGCCACGCCCACCGAGTCGGCCGCATTGGGCTTGATGGCGGCCCTGTTCTTTCTGTGGCGCTCGGGTCGCCTGCGCTGGGGGCTGCTGGAGCACTGCTTCGCCCAGGCTGCACGCACCAGTGGTATGGTCATCCTGATCATCGTCTGCGCCCTCTTGCTCAACGTGACGCTGTCCATGCTCGGCACCACGCAGGCGGTCACGCAATGGGTCGGCACGCTTGGGCTGGGCCGCTACTCGCTGCTGCTGATGTTGGTGATCTTTTACGTCATTCTGGGCATGTTCATGGATGCCATGTCGATGCTGGTGCTCACGGTGCCGGTGGCGGTGCCTATGGTGATGGCCGTAGGGGTTGACCCGGTGTGGTTCGGCATTTTCATTGTGGTGATGTGCGAGATTGCCTTGATCACGCCACCCGTGGGTATGAACCTGTTTGTCGTACAGGGTCTGCGCAAGGATGGCGGCAGTTTCCGCGACGTGATCATGGGCAGCCTGCCCTATGTGTTCATCATGCTGGGCTTCACCGCGCTGTTGATCGTATGGCCCCAGATCGTGACCTGGCTGCCGGCGACCGCCAGCGCGCCATGAATCTGGCTTCCGCCGCGCCGGCTGCCAGGGTGCGCCGGGTGTTGGTGATCAATCCCAACACCAACCCCTTGGTGACAGCACGGGTGCGCGAGGTCTGCCAGCGCTACGACGGCCCGCAGCTTCACTTTGAGGTGATCAACCCCGAGTCCGGGCCGTTTTCGATCGTCAGCGACGAAGACAAACAACAGGCGGAAGTCAACGCGCTCGCACTCATTCGTCAGCACTTGCCCCAGCACCACGACGCCTATGTGCTGGCCTGCTTTGATGACCTGGCCTTGCAAGCTGCGCGGCACATGGTGTTGGTGCCGGTGATCGGTTGTTGTGAAGCGGGTATTGCCGCGGCACGGGCGGTGTCGCCGGCCTTGGCCATCGTGACCACAGTGGCCGCAGCCTTGCCCGGCATTCGCGCCATGATGCGCCGGTACGGGGCGGGTGATCTGGCCTCGGTGCGTGCCGCCGGGGTGGGCGTGGACGAGGCGGCGCGGTCCGCCCCCGACGCGCACGCCCGGCTGATGCGGGCTGTTGAGGCGTCGGTGCAAGAAGATGGGGCCAGGGTCGTGCTGTTGGCCTCAGGGGGCCTGACCGGGCAGGCCGAGCGCATCGGCCGTGAGGCGGGCGTCCCGGTGATCGACGCGGTCGAGGCGGCGCTGCGACGGGCAGGCGGAATGTCCTGACGCAGCTCAGTCTTGGCCTGATATCTCAGGCGCGTGGGGCTTGGCCGTTCCCGCCGGGCCGAGGTTGGTGCATGCGAGTCGGGACCCTGCCCTTACACTTGGTTAGGCCGTTTACTCACCCACCATGCAATTCCCACGCGCCAGCGGTGTGCTGCTGCACCTCACCGCCTTACCTGGGCCGCACGGCAGCGGCGACCTTGGGCCATCGGCCTACCATTTTGTCGACTGGCTGGTGGCCGGCGGGCAAAGCCTCTGGCAAATGCTGCCGCTGGGTGGTATCGGTCTGGGCAATTCGCCCTACATGAGCAGTTCGGCCTTTGCCGGCAACCCGCTGTTGATTGACCTGGCCGACCTGCAGAAGCAGGGCTGGCTGGATGACGACGGGTTGCCACCCGACGCAAGGCTGAAGGATCAGTCGATTGACTTCGAGGCTGTGGTTGCCTTTCGCATGCACGCGCTGGGTCGGGCGGCGTCTGGCTTTGAGACCCGCGCCAGCGCGGCGGATCGCCAGGATTTTGCGGTCTTTTGCCAGCAGCAGGCCACCTGGCTGGACGACTATGCGCTGTTTATGGCCCTGCAGGCGCAGCACCCCAACTTGTCTTGGAACCAGTGGCCCCAGCCCTTGGCGCAGCGCGAGCCAGCACCCCTGGCGCAAGCCAGTGTGGCGCTGGCGGGCGCCTGCCAGTTCTGGCGGTTTTGCCAGTGGGTGTTTTTTCGCCAGTGGCGGGCGTTCAAAGCCTATGCCAATGCACACGGCGTGCGCATCATTGGCGATATCCCGATTTTCATCGCCCATCAGAGCGCCGAGGTTTGGGCCCGCCCAGACCTGTTTGAGCTCGATGCTGCTGGCCAGCCCACAGTGGTCGCCGGGGTGCCGCCCGACGGCTTCAGCGCCACTGGCCAGCGCTGGGGCAACCCGCTGTACCGCTGGTCGGCCCACGGCGCCGACAATTACCGTTGGTGGATCGCCCGCATCCGCAGCACCTGTGCCTTGGTGGACCTGGTGCGGCTGGACCACTTTCGCGGCTTTGAGAGTTACTGGGAGATCCCGGCCAGCGCGCCCACGGCGGAGCAGGGGCGCTGGGTGGTGGCCCCCGGCGATGCCTTGCTGCGTGCGGTCGCCCAGGCGCTGGGTACCCTGCCCATCATTGCCGAAGACCTGGGCGTGATCACCCCCGAGGTCGATGCGCTCCGCCAGCGCCATGGGCTGCCTGGCATGCGGGTGCTGCAATTTGCCTTTGGCGACGACCAGGACGCCAGCTCGCGCTACCTGCCGCACCATCACACTGCGGACAGCGTGGTCTACACCGGCACGCATGACAACGACACCACTGAGGGCTGGTGGCACGCCCTGTCGGATGCGACACGCCAGCATGTGCGCGACTACCTGAGCTGCCAGGGGCAGGGCGTGGGTTGGGCGATGATCCGCGCGGCCTGTGCCAGCGCGGCCGATATGGCGATCTACCCGATGCAGGATGTGCTGGGCTTGGATGGCACCCACCGCATGAACCAGCCCGGCGTGGGCGAAGGCAATTGGGTATGGCGCTTTCAGTGGACGCAGGTCGGCCCCGAGCCGGCGCAGCGGCTGCACCACCTGGCGCGCCTGTACGACCGGCTGCCAAGGCCGCCAGTGGAGTCTCATGCTGCAGCCTGACGATATTGAGGCGCTGATGGGCGCCAGGCATCCCGACCCCTGCGCCCTGCTGGGCATGCAGCAGCGTGACGGTGCCCTGTGGGTGCATGCCCTGCTGCCGGGTGCGGTGCGCGTGGATGTGCTCGACCGGGCCAGTGGGCGCTGTGTGGCGGGCCTGCAGCGGCTGGCTGACAGCGAGGTGTTTGGCGCCCGGCTGGCCCGCCGACGCCAGCCCTTTGCTTACCTGTTACGCGTGCAGTGGCCGGCGGCGCCCGGGCAGCTGCCCCCGGCACCACAGCGCTTGGAAGACCCCTACCGCTTCGGCCTGGTGCTGGGCGAGCTTGACGCCTGGCTGCTGGCTGAGGGCACACACCGCCGCCCGCACCAGTGCCTCGGTGCCCATCCGCGCGAGCTGCAGGGCGTGGCTGGGGTTAGCTTCGCAGTCTGGGCCCCGAATGCACAGCGGGTGTCGGTGGTCGGGCCGTTCAATGGCTGGGACGGCCGCCGCCACCCGATGCGCCTGCGCCGCGAGTGCGGCATTTGGGAGCTGTTTGTACCTGGCCTCGGCGTGGGCGAACTCTACAAGTTTGAAGTTCGTACGCCGCAGGGCGAACTGCTGCTCAAGGCCGACCCCTTCGCCTTTTGCAGCGAGCTGCGGCCCGGCACCGCCAGCATCGTGCAGGGCCTGCCGCCGCTCAGCCCGATGCGGCCGGAGCGGGCGCGGGCGAACAGCTTCGACCAGCCGATCAGCATTTACGAGGTGCACCTGGGGTCTTGGCGCAAGGCCGAGGGCTGGCGCTGGCTCAGTTACCGTGAACTGGCCGACACGCTGGTGCCCTACGCCTGCGACCTGGGCTTCACCCACCTCGAGCTGATGCCGATCAGCGAGTACCCGTTTGATGGCTCCTGGGGTTACCAGCCGGTGGGCCTGTATGCGCCGACCGCGCGCTTTGGTACGCCAGAAGATTTCCGCTACTTTGTTGACGCAGCGCACGCGGCCGGCCTGGGTGTCATCCTGGACTGGGTGCCGGCGCATTTTCCGTCCGATGCCCATGGGCTGGCCCGGTTTGACGGCACCGCCCTGTACGAATACGCCGACCCGCGCGAGGGCTTCCATCAAGACTGGAACACCCTGATCTACAACTTTGGCCGCACCGAGGTGCGCAATTTTTTGGTGGGCAATGCGCTGTACTGGCTGGAGCACTTCGGCATCGACGGGCTGCGGGTTGATGCGGTGGCCTCCATGCTCTACCGTGACTACAGCCGGGCCGAGGGCCAATGGTTGCCCAACCGGCACGGCGGCCGTGAGAACCTGGAGGCAATCGCCTTTTTGCGGCTGATGAACCACACCATCGGGGTGGAGCGCCCCGGCGCCATCACCCTGGCTGAAGAGTCCACCGCCTTCCCGAGCGTGAGCCGTCCACCCAGTGCCGACCTGCAGGGCGGCGGGCTGGGCTTTCATTACAAGTGGAATATGGGCTGGATGCACGACACCCTGGCCTACATGGCGCTGGACCCGGTGCACCGCCAGCACCACCACGGCGAGATCACCTTCAGCCTGGTCTACGCCTTTGACGAAAACTTTGTGCTGCCGCTCTCGCATGACGAGGTGGTGCACGGCAAAGGTTCGCTGCTGGGCAAGATGCCGGGCGACCGCTGGCAGCAGTTTGCCAACCTGCGCGCCTGCTACGGCCTGATGTTTTGCCACCCCGGCAAAAAGCTGCTGTTCATGGGCTGCGAGCTGGCACAACCCACCGAATGGAACCATGACCAGAGCCTGGACTGGGGCCTGCTGGAGCAGCCCAGCCACCAGGGGGTGCAACGCTTGGTGCGCGACCTCAACCTGGTCTACCGGGGACATTCCGCGCTGCACCAACTCGACACCGAGGCCGCCGGTTTCGCCTGGCTCACCCATGATGATGCGGCGCAGTCGGTGCTGGCCTTTGAGCGGCGGGCGCGGGATGGCAGCGCGTTGGTGGTGCTGTGCAACCTCACGCCGGTGCCGCGCCTGCGCTACCGGGTCGGTCTGCCGCAGGCCGGGCCGTGGCGCGAGTTGCTCAACACCGATCAGGCGGTCTATGGCGGCAGCGGCCTGGCCAGCGCGCCCAGTGCCACCGAGGCGCTGCCCTGGCAGCAGCGGCCGCAGTCGTTGTGTCTGGACCTGCCGCCGCTGGCATGCATCCTGCTGCAGCCGGCGGCATGACCGCCACCGTGAACCTGTCTGGTGCACCGGCCCTGCTGCCAGGCCAGGGCAGGGTTTTGGGCACTGAACTGGGGCGCGACCGCATAGAGTTCGCGTTGGCTGCACCCCATGCCCAAGCCGTAGAACTGTGCCTGTTCGATGCTGCCGGTCAGCGCGAGACCGCGCGCCTGCGCCTGCCCGAGCCGCAGGGGGGCGTCTGGTGTGGCGCGCTGCCACTGGGGCCGGGCATCGGAGCTGGCCTGGTGTACGGATGGCGCGTGCACGGTCCCTGGGCACCGCATGAAGGGCACCGGTTCAACCCTGCCAAGTTGCTGCTTGACCCGGCGGCCCGGGCCGTGTTGGGCCACTACACCGGCGATGACCTGCACCTGGGCCACGACCCAGGTCGCCCGGCGGGCGACCTGCCCGACCGGCGCGACAACGCCGCCACGGCGCTCAAGGCCCGGGTGGTGACCGATCTGCCCGCGCTCAGTGCAGCCCGGCCGCAGCCCGACCCTGCGCGGCGCGTGATTTACGAGCTGCACATCAAGGGCTTCACCGCGCTGCACCCCGATGTGCCAGCCCACCAGCGCGGCCGCTATGCCGGCCTGGCGCACCCGGCGGTGCTGGCCCACCTGCAGCGCCTGGGTGTCACCACGGTATGCCTGATGCCAGTGGCGCACCGCGCCGATGAGGCCCGGCTGCAGGCGCAGGGCCTGAGCAACTACTGGGGCTATAGCCCGGTGGCCTGGAGTGCGCCCGAAGCGCGCTATGCCAGCCAGGACCCGGCCAGTGATCCGCGCGCCGAGTTTCGCGCCATGGTCGATGCGCTGCACCACGCCGGGCTGGAGGTGGTGCTTGACGTGGTTTACAACCACACGGCCGAGCTCGATGAATGGGGCCCGACGCTGTCGCTGCGCGGCATCGACAACGCGCTGTACTACCACCTGCTGCCGCAAGCGCGCGGCCGCTATGCCAACTGGACCGGCTGCGGCAACTGTGTCAACCTTGACCAGCCGCTGGTGCGGCGCCTGGTGCTGGAGAGTCTGCGCCGCTGGGTGCTTGAATTTGGCGTGGATGGCTTTCGCTTTGACCTGGCGCCGGTGCTGGCGCGTGGCGGCGACGCGGTGCAGGGCGCTTTTCAGCCCCATGCACCCCTGCTGCAGGCCATCGCCGCTGACCCGGTGCTCAAGCCAGCCCTGATGATCGCCGAGCCCTGGGACATCGGCCCTGGGGGCTACCAGCTGGGGGGTTTTCCACCAGGCTGGCTGGAGTGGAACGACCGCTACCGCGACACCCAGCGCAGCTTCTGGCTGCATCGCCAGACCAGTCGGGGGGACCTGGCCCGCCGGCTGGCTGGATCTAGCGATGTGTTTGTGCCGGGCCGGCGTGGTGCCCACAGCAGCGTCAACTTCATCACCGCGCATGATGGCTTCACGTTGCGCGATCTGGTGAGTTATGCCGAGCGCCACAACCAGGCCAATGGCGAAGACAACCGCGACGGTCATGCCCACAACCTCAGCACCAACAATGGCGTCGAGGGCGACACCAGCCAGCCGAGCGTGCTGGCGCTGCGCGCGCGTCAGCAGCGCGCGCTGCTGGCCACGCTGGTGCTTTCGTTAGGTACACCGATGCTGCTGTCGGGCGACGAAATCGGCCACAGTCAGGGGGGTAACAACAACGCCTACTGTCAGGACAACCCCACCACCTGGCTCGACTGGGCGCAGGCCGACCATGCCCTGTGCGCTTTCGTGCAGAACGCGCTCGCATTGCGCCAGCGCCTGCCCCTGCTGCAGGCCAGCCATTGGTGGCAGACCGAGGCCTGCGGCCGGAGCCCGGCGGCGGCCTGGTCGGGGGCAGACGGCCAGCCCTTAAGCGCCGCGGCCTGGGACGCGCCGCACAGTCAGGCCTTGATGCTGCAACTGCGGGGCGCTGACCAGGACCACGGACCGGCTGCGTTGCTGCTGTTCAATCCGCAGGCTGGGCCGGTCAGTTTCACCCTGCCGCAGGGCGCCTGGCGTTTGCAGCTCGATTCTGCTGATTGCCTTGGCCAGGCTGGGCCAGCCGCAGCGCAGCCGCAGCTCGCACCGAACGAAATCGTGGCCGCAGGCGCTCTCTGGCTGGCTGTGGCAGAGTCCAGCCATGCACCAGACCGCAGCAGCGTGCTGCCCCTTGACACAAAAAGAAGAGCCGAGTGACCCATCAGCACGGAGACAAACATGCAAGACAACAGCAAACCCCCGCCCCAGTTTGATCGACTCATGCAGCCGCACATGCTGGTGCGGCGCACCATTGCCTTGGTGCTGGCTGGCGGGCGCGGATCGCGCCTCAAGCAGCTGACCGACCGGCGCGCCAAGCCAGCGGTGTACTTCGGTGGCAAGTTCCGCATCATCGATTTTTCGCTGTCGAACTGCGTCAACTCTGGCATCCGCCGCATCGGGGTCATCACCCAGTACAAGTCGCACTCGCTGCTGCGCCACCTGCAACGCGGTTGGAGTTTCCTGCGCGCCGAACTCAATGAAATGGTCGATCTGCTGCCGGCCCAGCAACGCCTGGACGACGAGCACTGGTACCGTGGCACTGCTGATGCGATCTACCAGAATTTGGACATCATCCAGTCCAGCAGCCCCGAGTACATCGTGGTGCTGGCCGGCGACCATGTCTACAAAATGGACTACTCGCTGATGCTGCAAGACCACGTGGAAACCGGTGCCGACTGCACCGTGGGCTGCATCGAGGTGCCGCGGGCCGAGGCCTCGGCTTTTGGTGTGATGGCCATAGACGCCCAACGCAAGATCCTGAGCTTTGTCGAAAAGCCGGACCACCCACCGGCCATGCCGGGCAATGAGGCCATGTCGCTGGCCAGCATGGGCATCTACATTTTCAATGCCAAGTACCTGTACCGCCTGCTCGACGAGGATTTGGCCAGGCCTGAGTCGAGCCATGATTTCGGCAAGGACGTGATCCCGGTGGCAGTGAGTGAAGGTCGAGCCCATGCTCACCCGTTTTCCATGTCATGCGTGTCCACCTCGGCCCAGGCCAAGCCCTACTGGCGCGATGTCGGCACCATAGATGCGTTCTGGGAGGCCAACCTCGACCTGGCCTCGGTCACGCCCGAGCTCGACATCTATGACAACGACTGGCCGATCTGGACCAACCAGCGCCAGCTGCCGCCGGCCAAGTTTGTGCAGGACGCGCAGGGCAAGCACGGCCTCACCATCAACACCATGGTGTCGGGCGGCTGCATTGTGTCGGGCTCCAATGTCAGTAACTCGGTGCTGTTTTCCAGCGTACGCGTGCACTCGTTCTGCCAGATCGATCAGGCGGTGCTGCTGCCCAACACCACCATCGGGCGCGGCTGCCGCATCAGCAAAGTGGTGGTGGACCGGGGCTGCACTCTGCCCGAGGGACTGGTGATCGGGGACGACCCCGAACTCGACGCCCGACGCTTCGAGCGCACCAGCAACGGCGTGGTGCTGGTCACACGCAACATGCTCAGCCGGCTGGCCGACGCAACGGCCTGAAGCCTGTACCAGACACCATGCGTATCCTGCAAGTCAGCGCCGAAATCTTTCCCCTGCTCAAGACCGGCGGGCTGGCCGACATTGCCGGCGCCTTGCCCCAGGCGCTGGCCGGCGCCGGCTGCGAGGTGCGCGCCGTCTTGCCCGGTTTGCCGGCCATCCGGCAGGCGCTGCTGGAATCGGTGGTGGTAGGCCAGTTCCCCACGCCCTGGGGTGAGACGGTGGGCGTGCGCCTGGGCCAGCTGGCTGGCGTGCCCGGCGGCGCCGGGCTGCTGAGCGCCTACGTACTGGAGGCACCAGCCCTGTATGACCGGCCGGGCAACCCCTATGAAGACGCCCAGCGCCGGCCCTATGCCGATAACCACCGCCGCTTTGCCGCATTGGGCTGGGCGGCGGCCCACCTGGCCCATGGGCTCGACCGCGCCTGGACGCCCCAGTTGGTGCACTGCCACGATTGGCATGCGGCGCTGGCGCCGGCTTGCCTCAAGCACTGGAGCGGCGCTGCCGCTGCCGCTGTACCCAGCCTATACACCGTGCACAACCTGGCTTACCAGGGCGTCTTTGATGCCTCGGTCTTTGGCGAGCTCGGCCTGCCGCCAGCTGCCTTTGCAGTCGATGGCCTCGAATTTCACGGCCAGGTGTCGTTCATGAAAGCCGGCCTGTACTACGCCGACCACCTGAGTACCGTCAGCCCGAGCTACGCCCGTGAAATCCAGACGCCCGAGCAGGGTTGTGGCCTGGACGGCCTGCTGCGGGCGCGGCGCGACCACCTGAGCGGCATCCTGAATGCGGTGGACGAGGCGGTGTGGAACCCGGCCACCGATGCCCTGATCAGCCACCGCTACCTGCCCGAGCGCATGGCTGGCAAGGCCCTTTGCAAGGCCGCTTTGCAGCGCCATATCGGCCTGGCCGAGCAGGTCGATGCGCCGCTGTTTGCGCTGGTTGGCCGCATCACCGGGCAAAAAGGCCTGCCACTGGTACTCGCCGGGGCGGACGAGATCGTGGCGCAGGGCGGGCAGTTGCTGGTGCTGGGCAGCGGCGAGGCCGAGCTGGAGCAGGCCCTGCAGCAGCAGAGCCAGCGCCATCCGGGCCGCGTGGCGGTGCATTTGGGCTATGACGAGGCGCTCGCCCACCGTATTTTTGCCGGCAGCGATGTGACCCTGGTGCCCTCGCTGTTCGAGCCCTGCGGCCTGACCCAGATGTACGGCCTGAAGTACGGCAGCCTGCCCTTGGTGCGCGGGGTGGGCGGCCTGGCCGACACCGTGATTGACGCCGACCTCGCCACGCTGGCCGACCACAGCGCTACTGGTTTTGTGTTCGGGCCCTTCACCGACGCTGCCTACCAGCACGCGCTGCGGCGGGCCTTTGCGCTGTACCGCAAGCCTGCGGCCTGGGCCCGGGTGCGGCAGACAGGCATGCGACAGCCGCTGGGCTGGGCGCCCGCCGCACTGGCCTACCGGGCCCTGTACCAGCGCCTGGTCGGCCCCTGATTTTTTGACCTTTTCCTCAACCGATTGAACCCCCCATGCTTGCCCCCACGATGCCGCCTGTTGCGCCGGCCACCTTTGATATTGATTCACCTGCGCATGACCTGCCGGCCCTGAAACGGGCGATTGCCAACAAGCTGCTGTTCACGGTTGGCAAGGACCCTGAGGCGGCCCAGCCCGTGGACTGGCTGCATGCTGCCGCCTATGCGGTGCGTGACCAATTGGTGGAGCGCTGGGTCAGCACCACCCGCGCCAAGCGTGCACAGGACGTGAAGCATGTGTACTACCTGTCTATGGAGTTCCTGATGGGGCGCACCTTCAGCAACGCACTGATTGCGCTGGAGCTGTACGACACGGTGCGCCAGGCCCTGGCTGAACTCGGCGTGGACATGGACGCCGTGGCCGAGCTGGAGCCCGATGCTGCGCTGGGCAATGGCGGGCTGGGCCGGCTGGCCGCGTGTTTTCTGGATTCGATGGCCACGCTCGGCATCCCGGGCTACGGCTATGGAATACGCTACGACTACGGCATGTTCCGCCAGACCATTGTGCATGGCCGGCAGGTGGAAGTGCCCGACTACTGGTTGAACACCACCAATCCTTGGGAGTTTGCCCGACCCGAGGTCAATTACCGCATCCAGTTCGGCGGCCATGTGGTGCGCCAGGGTGACCGCCACGAGTGGGTGGACAGCCACGACGTGCGCGCCATGGCCTACGACACCATCATTCCGGGCTACGGCACCCAGGCCACCAACACGCTGCGCCTGTGGTCGGCCAAGGCCACCGAAGAAATCGACCTCAATGCCTTCAACCGCGGCAATTACCTGGCGGCGGTGGAGCGCAAGAATCAGTCGGAAAACGTGTCGCGCGTGCTCTACCCCGACGACTCCACGCCCTCGGGCCGCGAATTGCGCCTGCACCAGGAGTATTTTTTTGTCAGTGCCAGCGTGCAGGACCTGTTGCGCCGCTACCTGCGCCAGCACAGCACGTTTGATCAGCTCAGTGCCAAGGTCAGCATCCACCTCAACGACACCCACCCGGTGCTGGCCATCCCCGAGCTGATGCGCCTGCTGCTCGATGAGCACCACCTGCCCTGGGCTGATGCCTGGCGCCTGTGCCAAGGGGTGTTTTCGTACACCAACCACACCCTCATGCATGAGGCGCTGGAGACCTGGCCGGTAGAGGTGCTCAGCCGGGTGCTGCCGCGCCACCTGCAGATCATTTTTGACATCAATGCCCACTTTCTGGGGCAGTTGACCCAGCAGCAGGGGGCTGATCAGGAATTGATGCGACGGGTCTCGCTGATTGACGAGGGCGGCGAACGCCGCGTGCGCATGGCCTATCTGGCCGTGCTGGCCAGCCACTCGGTCAACGGGGTGTCGGCGCTGCACTCCGAGTTGATGCAGCAGTCGATCTTTGCTGACTTTGCCCGGCTCTGGCCCCAGCGCTTCAACAACAAGACCAACGGCATCACACCGCGGCGCTGGCTGGCCCAGGCCAACCCGGCGCTTTCGGCCGTGCTAGACACGCGCATCGGCCGCGGCTGGCGCCGTGACCTGTCCGAGTTGCAGGCGCTCCAAGCCCACCTGGATGACCCGGCCCTGCTTGCAGCGTTCCGCCAGGCCAAGCATGCCAACAAGCAACGGCTGGCCGCCTGGTTAGAGCAACACATGGCCACCAGCGTGTCCACCGGGGCACTGTTTGATGTGCAGATCAAACGCATTCACGAGTACAAGCGCCAGTTACTCAATGTGCTGCATGTGGTCACACGCTACCTGCGCCTGCTCGAGCAGCCCGGCGCCGTGACCGTTCCGCGGGTGGTGATCTTTGCCGGCAAGGCGGCCTCGGCCTACCAGATGGCCAAGCTCATCATCCAGCTGATCAATGATGTGGCCAAAACCATCAACGCCGACAGCCGGGTGGCCGATCTGCTCAAGGTGGTTTTCATCCCCAACTACAGCGTCAGTCTGGCTGAGCTGATCATCCCGGCGGCTGACCTGTCGGAGCAAATCTCCACCGCCGGCACCGAGGCCTCGGGCACCGGCAACATGAAGTTTGCGCTCAACGGCGCCCTGACCATCGGCACCCTTGACGGTGCCAATGTCGAGTTGCAGCAGAACGTGGGCGCCGACAACATCTTCATCTTTGGCAACACCGCGCCCGAGGTGGCCGCCATTCGGACTGCCGGCTACCAGCCCCGTGCCATCCTGGCCCGCAAGACCGAGTTGCAACGGGTGCTCGAAGCCATACGAGACGGCCGTTTCAGCCCGGACGAGCCCAGCCGTTACACCGCGATCTACGATGTGCTGGTGAACTGGGGCGACCAGTACCTGCTGTTGGCCGACTATGCCAGCTACATCGCTGCGCAGGAGCGGGTTGATGCCCTGTACCGCATGCCTGAAGCCTGGGCCAGCAAGGCCCTGCGCAATGTGGCGGGCATGGGCCCGTTTTCATCTGACCGCACCATTGCCGAGTACGCACGCGACATCTGGCGCGTCGGGCCCCTGCTGCTGCCGGGCTGAGTGCTGTCAACCGCGCTGAGCTTGTTGGGATTTTTGGGTCACTGCTGCTGGGTTTTGGCCAGCTTGTCCTGGGTGTTGTGGTCAAAGTCGCTGGCTGCATGGCGCTCGTGCAGCTGGCTTGAGGGTTCGCCCGAGATTCGGTTCACCATGCGGCCGCGTTTCACCGCCGGGCGCGCTGCGATCTCGTTGGTCCAGCGCTGGATGTGGCTGTAGGCCTGTACTTGCAAAAATTCACCCGCCTCGTACAGCAGACCCTTGGCCAGGGCGCCGTACCAAGGCCACACCGCCATGTCGGCGATGCTGTAATCGTCTCCGGCCAGGTAGCGGCTGTGCGCGAGCCGCTGGTCCAGCACATCGAGCTGGCGCTTGGTCTCCATGGCAAAACGGTCAATTGCGTAGGCGATCTTGGTTGGCGCGTAAGCGTAAAAATGACCAAAGCCGCCGCCAAGATAGGGTGCGCTACCCATTTGCCAGAACAACCAGGACAGGCATTCGGCACGCCCAGCCTGACTTGGCAGAAAAGCGCCAAATTTTTCTGCCAAGTACAGCAGGATCGCCCCTGACTCGAAAACCCGGATTGGCTTGGCCCCGCTGTGGTCCACCAGAGCAGGTATTTTTGAGTTGGGGTTGGCTGCCACAAAACCGCTGCTGAACTGCTCGCCGTCTCGGATCCGGATCAGCCAGGCATCGTATTCTGCGCCCTGGTGCCCGAGTGCGAGCAGTTCTTCGAGCAGCACCGTCACCTTTACCCCGTTTGGCGTGGCGAGCGAATACAGCTGCAGTGGGTGGCTGCCCACCGGCAATGCTTTTTCGTGGGTGGGGCCAGCAACCGGTCGGTTGATGTTTGCGAACTGCCCGCCATTGGCGCTGTCATGCACCCAAATTGCAGGCGGAATGTAGTTGATTGAAGTTGTCATGGGGAGTTAGTTTTGCCTGTGTTCGTGCTGTGCCTGCTCCGACTGAACTGGGTCACTGAATGCTCAAGATTTGTTGCTGTCCATCGAGGCGCTCCAGCGGTCGCCCCAGCCGCGCGCCTGTTCACTGTCGCGCCGCTCCCGCTTGGTCGGGCGTCCGCCTTCCAGACTGCGCGCCGGCTCGGGCGCCAGCCGCCGCTGCTCGGCCAGTGCCAGCCGGGCTTGCACAGACTCGGCGGTTTCGGTGTACAGCAGTGCGGCCTCGGGTGCGCCGCCGCGACGGTCGCTGATGGCCTGTACCAGCAGGGTACGTTCGCTCTCGCCGCTGCGCAGTCGCACCGTGTCGCCGGCCTTGAGTTCACGCGAGGCCTTAACCACCGCGCCGTTGACCTGTACCCGACCCCTGTCGATCTCGTCGCTGGCCAGGCTGCGGGTTTTGTAAAAACGTGCAGCCCAAAGCCATTTGTCAATACGCAGACGCTCCATGTGCCAAGTTTGTTTTGGCTTCTCGGCTGATTTTGGCTGGGCTAAAGCGCCCGCTCGATCGCGCTGAGCAGGCGCTTGTCCTCAGGCGGCACACCGCTGGCAAAGCTGCCCACCACCTGGCCCTGGCGATTGATCAGGTATTTGTGGAAATTCCATTGTGGCGCCTCGCCGCTCGCCTTAGCCATGGCCGTGTACAGGGGGCTGCGCCCGGCGCCCACCACCACGGTTTTGCTGAACATGGGGAACTTCACGCCGTAGGTGTTGAAGCAAAAATCGGCGATCTCTTTGCCCGAGCCAGGCTCTTGCTGGCCAAAGTCGTTGGACGGGAAGCCCAGCACCACCAGGCCGCGCCCCTGGTAGCGGGCGTGCAGGGCTTCGAGCCCCTGGTACTGGTTGGTAAAGCCGCAGTAGCTGGCGGTATTGACCACCAGCAGCACTTTGCCGGCGTACTGGCACAGCTGCTGCGGTGACTCGTCTTGCAGTCGTTTGAACTGCTGTTGCAGCAGTGCTGGACAGGCTGTGTTGCCAGTTGGGGCGGGCGAGGCAGCCAGTGCCGGCGCCATTGACATGGCGCAAAACAAAACCAAACCCGCCAAGCGTGTGAAGATAGTCATAACCACAGATTGTGCATCAGCATCTGCTGTCAGCGGGGGTCTCCCATGCCAAACCCCCTGCTCGGACCTGCCGCAGTCGACATTTGAATCTGCCCCTGCCCCTGTCTTGCGGGTGTAGACTTCTCTCACCCGAAAACACGCAGCGCAGCAGGCAGTGGTGTTCGTGCGATTGATGTACTGCGCTGGGTTTTTTGCCCGCTTACTGACAATTCAAAACTTTCTGGAGAACAACATGCGTCGTGATACTTTTCTTAAATCGCTGGCCCTTGGCGCTGCAGCGGCTGGCCTGCCGCTGTCGGCACTGGCTGGTTCAAATATCAAGATGATGATCCCGGCCAACCCGGGCGGCGGCTGGGACGGTACCGGCCGGGCCCTGGGCCGGGCCCTGCTCGAGTCCAAGGCGGCCGACACTGTCACCTACGAAAACAAGGGTGGGGCAGCCGGCGCTCTGGGCCTGGCCCAGTTTGTAAATGCCAGCAAGGGCGACCCTAACGCCATCATGATCATGGGCGCGGTCATGCTTGGCGGCATCATCACCGGCAAACCGCCGGTTTCCTTGAGCGCGGCTACGCCGCTGGCCCGACTGACCAGCGAATACAACGTGTTCGTGCTGCCAGCCAGCTCGCCCTTCAAGACCATGAAGGATGTGATCGAGCAACTCAAAAAGGATCCGGGCAGCGTCAAGTGGGGTGGCGGCTCGCGCGGCTCTACCGAGCACATTGCCGCGGCCATGATTGCCCGTGAGGTGGGTGTAGATCCGGCCAAGATCAACTATGTTGCTTTCAGGGGCGGTGGTGAGGCTACAGCGGCTATTTTGGGCGGTAATGTCACTGTGGGCGGCAGCGGCTACAGCGAGTTTTCCGAATACATCAACGCCGGCAAAATGCAGGCCCTTGCTGTGACCTCTGGCGCCCGGCTCAAAGGCATCAAAATTCCCACGCTCAAAGAACTGGGCTATGACGTCGAGATTGGCAACTGGCGTGGCGTGTACGGTGCGCCCGGCATCACAGCGGCACAACGCAAAGCCCTGACAGACCTGCTGCTCAAGGCCGCCAAAAGCAAGTCCTGGGCGGCTGATCTGGAGAAAAACAACTGGACTGCGGCAGTCCTGTCAGGCCAAGAATTTGAAGACTTTGTGGACAACGACTTCGCCTCGCTGCGCGCCACCATGGTCAAAGCCGGCATGATCTGAGCCGGCCCGTGTCCTTGTTACATCCCCGGCTTGACCGGGGATCCAGGCGATGAATCAGCATGAAACCAGACACTGAGA
Source organism: Comamonadaceae bacterium (assembly GCA_014190675.1). GTDB lineage: Bacteria > Pseudomonadota > Gammaproteobacteria > Burkholderiales > Burkholderiaceae_C > Rhodoferax. Next base: position 6,493 of record BJGT01000038.1, on the reverse strand, counting down.
CGCACTTGTTGCAAACCCTGGTAGGCCTGGCGGTGGTCTTGCTGGGCTTGGGTTTGGCGCTGGGGGCGGTGAGCATTCCTTCGGCGGCGGGCTACGCCGGGATCGGGCCCAATTTTCTGCCCTGGGTGGTGGCGCTGGCGCTGGTTTTGTGTGGTGGCTTCATGGTCCGCGAGGCCCGCAGTGGTGGCTTTCGCAACATGGATGAATCACTGGGCGCCGAGCAGCCTTTCTGGCCCGGTTTTGTCTGGATGTCGGCCGGTCTGCTGGCCAATGCGGCGCTGATCACCACGATTGGCTTTATTTTGAGCTGTACCCTGACTTTTGTTCTTGCCGCACGGGGTTTGCGCTTAGCTGCGGGGCAGAGCGCTGGCACAGGCAGTTGGCTGATGGACTGCGTCACTGGGCTGCTGATTGCTGCACCGGTTTACTGGATGTTCACCCAATTCCTGGCGATCAACCTGCCCGGGCTCACCAGCACCGGTTGGTTGTGATGGATATCTGGGGCCAGCTGATGCAGGGTTTCGCCACGGCGGGTACGCCGGTCAACCTGCTGTGGGCCTTTGTCGGTTGCGCGCTGGGCACGGCGGTGGGTGTGCTGCCTGGCATTGGCCCGGCCACGGCCGTGGCGATGCTACTGCCGATCACTGCCAAGGTCGAGGCCACCGCCTCTATGATTTTTTTTGCCGGTATTTACTATGGCGCCATGTACGGCGGCTCCACCACCTCCATCTTGCTCAACACGCCGGGTGAAACAGCCAGCATGGTGACTGCCATGGAGGGGAACAAAATGGCCAAGAGCGGGCGCGCTGGCGCAGCACTTGCCACCTCGGCCATTGGCTCCTTTGTGGCGGGCTCGATTGCCACCGTGCTGGTCACCCTGTTCGCGCCCGTGGTGGCTGAGTTTGCGGTCAGGCTTGGGCCGCCCGAATATTTCATGCTGATGCTGTTGGCGTTCACCACGGTCAGTGCGGTGTTGGGGCAAAGCGCGGTGCGCGGCATCACCGCCCTGTTTGTCGGGCTGGCCCTGGGTTTGATTGGCATGGATCAAATCACCGGGCAGGCTCGCTACACCGGCGGCGTGCCCGAGCTGCTGGATGGCGTGGAGATTGTGCTGGTGGCCGTGGGCCTGTTTGCCGTGGCTGAGGCGTTGCATGCTGTGCTGTTTGAGGGCAGGGCGGTGGAGACCGCCAACCGGATGAGCCGTGTCACCATGAGTGCCAGCGACTGGCGCCGATCCATCCCGGCTTGGCTGCGCGGCACCGCCATCGGTGCTCCCTTTGGCTGTATTCCGGCCGGCGGCACCGAGATACCCACCTTCTTGAGCTATGCCACCGAAAAAAAACTGGCCAAGGGAGACAACCTTGCTGAATTCGGTACCCGCGGCGCCATCGAAGGGGTGGCAGGCCCGGAGGCTGCCAACAATGCCACTGTTACCGCCGCATTGATCCCTTTGTTAACCCTGGGGATCCCTGTTTCTAACACCACCGCGATTTTGTTGGGTGCGTTTCAAAACTACGGAATTCAGCCCGGACCGCAGTTGTTCAGCAGCGCATCAGCGCTGGTCTGGGCCTTGATTGCGTCGCTCTATATTGGCAACGTGATGTTGCTGGTGCTTAACTTGCCACTGGTGGGTATGTGGGTCAAGCTGCTCAAGGTGCCCAAGCCGCAGCTGTATGCCGGTATTCTGATCTTCGCCACCGTGGGTGCCTACGGCATGCGTCAGAGCGCCTTCGATTTGTTTTTGCTCTATGCCATTGGCCTGCTCGGCTTGGTGATGCGGCGCTTTTGTTTTCCCACCGCGCCGGTGGTGGTGGGCATGATTCTGGGCCCGCTGGCCGAGGCCCAGCTGCGCAATGCCATCTCGATTGGCGAGGGCAGCGCTATGGTGTTTTTGCAGCGGCCCATGTCGGTGGGCCTGCTCTTGGTGGTGCTGGCCGTGCTGCTGGTGCCGCAGTGGCTCAAGCGCCGAACTTGAGTTTGGCGGCCAAAACCGCCTGCCCGGCGGTGAGGCCGGGCTTACCCTGATTGACAGGGCTGCGCACCCAGCTGGAACATCCCGGCGCATGACCATGGCCTCTTGCCTCATGCGCCCCAGCTGCCTGTGCCTGGCCCTGCTGTTTGGCCTGCCCTTGGCTTTTGGCCAGACTGTCTCGGCCAGGATCGCGATTCTCAATGGTCTGGTTCACGGTGACCTGCTGTTGCGCTCTGGCACCCGCGATGCGATCCTGCAGGTCAAGGCCGGGGATGCAGTGGACATCACCTGGCGCAGCGACCGCGATCTGCAACTGCACCTGTATGGCTACCGCTTGCTTGCGAGCCTGGTCTAAGGGATAGACAAGCGCAGGCGCGTATAGCGGCTCGGATGACACGTCTGAACAACGGCAACCTCGGTGACTGCAAGCCTGTTGGTGGCGGCGGTTGGGAGCTGCGCATTGATAGGGGGCCGGGTTACCGCTTGTGACAAGACCGCTGGTTTCGCTGACATCGCCACCATCCTTCAAAGCTCTTAGCGCGAGTGTCATGCCCTGCACCGCCGCCTGCAACGCAACATTTGCATACAGGACGAGCGAGAAGCCCATGTCACCGAGTTCTTTGGTCGGGACCATCGGGGTCTTGCCACCGACCACGATGTTGACGAGATGCGGCGCATCGACCGTTGATGGAACGGCCTTGAGTTCGTCCATGGTTTCGCGGCACGACCAACTGCGCACACTGCCCTACGCAGACACTATCCTTGGATGAGATAAACGACCCATCCGCTAATCAACGCAGCAAGCTGTGCGTGGCCGCCTTGGCGGCTTTCTTGTCCAGCGTCAGTACCGTGGAGCAGCCTGCCACCTGGGTGCGCGCTGCAAGCAGGTAGTCCGAGAAATCGGCTGGCCCGTCTGCGTAGTGAAGCAAGGCCTGGCGCACCAAACCGGGTGATTCCAGCTTCAGCTGTCCGTGCTCGAGCAACGCCGACAGCGCCTGGTGAACATGCGTGCGGCCGTAAGCGTAGCTGCGCTCCAGCACCCAGGCCAGTTCGCACAAAACGACATGGTCAACGTAGGCCGGGGACCTGGGCGTTGCGTTGTCCGAAAGCCAGGCCTCGACCTTGGCCGCCTGGCGCGCGTCGTCATTGGTGAGCAGGCGCACCAACAAATTGGTGTCGAGCGCGATCAAGCCCTGCTGCCCGGTCGGTGCTTGGCGCGCAGGTGGTTGGCGATGCCGGCGTCCATCTCCTCGACGGAAAGCGCGCGCGCCGGGAGAGGCAGCAGGCCGCGCAGCGCTGGCGCTGGCGTGGCGCTTCGGCGCTTGAGGACAATGGTGTCGGAATCCTGCACCGTCACCAGCAATTGGTCGCCCGTTTCGAGCCCAAGCCGCGCGCGCGCGGCCTTGGGTAGCGTCATCTGTCCTTTGGAAGTGAGTATGGTTTGCATGGTGTTCCTTACCGATTCGTAAGGATTATTTTATAGCCATAGAAGACGTTCAGCACGCGACTCGGCCATCGTTGCCTCTTGGCGCAGGCGGAATCCCGAACCAAAACACGATGCCACAATGAACCCGAACCATGGAAGGAATCGAGCATGCTGTTCCCCACCACCACCATCGTCGGCAGTTACCCGCAGCCTGACTGGCTGATTCAAAGCCGTGGCGTCAAGTTTGTTCGAGGCAAGATTCAGGAGCCCTACGGCACAGTGACTGTCTTTGCAGACCTCTACGGAAATCAATGGGACTTAATCGAGTTGGTCAATTCTTACTTGCAATGAAAATTCAAACTCGCATAAAATGACCTCATGTAGTCACAAAGGGGTTGCCATGGAAACAGTGCAAATTCGCGAAGCCAAGGCCAGTTTTTCTGCACTGGTGGCCGCCGCTGAGAAAGGTCGCCCAACACTTGTGAGCCGCCACGGTCAGCCCTGTGCATTGATCGTGCCAGTGGCCGACGGCGCACGCCTATACCCGCTGGAGATGCCCAACCTGGCCAACTATCTATTGGCCTTGCCTGAGCTGCTAGCGACCCAGCGCGACGCGACGCCACTGCGAGGCGTTGACTTTGGCTAGCGGCTATTTGCTCGACACCAGCGTGGTGTCTGTCCTCGCACCTGGCCGAGAAGTCTTTGTGCCCACGCCCTTGCAGGATTGGCTGCGAGAGCATCACAAGCAACTCTATCTGCCTTGCATCGCTATTGCAGAAATGGCACAGGGCATTGGCAAATTGCGACGCGCAGGCGGCGTCGACCGGGCAGACCGCCTTGATCGCTGGTTGGACGGATTGTTGGGCACTTATGCGGACCGTATCTTGCCGCTGGATGCACAAGTTGCCCGACTGGCTGGTCAAATTTCGGATGCAGCCGTTGCTCAGGGTCGCCATCCAGGCTTTGCAGACGTTGCAATTGCAGCGCTGGCTCAAAACGCAGGGGTGTTATTACTGACCTGCAACCTTAAGCACTTCGAGCCCCTGGGTGTGGACTGCGCTGACCCGTTGATCAAATTGCCGGCATGAAAAAACTCAGCTAAAAGCAAAGAGGGCTTTGCCAATAACCTCCACCACACGTCCTCCAAACGGAACGTGGTGGCACCAAGGGGCAATGATGGCTAGAACCAAAGAATTGCTATATTTTGTACCACCAATAGACGCAAACTTTCTTGTGTAAAGTGTTCTGCTGGTGTTGTTTCCTACATCTGCGCCAATTTTTAGCCCAACCGTTGTGTTTCCGCTTGTGCCACTAGCATAAGAACGGATAAGCCATTCAACCGCGCGAGCCGCAGAATAGACCTCAGCAACAGGGTTCGAACCCCGAGCGAACCCTCGATTTCCCGCCCGCGTGGCAGGTTCACCATGAAAATTCACCGTAAGCACAACCCATAGCGTTGCGATGGGTGCGTTGGGCGCAGGCCCTTCCTGCGGCAAGTCAAAATCGCCGCTTCACTCAGTCACCAATTGATGCGCTGATCGACCTCAAAGTCCGGTGCCACTTGCGCTGCCAGATCCCAGTCGGTCTCGGCCGCAACACCCTCAATGACATGCGCATCACCACAGTCATCCCACAGCGGTGGTCCGCGCGCCGGGGAGATATGCGCAGGTTCTGAGTCCACCCCGATGTGATCGAGGATCTTCCTGATCTGCACGCCCTCGGTAATGAATGCGATCAGGCGCATCTGTCCACCGCACAGCGGGCACAGCAGCGGAAAAACCTCGTAGATGCGCGCTATCAGCACGGCCCACAGGTAGTGCGCCGGTGAACGTTTGGGTGGCGCAGGCTCGGGCGCGGGTGGATTTACATGGCCCAGCGGTGCCACCCCAGGCGCGCCCTCGCCCGTGGTGGCTGGCACAGCATGCGCTGTGGGTGCCTGCACTGGCGCAGCCAGCGCCACCGCCGCCGCCCTGAGCGGCGAGTTGGGTGCCAGCACACCAAAGTAGCGGTGGCGGTGGGTGCGCGGCGGGGGCACCAGGGCTGCAATACGGTCGATCAGCTCCAGTGGGGTGAGTGTGAGCTCGTCCACCCTAGCACCACGCTTGTCAGAGCTTGGCTCGCTATGTTGTTTGGCACAGCGGTACACCAGGGCAGCACCTTCTTTGCGAAGGCGCTCCATGGCAAAGGGTGGGCGGGCGCAGTAGCGCAGTAAGCGCTCCAGCGCAGATCGGTCGTGGGCTTCGATGCAGACTCCCGCATCCACTGAGAAGCCGCTGTGCTGGTAGCCCAGCATCTCTTTGGCGTCACAACTCTCCAGCAAGCTCCGGCCCACAAAGGCGCGCAGGATGCGCCGGCGCAAATCGGCCTGCACTTGGGCTACAGCGGTCTCGTCGATAGCACTGGCCGGGTGAAAGATGATGCCCGGCGATGCGGCTGCAGGGGCGGCATCAACGTCGCCCTCGCCCGGCACTTGCTCAAACACCCCATCGACCACGCAGACATGGAAGTGCACATGCTCGTTCAGGCTGGAGCCAAAGCACCCATTGCGGAGATTGAACGGGGAGCACGCGAGAAACACCGCGCTGCGGTCAAGCGCCTAGAAGCTGAGGCCGCCCGATCCAAGCCTAAAGACCGCGCCGCTATCCTGAGCGAAGCGCCACCAGACCCGCGCACCATATTCACGGACACCACGACCCAGGCTATCGAGCACGCATTCGTGAACGGATCGGCACCGGCGCTGAGCCTGTCAACCGATGAGGGCGGGTCACTTCTTGGTGGGCACAGTCTCAAAAGTGAAACGAGGGCCGCAAGTCTGGGTGGGTTGACCCGGTTGTTCGACGGTGCCGGTGTACAGCGAGACCGCATCGGAGAAGGTCAGAGCGGGTTCCGATATGGCGTGCGGTTTGGCCTGTTCCTGAGCGCTCAACCCATTGTGCTGGCTGAGGCGTTGAGTGACCCCATGTTGCGCGGACAGGGGTTTTTGCCAAGGTTCATCTATTCGGCCCCTGCAAGTCTGGCAGGCACCCGGATCCACGATGTGCACTCGTTGTCCAAGCTGGTCGCCGAGGATGCGCGAATCGTCGGCTATTGGAAAA
>BJGT01000037.1 GCA_014190675.1 Comamonadaceae bacterium | reverse complement strand
TCACTGGCGTGCCGCTGATCACCTTGCTGGAGATGGCGGGCGCAGACCTGAAAAAAGGCCGGTTTGTGCTGGCCGAGGGCGCAGACGGCTCGTCCATGACCCGCACCATTCCCCTGAGCCAGATTCTTAACGGCGAGGTGCTGGTGGCCTATGGCCAAAACGGCGAAATGTTGCGCCCCGAGAACGGCTACCCGCTGCGTTTGGTGGTGCCTGGCATTCAGGGAGTCAGTTGGGTGAAGTATTTGCGCCGGATTGAGCTCGGTGACAAGCCCTATGCCACCAAAGACGAGGCCATCCACTACATGGACCTCATGCCCAACGGCCTGCATCGGCAGTACACCAGCATTCAGGAATGCAAGAGCGTGGTCACCACGCCTTCAGGCGGGCAGGTGCTGCTCGACCGGGGCTACTACAACATCACCGGCCTGGCCTGGTCAGGCCGGGGCAAAGTGGCCCGGGTCGATGTTTCGGTGGATGGCGGGCGCAACTGGCGGGCCGCCCGGATTGAAACCCCGGTGATGAGCAAGTGCCTGAGTCGTTTCAACCTGGACTGGGTGTGGGACGGCCAGCCGGCCATCATTCAAAGCCGTGCCACAGACGACTCGGGCTTGGTGCAGCCCAGCTACCGGCAAAGTCGGGCAGCGCGCGGCACCCGCTCGATCTACCACAACAATTCGATTCAGTCTTGGCTGGTGCAGGCCAACGGGGAGGTCAAAAATGTTCAGGTTTCCTGAGCTGTTTGCTCCGCGGGTTGGCCGGGCCTTTGGGCTGTTTCTCCTGGCTTGTTCGGGCTTCGGCATGGCCGATGCCAGCGACAAGTACCCCGGCGTGGGCCGCGCTGCTACGCCCAAAGAGGTGGCCGCTTGGGATATTGATGTTCGGCCCGACTTCAAAGGGCTGCCGGCCGGTTCGGGCTCGGTGGCTCAGGGCCAGGACATCTGGGAGGCCAAGTGCGCCTCTTGTCATGGTGTTTTTGGCGAATCGAATCAGGTCTTCAGCCCCTTGGTGGGCGGCACCACCGAGCAGGATCTGCGCACCGGCCGAGTGGCCCGCCTCGGCGACCCGGCATACCCCAGCCGCACCACGCTGATGAAAGTCGCCACACTGTCAACCCTGTGGGACTACATCAACCGGGCTATGCCCTGGAACCAACCCAAGTCTCTGTCGGCCAACGAGGTGTATGCCGTGACCGCCTACATGCTCAACCTGGGCAACGTGCTGCCCGACAACTTCACGCTGTCGGACCAAAATATGGCTGAGGTCCAGGCCCGCATGCCAAACCGCCTGGGCATGACCACAGACCATGCCCTGTGGCCTGGCCGTGAATTTGGCTCTGCTGCCAAGCCCGATACGTCAGGCTCGGCCTGCCTTCGCAACTGCACGGCGGGGGTCGTAGTCGCATCGGCTTTACCCGACTTTGCCCGCAACCAGCATGGCAATCTGGCTGAACAAAACCGCCAGGTGGGCCCGCAGCGTGGCGCTGACACCAGCCAACCCGAACCCAAGCCGGGCGCCTCGGCCGCGCAGCCCAAAAGCGTCTCGGTTGCGCTGGCTGCCCCCGCAGCAGCGACAGAAAAAACACCCGGCGTTGCCACCAATGCCGTGAATGTCAAAGCCGCGTTCGCTTTGGCAACAAAAAACAGCTGCACCGCCTGCCATGGTGTGGCGCAGAAAATCGTCGGCCCTTCATTTGCCGAAATTGCCAAGAAGTACCCGGGACAGGTAGACTATCTTGCGACAAAGATCCGCGCCGGCGGCGCCGGGCTGTGGGGGCCGATCCCGATGCCAGCCCAATCTCTGAGCGATGCCGATGCCAAAACCATTGCCGCCTGGCTCGCCGCTGGCGCCGCCAAACCCTGAGCCCCTGGTTGTTATTTATTTTTAAGGAGACGATCATGCAAACCCGTCGCAAGACACTTCGCAACAGCGCCCTTGTGGCCGGATTGCTGGCCGCCAGCGGCTTGTTTCCAGGCTACGCCTTGGCCTTCAATGCCAAAGCTTTTGAAGCCAAGAACCTGACTGATGTCCTGAAGGCCTTGGGCTTGGGCACGCCAACAGAGAGCAAAGACGTCAGCATCACCGGGCCAGACATTGCCGAGAACGGTGCGGTGGTTCCGGTGGGCGCCAGCACCACCTTGGCCGGCGTCAAGCAGCTGCTGCTGCTGGTTGAAAAAAACCCCAGCGCGCTGATCGCCAGTTTTAATGTCTCCGACAGCGTAGACGCCAACATCACCACCCGCGCCAAAATGGGCCAATCGTCGGATGTTTATGCGGTCGCACTGCTGGCCGATGGACGGGTGTTGTTTGCCAAAAAAGAAATCAAGGTGACCTTGGGCGGCTGCGGCGGCTAGGCCGGCCCGCCCTTTGCAAGCTCCGCTGACCCTTAACTTTTTCAACTCAAGGAGATTTCTATGGCAGACCCGATGCGTATCCGTGCCCAAGCAGCAGGTGGCAACGCCACCGTTCGAGTGCTAATGGCTCACGAAATGGAAACCGGCCAGCGCAAAGATGCTGCCGGCAAGGTGATTCCCGCTTGGCATATCACCAACATCACGGCCACCCACAATGGCAACACGGTGCTCACCGGCGAGTGGGGCCCGGCTGTAGCCAAAAACCCGTTTTTGCAGTTCATCGTCAAAGGAGCCAAAGCCGGTGACAAGATCAGCATCAACTGGAAAGACAACCGGGGCGAGAGTCGGACCGACGAGGCCACCGTCTCTTGAGCTCAAGCCAGTCGCGGGCGCGCTGCCCACTCGCCCTTTGGCAAAAATAAGGAGACTCACCATGAAACCCCTCAGATACCTCATGCCCATCCTGCTGCTGTGCCTTGCCAGCGCAGGCGTGTGGGCCCAAAAAACAGCTGCTGACGGCATTGCCGAGTACCGGGCCATGCTGGCTGATGGCAATCCGTCTGACCTGTTCGAGGCCAAGGGCGAAGGTCTTTGGAAGCAAGCCCGCGGCCCGAAGAACGCCTCGCTCGAAAAGTGCGATCTGGGCAAGGGCCCGGGGATTGTCAAGGGTGCTTTTGTTGAATTGCCGCGCTACTTCGCCGACACCCAAAAAGTGCAAGACATGGAGTCACGTCTGCTGACCTGTATGGAAACCTTGCAAGGCTTCAATGCCGCAGACATCGCCAGCACCGCTTTTGGACGCGGCGAGCAAAACAACCTGACCGCCCTGAGTGCTTACATTTCAGCCGAGTCGCGTGGCATGAAGTTCAATCTTCCGAACAACACGACAGCAGAAAAAACCATGTATGAGGTCGGCAAACGCCTGTTTTTTGCCCGTGGCGGCACCCATGATTTTTCCTGCTCCTCCTGCCACGGCGAGGACGGCAAACGCATTCGGCTGCAGGACCTGCCCAACCTCACCCAAAATCCGGGTGCCGGCAACGGCTTTGGCGCCTGGCCGGCCTACCGGGTCTCCAACGGTCAGATGTGGAGCATGCAGCTGCGCCTGAACGATTGCTACCGGCAGCAACGTTTTCCCTATCCGCTGTTCGGCAGCGATGCGACCATCGCCCTGAGTATGTACCTGGGTGTCAACGGCAAAGGTGGCGAGTCGGTCGCGCCTGCCATCAAACGCTAAGGAGAGCCCATCATGAAAAACGCCTTTGCTTACGCTGCCGCAAGCGCTTGCCTGATGTTGAGCGCCTGCGCCTCTGCCCCGTCCGGCGCTGAGCTCGATAAACTCACCGCCAACATTCTGAAGGCTTCGTTTCGGGACGAGGCGCTGGTCAAAGTCGACCGCCTGAACCAGGATGATGCCAACCGCGAATGCAGCGCTGCCGACGTGGCAGGCAAGCCAATCGCCGACGCCCTGCGCACCAGCATCGAGGCGGCCAACCTCAAGACCATCAAATGGCCGTCGGATGGCAAATTCATAGGCGACTGGCGCGAGGGCGAAAAAATAGCCCAGAGCGGGCGCGGCCTGACCTGGACCGACGACGCCCAGCAGGCCAATGGCGGCAACTGCTACAACTGCCACCAGATCGACAAAAAAGAAATCTCCTACGGCACCCTGGGCCCCAGCCTGTACAACTACGGCAAGCTGCGCGGCATCAGCGACCCGGCCGCCGCCACTGCCCGGCCTATCGTGGAATACACCTGGGGCAAGATCTGGAATGCCAAGGCCTACAACGCCTGCTCCAACATGCCGCGCGCCGGCCATGCGGGCATCTTGAACGAGGCCCAGGTGCGCCATGTGGTGGGGTTGTTGCTCGACCCAAAGTCACCCGTCAATCAGTAGTGGCACTGGCTTAATCGGCCAGCCATCCAAGTCACTCAAGCCGCAGTTACCTGCGGCTGAGGACTGGTTTTTTCAAGCAGTGATTGCCGCTACAGGAAACAGTCTTTATGAACCTCACAAAACGCGAGTTTTTACAGGTGCTCGGTGCCGGCACCATGGCCGGTATGGGCTTGAGCCGGCAGGCCCACGCAGACATCAACAGCGCAAGCCAGGCACTCTACGAGTTGCGCCCGTTTGGCAATGTCTCGTTTTTGCACATGACAGACTGCCACGCTCAGCTCAAGCCAATCCATTTTCGCGAGCCCAGCGTCAACCTGGGCTTTGGCAGCATGAAAGGGCAACTGCCTCACTTGGTCGGAGAGCACCTGCTGCGCGCCTGTGGCGTGCAAGCCGGTACGGCCACCGCGCATGCGCTGACCCATCTGGATTTTGAGCAGGCGGCTCAGCGCTATGGCAGGGTTGGCGGCTTTGCCCACTTGGCCACTTTGGTCAAGCGCATGAAAGCCAGTCGACCCGGCGCCCTGCTACTCGACGGTGGCGACACCTGGCAAGGCTCTGGCACCGCGCTGTGGACCAAGGGGCAGGACATGGTGGAGGCCGCCAAACTGCTGGGCGTAGACCTGATGACCGGCCACTGGGAGTTCACCCTGGGCATGGAGCGGGTGCAGGAAATTGTTGAAAACGATTTTGCCGGCAAGATTGAATTTATCGCCCAGAACATCAAGACCCATGATTTCGGCGACCCGGTGTTCAAACCCTTTGTGTTGCGCGATATCAATGGCGTATCCTGCGCCATCATTGGCCAGGCCTTCCCCTACACCCCGATTGCCAACCCGCGCTACATGATGGCTGACTGGGGCTTTGGCATCCAGGAAGAGGGCATGCAAAAAACCGTGGACGAGGCGCGATCCAAGGGCGCACAGGTGGTGGTGTTGCTGTCGCATAACGGCATGGATGTGGACCTGAAGCTGGCCAGCCGGGTCACCGGCATCGATGCCATCCTGGGCGGCCACACCCACGACGGCATGCCGGTGGCCAGCATCATCAGCAACAAAAGCGGCAAGACGATCGTCACCAATGCCGGCTCGAACGGCAAGTTCTTGGGGGTGCTCGACCTGCAGGTCAGCGCCGGGCGCGTGAGCGACTTCAAATACCGCCTGCTGCCGGTTTTCGCCAATATATTGCAGCCTGATCCGGCGATGGAAGCGCTGATCAATCGGGTGCGGGCTCCCTATGAAGCCCGTCTGGCGGAGCCCTTGGCCATCAACGAAGGTTTGCTGTACCGGCGCGGCAACTTCAACGGCACGGGCGATCAACTTTTGCTCGATGCCTTGATGGAGGTGCAGGGTGCCGAAATCGCCTTTTCACCGGGTTTTCGCTGGGGCACCAGCCTGCTGCCCGGGCAAACAATCACGCGCGAATGGCTGATGGACATGACCGCCATCACCTACCCCTACACCACCCTCAGTGAGATGACCGGCAGCACCATCAAGGCGATTCTGGAAGACGTTGCCGACAATCTGTTCAACCCGGATCCCTATTACCAGCAGGGCGGCGACATGGTGCGGGTCGGCGGCCTCAACTACAGCTGTGACCCCCAAGCCACCATGGGCAAACGCATTGACGGCTTGCAACTCAATGGCAAAGCGCTGGAGGCCGGGCGCAACTACAAGGTGGCGGGGTGGGCACCGGTGTCCGAAGAGGCCAGGCGAGCCGGCGGCAAACCGATCTGGGATCTGGTGGAACCCTGGCTGAAGGCCAAGGGCAGCATTTCCCAGCGCCAGCTCAATATGCCCAGTGTTGCGGGGATTCAGGGCAACCCGGGTCTGGGCTGAGCCCGGGCGGTCCCAGGCAAGCCAAGGGCTCGGTTGAGCAGCAGCACTGGCAGCAGGCCGACCAGCACCAGCGCGAGGGCCGGCAGTGCGGCTTCACCCAGGCGCTCATCCCGCGCCAATTGGTAAGCCACCACGGCCAGGGTGTCGCTGTTAAAGGGGCGCAGCACCAGGGTGGCGGGCAGTTCCTTCATGACATCCACAAACACCAGCAGGGCGGCTGCAGCCAGCGAGGGCCGCAGCAGCGGCCAGTGGACCCGGCGCAACAAGTGGCCATCGCGATTACCCAGCATGCGGGCCGAGTCGTCCAGGCTGGCTGGAATTCGGGCGTAGGCGCTTTGAACCGATTGAAGTGCGACGGCGCTGAAACGTACCAAATAGGCCCAGACCAAGCCCAGCGAGGTGGCGGTCAGGTAGTAAGCCAGGCCACCATGGGGGTAAATCGTCTGCAGCCAGCCGACCGGCAACAGCAGCCCCACCACCAGCACCGCGCCCGGCACCGCATAGCCCAATCCCACAAGCTGCACCGCCAGCTTGGCTGGCAGGCTAGGCGACCGGCGCAGGTTGAAGGCCAGCAACAGCGCCAGTCCCACGGCCAGCAGGGCGCTGATGCTGGCCAGCCTGAGGCTGTTGATGGCCCAGCCAACAAACGAGCCCCAAGGCAGGTTATGGCCATCGGCCAGCAGTGGCCGCAGCATGAAGAGCACAGGCAGCACAAAGCCCAGCAGCACCGGCACGCCGCACACCAACCAGGCCAGCCAGACCCCGGCGGCGCTTAAACGCAGGGGTCTGGCGTCCAGCGTGTCGCTGCGCCCGCCGCGGGCTTGACCAAAGCGTAACCGACTTTGGGCTCGTCGCTCCAAGCCCAGCAGCAGGGCGACCAAAAGCAAGAGCAGGGCAGCGAGTTGGGCCGCCGCGACCCGGTTGTCCATGGCCAGCCAAGCCTTGTAGATACCAGCGCTGAAGGTTTGGATGCCAAAGTAACTGGCTACGCCAAAGTCGGCCAGGGTTTCCATCAGGGCCAGGGCCACGCCGGCCGCCACGGCCGGTCTGGCCAGCGGAAGGGCCACAGCCAAGATGCGTCGGCGCAAGGGTGCGCCCAACAGGCGAGCAGCCTCCATCAAATTGGCACTGCGCTCACCCAGGGCAGTGCGGGCCAGCAGGTAAACATAAGGGTACAGGGTGAAAGTGAACACCCAGGCCGCACCCCCCAGGCTGCGCACCTCGGGGAAAACCCGGCCCTGCCAGCCCAGGTTGAGGCGTAGAAAATTTTGCAGCGGCCCGCTGTACTGAAAAAAATCGGTGTAAGCATAGGCCACCACATAGGCCGGCATGGCCAGGGGCAGCAGCAAAGCCCAGGCCAACAGCCGCCGGCCGGGGAACTCAAACAGGGTCACGGCTACGGCAGCGCCCAGCCCAAGCGCGCTCACCCCAGTTGCTACCAACAGGCATAGCCACAGGGTTGTCAAGACATAGTCAGGCAGTACCGTGCGGCTCATCTCGAGCAGGATTTGCCCAGCTTGGAGGCTGCCTTCGCCCCACGGCAGCCAAGCGGCGAACACACTCAAAACCGGCAGCATGAGCAGCAAGGCCAGCAGCAGGAACAGGGCTTGCCTGAGCCTTCCAAAAAAGTGATTCGGCATAAGAGGCAGGGACAGGCTGTATTGCAAATGAGAATTATAATCAATTAGAATGTTGGCTATGTTCCTCCAAATCTCCGAACTCCAGGTCTGTTACCCCGGGCGCACCACGGCCGCAGTTCAGGGCGTGTCTTTTGGCCTGCGTGTCGGCGACATCGGCGTGCTGATCGGCCCCTCCGGCTGTGGCAAGACCACGCTGCTGCGGGCTGTTGCGGGGCTAGAACCGCTGAGCGGCGGCAGCATCAGTCTGGACGGCCAGGTGGTGAGCAGCCCGCACCGGGCGTTAGCGCCAGAGGCGCGCCAAATTGGCATGGTGTTCCAAGATTACGCGCTGTTCCCGCACCTCGATGTCCAAGGCAATGTTGGCTTTGGCATTAGCCACTTGCCACGGGCTGAGCGGGCAAGCCGGGTTGACGAGATGCTGGCCTTGGTCGGCTTGGCCGGCCAGCAAAGCCGCTTTGCACATGAACTCTCGGGGGGGCAGCAGCAGCGCGTGGCCTTGGCACGAGCCCTGGCACCCAAGCCACGGCTGCTGTTGCTCGACGAGCCTTTCTCCAACCTCGATGTTGACCTGCGAGAGCGGCTCGCCCACGAGGTGCGCAGCATCCTCAAGGCGGCCAACACCACGGCGCTGTTTGTGACCCACGATCAACTCGAGGCTTTTGCCATTGGCGACCAGATCGGCGTGATGCAGCAGGGCCGCCTGCACCAGTGGGACGACGCCTACACGCTCTACCACCGACCGGCTTCGCGCTGTGTCGCCGAGTTCATTGGCCACGGCGTGTTTGCCCATGCCTTGATCCGCCAAGTGAACGGCCGCACCCTGGTCGATACACCGCTGGGCCAGTTGACCGACGTGGCCGAATGCCCGCTGCCCAGTGCGTTTGCAAACGGGGCCTGCGACGTGCTGCTGCGCGCCGACGACATCGTGCATGACGACGACGCGCCGGTCAAAGCGCAAATCACCCGCAAGGCCTTTCGCGGCTCTGAGTTTCTCTACACGCTGCGCCTGGCCACCGGCGAAACTGTGCTGGCCCATGTGCCCAGCCACCATGACCACCGCCTGGGCGAGTGGATTGGTATCCGCGCCCAGGTCGACCATGTGGTGACCTTCAAGCGCGAGTAAGCAACTTCCCAAACACTGCTGGCTTGGGGCAGATGGCCAGGCCTAGTACCGCGCAGGGTTCTGGTGCGAATGCCTTTGCCCAGCCGGGCGCGAACTGATCAAACAGGCCACCCTCAGTCACTTGAATCTGGTTTTTTCTGGTTGGCGATTGCAATAGGCACCTCTTCGACCAGGGTGCTCTCGCCCATCACAGAGAACTCCGAGGCCCGGTACAGCCGTTTCACGATCGGTAGACGCTCGAGCAGCTCAAACCACTCCAGGTCAAAGGGCACACCCATCCACTCGCCATCGTTTTTGAGTTCGTCAGCGCAGGCCTTGAAGGTGTCTCGGGCGGCATCAATGGCCTGCAACTCCTCGGGCGTCAGGTCCTCGCGCTGGGAATTTTGCAGGGCTGCCTCAAGCAGCATCATGTGATCGCCGCTCGCCGCGCGCTGCTGCCGGATGATCTTTGGGTCTCTGCGCTGGCTCGGATAGGGCTGCAATTTGCTGAGCCGCGCGTTGATCTCGTCGAGCTTGGAGTTCTGCTGCAGGTACGAAAAGTACATCACCAGGCAGACCAGGGCCAAGAGCAACAAAATAATGATCGCAAGCGCAATAGGCTCCATGATGTCACCGCCTTTTAAAAGGAGCCAACAGTTTACTCATTCGTGCAGGCGTCTTGTGCGCCCTGTGTGTGGTGCGCGCGGCTTGGCCAAACCATTGAGCCGCAGCAGGAACGGCGCCTGCTCAAGTGGCCCGAAAGGCCAGTCTGCCGCCCACCAGGGTGTAGCGTACCCGGCCGGGTAATTCGTAACCAGAAAACGGGGTGTGCTTGCCCTGGCTGCGCAGACTGTCGGCGCCCACCGTCCAGGCCGCTGCGGGATCGAATACACACAGGTCTGCCACAGCACCAACTTGCACACGCCCGACGCCCTCTGACTGCGCGCCAAGTGATGGCCCGAGCACCTTGGCCGGGCCGCTGCAAATTGGCGCCAGGCTCTGCGCCAGGCTAAGGCCCCGCTGCGCGCCCCACTTGAGTGAGAGACTCAGCAGCAGTTCGAGCCCGGTGGCGCCCGCTTCACTCTCGGCAAAAGGCAGGGCCTTGGCGTCTTCGTCCACCGGGGTGTGGTCAGACACCAGGGCATCAATGGTGCCCTCGGCCAAGCCAGCTTGCAGGGCCTCGCGGTCGCGCTGCTGGCGCAGGGGCGGGTTGAGCCGGGCCCGGCTGTCAAAGTAACCGATATCGCCGTCGATCAGGTGCAGCGAGTTGATGCTGACATCGCAACTCAGGCGCAGGCCCTCGCGCTTGGCCTCCCGCACCAGGGCTACCCCGGCGGCACTGCTCAGGCGACACAGGTGCACGCGCACGCCAGTGGCTCGCATCAACTCGAAAATCGTGTGCAGGGCAATCGTCTCGGCGGCCACCGGAACGCCGCTCAGGCCCATGCGGGTGGCCAAGGCGCCACTGGCGGCAACACCTCGCCCTAAATAAAAATCCTGCGCCCGCAGCCAAACCGCAAAATCAAAGGTGCTGGCGTATTGAAACGCGCGCTGCATCACCAGGGTGTTGGCCAGGGGCAGCTCGGCCTGGCTGAAAGCCACGCAACCAGCTTCGCTGAGTTCGACCATGTCAGTGAGGGTGTCGCCAGCGAGCTTGCGGGTCAGGGCGCCGAGCGGATGAAGGCGGGCCAGATTGAGCTTTTCAGACCGAAAACGCAGCATTTCAACCAGGCCTGGTTCATCCAGAACTGGGTCGGTGTCGGGCGGACAGACCAAGCGGGTAACACCGCCGGCCACCGCTGCGGCCATCTCGGACTCGAGCATGCGGGCATGCTCATGGCCCGGTTCACGCAGGCGCGCCGCCAAATCAATCAGACCGGGAGCCACCACACAAGCGCGGGCCTCCAGGATGTGACTGGGCCGGAAATCAGCCGGAATGGTTTGGATGCCGACTACCCTGCCATCGGCTACAGCAACATCGGCTATGGCATCCAAGCCCGAGGCTGGATCGATCACCCGCCCGCCCTTGATCAGCACGCTCATGATGTATTCAAGCCTGTCTGAGACAACACGACTTCAGGCCTCATTGCCAGCCACGATGCTCATCACCGCCATGCGCACCGCGATGCCGAAAGTCACCTGCGGCAGGATCACACTTTGCGGGCCATCGACCACCGCCGAATCGATTTCTACGCCCCGATTGATCGGGCCGGGGTGCATCACGATCGCATCTGGGCGGGCAAGCTGCAATTTCTCGGGGGTCAGGCCAAAGCTTTTGAAAAATTCCTGGGTAGAGGGCAGCAGCGCGCCGCTCATGCGCTCATTTTGGAGGCGCAGCATGATGATCACATCACAATCGCGAATGCCCTCCTCCAGGGTGTGACAGACCCGCACGCCCATGGGCGCCATATCGGCCGGCACCAGGGTCTTGGGGCCCACCACCCGGATCTCGGCGCAGCCCAAAATGCTCAAGGCGTGGATGTCGGAGCGGGCAACGCGTGAGTGCAGTACATCGCCAACAATAGCCACGACCAGGTTAGAGAAATCTTTCTTGTAATGCCGAATGGTGTACATGTCGAGCAGACCCTGCGTGGGATGGGCATGCCGCCCATCACCCGCATTGATCACATGCACATGCGGCGCGACATGCTGGGCAATCAGATAGGGAGCGCCTGATTCGCCGTGCCGCACCACAAACAAATCAGCCGCCATGGCGCTCAGGTTGGCAATGGTGTCGAGCAGCGACTCGCCCTTGGAGGCAGAGGATCGCGCGATGTCCAGATTGATGACATCGGCGCTCAGGCGCGTCGCGGCGATTTCGAAGGTGGTGCGGGTGCGGGTCGAGTTCTCAAAAAACAGGTTGAACACGCTTTTGCCGCGCAGCAGGGGCACCTTCTTGACCTCTCGGTCGTTGACGCTGACAAAGTTGGCCGCGGTATCGAGCACCTGGGTCAGGATACTTTTCGGCAAGCCCTCGATAGACAGCAGGTGTATGAGCTCTCCCTGGGCATTGAGTTGGGGGTTGCGGCGGGACAACATGGCTAGCGCGATTCCACTTCAAAACTGAAACCGCCACCAGCATCACGGGCCAGCGCCAGCGACTGGTTGGCCGCCAGCGCCACGCGGGCGGCGCAGACATCGGCCTGCACCGGCAGTTCACGCCCACCCCGGTCGACCAACACGGCCAGCCGCACACTGGCCGGGCGGCCGAAGTCAAACAGCTCATTGATCACGGCACGCAGGGTGCGCCCGGTGTAGAGCACATCGTCCACCAAAACAATGTGCGAGCCTTTGACATCAAAAGGAATCCTGGTTTGCGCCGCGGCAGTCATGCCACGCTGCGAGAAATCGTCTCGGTGCAGCGCCGACGAGATGATGCCCGGTGGGCCCTCAAGTTGCAGATCGCGCTGCAAGCGCTCGGCCAGCCAAGCACCCCCGGAGGTGACCCCGATCAGTCGCACCCCAGGCCGCAGCAGCCCGCTGACCCCTGTCAACAGGGCTTGGTACAAAGCCTCGGCGTCCAACACCAGATGGCTCATGGCATGGCCCTCAAGAATTGCTCCAGAATAATGCAGGCCGCAGCAGCATCGGCGTCTTTTGCGCCCTGCGACAGCGCTTCGGTGGTGCTGTAGCGCTCATCAACCTCAAACACCGGCAACTTGAAGCGCCCGTGGAGTTGACGCGCAAAGCGCCGCGCACGGCGGGTGTTGTCATGGGGCTGGCCGTCTGGATAAAAAGGCACGCCCACCACCAGCGCATCGGGCTGCCACTCCTGCACCACTTTGGCAATCGCCACGAAGCGGGCGTCGCCCTCGGCCCGCACCGTGCCATGGGCCTGGGCGCTGCGCAGCAAGCGGTTGCCCAGAGCCAACCCGGTATTTTTTTCACCAAAATCTAGCCCCAAAAAGGTCTGCAAGCCAGCCGCTGTGGGCGCGCTATTCATGCATGCCCCACATCTGGCGAGAGCATCCAGGCCTCCAGGCCAAGTAGTTTGAGCGCTTGCTCGTAGCGCTGGGCCACCGGGGTGTCAAAAATAAGGGTCGGGTCGGCAGCTACGGTGAGCCAACTGTTGTCTGAAAGCTCCGACTCCAGTTGCCCCTCGCCCCATGAAGAGTAGCCAAGCGAGACCAGCACCCGGCGCGGGCCGGCCCCGGTGGAAAGGGCCTCGAGCACGTCTTTGGAGGTGGTCATCTCCAGGCCGCCAGGAATGCACATGGTCGAGGCATAGACCGGCTCGCTCGGTTTTTCGGCTTCGCTAAAAGACGGATCGTGCAACACAAAACCGCGCTCGGTTTGTACCGGCCCACCAAGAAACACAGGCGCTGCGCTCAGGTCTTGGCGAAACAGCGGCAAATCAACCTTCTCAAACAGGCGGCGCAGGTCTATCTCACAGGGTTTGTTGATCACCAGGCCAAGCGCTCCACGTGCGCTGTGTTCGCACAGATAGACCACACTTTTGGAAAACATTGCATCCTGTAAACCCGGCATGGCAATCAAAAAATGATTGGTTAGATTAGTCAGGGCAAAATCTACGGGCATGCAACAATTTTAGCGGCGAACATGACCCAGCGATTCGACACCGGTTTGATGTGGTTCAGGCGCGACCTGCGGCTGGCTGACAACACCGCCCTGTGCAGAGCATTGCAGGCCTGCCGCCAGGTGCATTGCCTGTTTGTCTTTGACCGCGACATCCTCGAACCACTGCCTCGGGTGGACCGGCGGGTAGAGTTCATCCGCGAAGCCCTGTGCGAACTCGACGCAGACTTGCGCCAGCACACCAGCCTGCCAGGCGGAGGCCTGATCGTGCGTCACGGCATTGGCAGCGAGGAGGTGGTGGCAATGGCCCGAGAGCTGCGGGCGCAGGCGGTGTTTGCAGCCCATGATGATGAGCCACAATCTTTGGCGCGCGATGCCAGGGTACGCGGCGCCCTGGCTGATACCGGGGTGAGCCTGCACACCTGTAAAGACCATGTGGTGTTTGAACGGCGTGAAATCCTGACCCAGGCAGGTGCCCCCTATGGGGTCTTTACCCCCTACAAAAACAACTGGCTGGCCAGCCTGCTGCCAGGGCACCTGCAGGAACACAACCCGCTGCCCCATGCCAAGGCCTTGTCGCCACGGCCCAGCGGGCTGCAACAGCCGGTGCCGTCCCTGGCGGAACTGGGCTTTGCGCCCAGCAACCTCAGAGCCCTAAAGATTCCAACCGGCAGCTCCGGGGCCCAAGCGCTGCTCAAGGATTTTTTAGGGCGCATGGACCAGTACCACGAGACGCGCGATTTTCCAGCCGTCAAGGGCCCAAGCTACCTCAGCGTCCACCTGCGCTTTGGCACGGTCTCGATCCGCCAACTCGCGGCTCTGGCACTAGACCGCCACCGCCTGGGCAGCCGCGGTGCGAGCATCTGGCTAGGCGAGCTCATCTGGCGCGATTTTTATGCGCAGATTCTGGCCAATTTCCCCCATGTGGCACATGCTGCTTTCAAACCAGACTACGACAAAATCGTCTGGCAGCAGGGGCCCTTGGCGCAGCAGCTGTTCAAGGCCTGGTGTGAGGGCCGGACCGGCTATCCGCTGGTGGATGCGGCCATGGCACAGATCAATCAGACCGGCTATATGCACAACCGACTACGCATGGTGGTGGGCAGCTTTTTGGTCAAGGACCTGGGGGTCGATTGGCGTTGGGGCGAGCGCTATTTCGCAGAGCAGCTCAACGACTTCGACCTATCGGCTAACAACGGCGGCTGGCAGTGGGTGAGCTCAAGCGGATGTGACGCGCAGCCTTATTTCCGCATCTTCAATCCGGTCAGCCAGAGCGAGCGCTTTGACCCGCAAGGCAGCTTCATCCGCCGCTATCTGCCGCAACTGGCCCTACTGCCCAACCAGGCGCTCCACGCGCCCTGGACTGCTAAACCGCTGGAACTGCAGGCGGCCGGTATAGAACTGGGCCGGGACTATCCGCAGCCCTTGGTGGCCCATGATGCAGCCCGCGCCCTGACACTGCAGCGCTATGCGGTGGTAAAAAAAGCATCGCCAGCCGCCTGAAGCCGCAGCAAGCGCCCCTGCAGGTCTGGCCCAGAGCCGGGTGCCACCATGGATTCGTCGGCATGCTCGCGCAGTTGCTGCGCTGCCAACAACAAGTCCTGAGCGCTGACAGACTGACTGAGGTCGCCGGCCAAGGCAAGCAGCTGATCGACAATGCGGCCAAGCTCTGCGCGGGCGCTGATGTTGTCAGGCCTGGCAGTGTATTGACGCACCGCACTGCCCAGGGCCTGTCGCAATACGCCCCATTGTTTTTCCAGCGATCGCCCGTCCAGCAGCGCCAGACGCTGTTGCAGCGCCCCGTACAGAGCCGGCTGGGGCGACTTGATAAAGCCCGCTGCGAACTGATGAAGCAGTCGACGAATTTCTTCGGCAGCGCTGACCAACAATTCGCCGTTCTGCTCTGCCGCACCACCTTCCTGCGCGACAACCTGCAGCAAGCGTGCCAGCACGGTGGCAAATTCAGCCAATTCAGACAAACCCACCCGACTTGCATCATCTGCCAGACTTCGCGCTAGCCTGCTGGTGCCAACGCAGGCCTGGGGCTGTGGCTCCAGGGCCCACTCCGAGATCTCAAGCAGCATCTGGCGCGAATTTTCGTCTGCCGCCGCGACAAAATGATCATAGGCATCAACATCAATATGCAAGGTCTCCACCACCCGTATCCGGTCTTGCGTGTTAGGCCGCGAGAGTCCGCCCAATGCAGGCAGGACTTCACTGGCTGCGCTTGGCCAACTGTGTTGCTCACTGCGATGGGCCAACAGCAGAGCCTGCATGGCTGGGGCCTGCTGTTGCTGCTTGGCCGCTGCCTGAGCGCAAACATCCAAGAGTTGCAGGATCAGTTCATCCCATGGCGGTAGTTCACGTCGAGCCAGCGCCATATAAACCCGCAAAATTTTAGAGCTCAGTCGCTTGTGGCTGTCGTCTGGTGCAGACAAACCCAGCGCAATAGCTTCAAAATATGCAGCACACAGGGTCCAGAAATAGGCCGACTGCGGCCAATCCGGCAAGGCCGCCAGCGTCTGGCTGAGATCGCGCAAGCCGGCCGCTGCATCGGGGTCAGCCGAGCGAATGGTTTTGAGCACCAGGGCATCCATACGAGCCCGGCTTTGCAGCAAAAAACTCTGCTGCTGCGGCAAACCGACCGGACCCGCCGGTGCCAGCGCTTCAGTCGTTGACATCGGCGGGACAGGGCTCATGGCAGATGGGTTTTCGGCGCGCCGCCGGTTCGATCAAATCTGCACGAGCTCGAAGTCTTCCTTGCGGGCTGCGCACTCCGGGCAGGTCCAATTCAAGGGCACATCGGCCCAAAGCGTGCCGGGCGCCAGGCCCTGTTCGGGGGCGCCTAAGAGCTCGTCGTAAATCCAGCCGCAAATCAGACACATCCAGGTTTTGGTCTCGTCCACAAAAAAGCCTTCGCATAGAATTAAGTTCGGTTCGCTGTGACGGTTTTGGCAAGGCCTCTGCCGCACCTCATGGCGTGGCCCATTTTGCCCCAAGAACAGCAGCTCCCTAAATGCCCTCGCCCAACCCCGACGAGCTGCCAAGTCAGGCCGATTGCGCTGATCTCTCCGGCCCGAGCTGTGTGCTGATCTTCAATGCCAGTGATCCGAGCGGCATCGGCGGCTTGGCCGCCGATATCACGGCCATGGCCTCCGTAGGTGCCCATGCCTTGCCGGTCGTCACTGGGGCCTATGCACGCGACACGGCGCAAATATTCAGCCATTTCGCACTGGAAGAAGAGGCTGTGGACGAGCAGGCCCGTGCTGTGCTCGAAGATGTCGAAGTGGCGATCATCAAAGTGGGATTCGTCGGCTCTGCAGAAAACCTGGGCAGAGTGGCTGGCATCGCCTCTGACTACCCCGACATACCGGTGGTGGCCTACATGCCCAGCCTGTCTTGGTGGGACGAAGACCCGATAGAGCAATACCTGGAGGCTTTCAAAGACCTGCTGTTGCCACAGACCACCGTACTGGTCGGTAGCCACAGCACCCTGTGGCGTTGGCTGCTGCCTGACTGGAGCACTGAAAACCGACCCAGCGCCCGAGACATTGCCCAGGCGGCGCATGATTTTGGCGTGCCCTACACGCTGGTGACCGGTATGCAGGCGGCCGATCAATCGATTGAAAATATGCTCGCCACCCCCTACGAAGTGCTGGTCAAAGAAAAATTCACCCGCTTGGAGGCGATTTTCTCTGGGGCGGGGGATACCCTGTCGGCGGCCCTGGCTGCCCTGCTGGCCAATGGCGGCGAACTACCGCAGGCCGCCAGCGAAGCCCTGTGCTATCTGGACCGCTGCCTGGGTAACGGATTTCGTCCCGGCATGGGCCACGCCATCCCCGACCGCTTGTTTTGGGCCCAGGCCGACCCCGACCATGAGATCAGTGAAAATCCGAGCGATCAACCTCCAGCAACGCCCAGCCATGAACCCACACCAAGACCAAGACCTTAACCACACCCTTTTCGAGCGGGCCCGCCAGGTTATCCCCGGCGGGGTGAACTCGCCCGTGAGGGCTTTCAAGGCCGTTGGCGGCACGCCCCGCTTTGTTAACAAAGCCCAGGGCGCCTATTTTTGGGATGCGAACGGGCAACGCTACATTGACTACATCGGCTCCTGGGGCCCGATGATCCTGGGACATGGCCACCCGGCCGTGGTGGCCGCGGTGCAAAAAGCGGTGGTCGAAGGCTTCTCATATGGCGCACCAACCGAGCGGGAGGTAGAACTGGCCGAGGCGATCCTCAAGCTAGTGCCCTCCATGGACATGGTTCGCCTGGTCAGCTCGGGCACCGAGGCCGCCATGAGTGCCATCCGCCTGGCCCGTGGCGCCACCGGGCGCAACAAGCTGATCAAGTTTGAGGGCTGTTACCACGGCCATGCTGATGCGCTTCTGGTCAAGGCCGGCTCCGGCCTCGCCACCTTTGGCAACCCGACCAGCGCCGGTGTGCCGCCTGAGGTGGTGCAGCACACACTGGTGCTTGAGTACAACCACATTGGCCAATTGGAAGAGGCCTTCGCGCTGCACGGCAATGACCTCGCCTGCCTGATGATCGAGCCCATCGCGGGCAATATGAACTTTGTGCGCGCTTCAGTGCCTTTTATGAAACGGTGCCGGGAACTCTGCACACAGTACGGCGCGCTACTGGTGTTTGACGAGGTGATGACCGGCTTTCGGGTCGCGCTCGGTGGTGCACAGAGCATTTACGCCAGTGCCCTGCCCGGCTTTGAGCCCGACATGACGGTGCTGGGCAAAGTGATCGGCGGGGGCATGCCGCTGGCCGCATTTGGCGCCAAGCGCGCGGTGATGGAGCAACTCGCACCGCTCGGGCCGGTCTACCAGGCCGGCACCCTGTCGGGGAACCCGGTGGCGACAGCCTGCGGCTTGGCGACATTGCATCAAATTAGCCAGCCCGGGTTTTTTGAGGCGCTGTCGCGCCAAACACGCCACCTGGTGGAGGGCCTCCAAGCGGCGGCCAAGGCGCACGGGCTGCCCTTCAGCGCTGACAGCGAGGGCGGCATGTTTGGTTTCTTTTTGTTGCCGCAACTGCCCAGCAATTACCCGCAGGTCATGGCCACCAATGGCAGCCGCTTCAACCATCTGTTTCACGGACTGCTGGCACACGGTGTTTATATTGCCCCGGCCCTGTACGAAGCCGGCTTTGTCAGTGCTGCCCACAGCAGCGCCGACATTGAGCACACCATTGCCGCTGCGGCTGCGGTGTTTGGTGAACTCGCGGCGCTCTGAGGCCTTGCACTTGTTACAGGCCTTTACAACTGCGCTTTGGCAGCCGGCCACCAGCGGGTCTAAACTAGGGCCTGGTTCCACGATAAACAGGAAATCGTCATGAAAGAAATCACCCTCCCCCTGTTGCTTGCTTTGGCCACCGGGCTGTGCACCGCCCAGGAGGTCGGCCGCGTGATCAGCAGCACACCTGTGATACAGCAGGTCAGCATGCCGCGGCAGGTGTGCACCACCCAGCAGGTCACCACGCCGGGCGCAAAATCAGGAGCCGGTGCTGCCATGGGTGCGATTGCCGGAGGCGCGATTGGCAACAACATCGGCGACGGAACCGGCCGTGTGGTAGCTACCATGCTGGGTTTGGTGGGTGGCGCCATCCTGGGCGACCGGGTTGAGGGCGCAGCGCCAGCCCAGGTGCAAAATGTGCAAAGCTGCAGCACCCAGACCTTTTACGAAAACCGCGTCATCAGTTACAACGTGGTGTACGAGTTCAACGGCAAACAGTACAACGTCTCAATGCCCAGCGACCCGGGGCCTTTTATCAAGTTGCAAGTCAGCCCAATCAGCGCAGCACCGCTGGCACCGGCAACGACAGTCAGCTATCTGCAGCCCAGCACCACGCTTGAAGAAGTGGTTTACGCGCGCCCAGCCCGCATCGTGACCCGTCCCCAACCGTATATCCGTTACTACGATGCGCCGCCTCTGGTCTTCAACCTGGAGTTAGGCCACCACGGCAGCCGCCACGGCCACTGGCGCTGAGGCGGTAGCCGCCTAGGGCGCCTAGGGCGCGCCTATCAGCCCAGGCAGAGCGCGCTGGCGCTGGCACGGGCTGAGCCTCAGTGCCGAAAATGGCGCACACCAGTGAAGACCATGGCCACACCCTGCTCATCAGCAGCGGCAATCACCTCGTCATCGCGCAGGCTGCCACCGGGCTGAACCACGCAGCTCGCGCCGGCCGCCACCACCGCATCAAGGCCGTCACGAAAAGGGAAGAATGCATCGCTTGCCACCACACTGCCCTGCAAGCTCAAACCAGAGTGCCCGGCCTTGATCACGGCAATGCGCGCTGAGTCAAGCCGGCTCATTTGCCCGGCGCCCACAGCCAAGGTCATACCGGCCTGGCAGAAAACAATCGCATTGCTTTTTACAAATTTCGCCACGCTCCAGGCAAACAGCAGGTCCTGCATCTGATCGGGTGTCGGCTGCCGCCGGGTGACAGGCCTCAAATCAGCCGGGCTGAGTGGGTGGTGATCAGCGGTCTGTATGAGCAGACCAGAACCGATGCGCTTGAGGTCCAGCGTATGACGGCCCTGCAACCAGGCACTCTCACCCCCCGGGGGCAGGGCAATCTCAAGCAAGCGCACATTGGGCTTGGCCTGAAACAGTGCCAGCGCTTGCGCGGTGTAAGCCGGCGCCATCAGCACTTCGACAAATTGCTTGGAGATCTCCAGCGAGGCGGCCTCATCCAGTGTGCAGTTGAGAGCAATGATGCCGCCAAAGGCCGAGCTGGGGTCAGTTTGCCAGGCGCGTTTGTAAGCGCTCAGCGCATCCGCACCCAGTGCTACGCCGCAGGGGTTGGCATGCTTGACGATGACACAGGCCGGTGTTGAAAAACCTTTGACACATTCCCAAGCCGCGTCCGCATCGGCGATATTGTTGTAGGACAGCGCCTTTCCTTGCAGCTGCCGCGCCGTCACCAAGGAGCCCGGTGCAGGGTTCAAATCACGGTAAAACGCCGCTTGCTGGTGTGGATTTTCACCGTAACGCAAATCTTGGAGTTTGACGAATCGGCCGTTGTACTGGCCCGAAAACTGCTGCTGCGGCTCGACGGCCCCTGGCAGGGCCTGGGCAGACAAGTAATCGCTGATGGCGCCGTCGTACTGGCTGATGCGGTTGAAGGCCGCCACCGCCAGCGCAAACCTGGTGGAAGCGCACGGGCAGGCCGCCGCCTGCAACTCGGCCAGCACCGCCGGGTACTGCGCGGGATCGGTCAATACGGTCACATCTTTCCAGTTTTTGGCAGCGCTGCGAACCATGGCCGGGCCGCCGATGTCAATGTTCTCGATCGCCTCTTCGAGCGTGCAATCAGCCCGCGCCACTGTGGCCTCAAACGGGTAGAGGTTTACCACCAGCAGGTCGATCTTCTCGATACCATGGGCGGCCAGGGCAGCCATGTGGGCCGGCAAGTCGCGCCTAGCCAGCAGGCCGCCATGCACACCCGGGTGCAGTGTTTTGACCCGTCCGTCGAGCATTTCAGGAAAACCGGTCAACTCGGCCACCTCCGTTACCGGCAGGCCCTCTTGCGCCAGTAACTTGGCCGTACCACCCGTGGAGATCAGGCGAACGCCAAGGGCGTGCAGCCCCTGCGCGAAAGCAACAATGCCGGTTTTGTCGGATACAGACATCAGTGCGTTCATCACAGGCAAGGGCTCAATGGGGGCGTAGGTGGCGGCTTGGCGAGCAGCTCAAACGGCTACTTGACGAGTTTGTGTTCCAGCAATTTTTTGCGCAGTGTGTTGCGGTTCAAACCCAGCCACTGAGCGGCACGCGACTGGTTGTTATCAGTGTGCCGCAGCACCGTCTCAAGCAGGGGCTTTTCCATGGCGTTGAGCAGCATGTCGTACATGCGATCAGGCTCGGCACCCTGCAAATCTCGCAGGTAAGCCTCCATGCTGCTGCGCACGCAATCTTCGATCAACTTCTTGCTCATTGGACCATCTCCAGTTGCTGCTCACGCTGGGCCAGCACACTGCTCGTTACCGCTGGCAATCGGTCCATGCCTTGGTTGATGTGATCGAGGTAGTCGCTCACAGCAAGCACCTGCCGCTGGCAGTCGTCTATCAGGTTCAAGTGGCGGCGAAAATCTTCCGCACCGGGCAGGCCCTTGAGGTACCAGCCTATATGTTTGCGTGCAGTGCGCACGCCCAAATAATCGCCGTACAGCGTGTAATGATCATGCAGATGCTCGCGCAGCAGATGTCGCACTTCGGCGACCAAGGGCGGCGCCAGCAGTGTGCCGGTGGCCATGAAGTGGGCAATTTCCCGAAAAATCCAGGGCCTTCCCTGCGCTGCTCGGCCCAGCATGATGGCATCGGCTCCGGTCGCTGCCAACACCGCCCGAGCTTTGTGCGGGCTATCGATATCACCGTTGGCAACCACTGGCACCCGAACTGCGGCCTTTACCGCAGCAACCGTGTCAAACTCAGCCAAGCCACCGTAGCCCTGCTCGCGGGTGCGACCATGCACTGCGATCATCTGCACGCCAGCCCGCTCAGCGGCGAGGGCCAAGCGCACCGCATTTTTGTGCGCCTGGCACCAGCCGGTGCGCATCTTCAGGGTGACCGGCACGCCGTGGGGTGCGCAGGCAGCGACCACCGCCTCAACAATAGCCAGGGCCAGCGGCTCATCTTGCATCAGTGCCGAGCCGGCCCAGGTGTTGCATACCTTCTTGGCGGGACACCCCATGTTGATGTCAATGATCTGGGCGCCGCGGTCGATGTTGTAGCGCGCTGCATCAGCCATCATGGCCGGCTCGGTACCCGCAATCTGCACCGCGATCGGACCCGGCTCACCCTCGTGATTGAGCCGGCGCGACGTCTTGAGCGTAGCCCACAGGTCAGGTCTGGAGGTCACCATTTCACTGACTGCGTAAGCGGCGCCGAGTTGGCGACACAACTTGCGAAAGGGCCGATCGGTCACGCCCGCCATGGGTGCAACAAAAAACCGATTGGGCAGTACGAATTGGCCAAGCTTCATTGGATCGGGTGCAAGACAGATACAGGAGGGGGCGGGGTGTTGAGAAGAACCGGGGTGTGGACAAATTCTAGCCGCGCAAAATCCCAGCAACTGAGATAGCGCTAACAGCAACCGAAAAACGCCTGCCTATACTCGAGGCCTCATGGACGCATGGATTGACCAACTGCTGGCTTTGCTGGCCCTGCCGAAGTATGGCTTGAGTGCCGTTGCTCTGGTGTCCTTCATCTCTGCCACGCTGCTGCCCATGGGCTCAGAGCCGGTCGTGTTTGGCTTGGTCAAGCTCAATCCAGAGCTGTTTTGGCCTACCATGCTGGTCGCCACGGGCGGCAACACCTTGGGTGGCGCGGTGAGCTGGGCCATGGGCTGGGCCTCGCACCAGGTGGCCGATAAATACCGCTTGCCGAGCCATGTTCGGGCGCTGCGCTGGCTAGAACAGATCGGACCGCGGGCCTGTCTGCTGGCCTGGTTACCCCTGGTGGGTGACCCGCTGTGCGCCGTGGCCGGCTGGCTGCGCCTGCCCTTCTGGCCCTGCATTCTGTACATGGCTGTGGGCAAGTTTTTGCGCTATGTTCTGTTGACGGCCGGACTGCTGTGGGTATTTCCGTCAGCGGTGACGGCCTGACAGCGCAGGCCCGCCATGGGAACGACCAATGGCCCTGCGGGTTGGCCAGCCGCACGCTGGCGGAGTCAGTGAACGTGCCTGTGGTGAATGTCCGGGTAGTGCGGGTGGCTATGGGTCATTGCAGCGTGTTTGTGCCGGTGGCTGTGCCGGTCTGGGCAGCGCCAGCCTGGTTCATGCTCATGCTGATGGTGCTCATCGTGGCTGTGTTCGTGCTCATGCTCCATCTCCTGGTGGACATGTTCATGCCAATGGTTTTCAGTCAGGTGCAGCCACACGCCCACGACCATCAAGGCGGCGGCGATCCAAAACCCTATGGACGTTGCTTCTGAAAAAACCACCACAGCCACTGCGGCGCCAATGAACGGCGCGGTTGAAAAATAGGCCCCGGTGCGAGCCGCGCCCAGGCCACGCAAGGCAAGGACAAACAGCACCAGACTGATGCCATAACCCAGGAGGCCCGCCACCAAGGTGGCGCCCAAGATTGGCATATTGGGCCATGCGGCGCCCATGCCCAGAGCCAGCGTCGTGTTGACGGTGCCCGCCATCAGGCCCTTGGTACCCGCCACAAAGAGCGCATCCGACGCGGACACTTTGCGAGTGAGGTTGTTGTCAATAGCCCAGCACAAGCAGGCCAGTGCCACGAGTGCAGCGCCCCTCGCATTGGACGGCGAACCCGCATCGGCTTGCCAGCCCAATGCCAGCCCACCGGCCACGATGGCCAACATCCCCCAAACTATGCGCCTGTCAGCGTTCTCTTTGAACACAAGCCACGCCAGCAGGGCGGTCAGCACGGCCTCAAGGTTCAACAAGAGCGATGCGGTGGCCGCGCTGCTGGCCATCAACCCGAACATCAGCGCCACCGGCCCCAGCACACCGCCAAAAAATATCGCTCCCAACAGCCAGGGCCAGTCATTTTTTGCCAGACCTGCGGCCTTGAAACCGCCATCGCGCACAAGCCGTGCCAGCGTCAACCCCAAGCCGCTTCCTAGGTACAACAGCCCAGCCAGCAACACGGGCGGTATCTCACCGGCCAGCCACTTGGCCAGTGGCGTGCTTGCCCCGAACAGGGCCGCAGCGCCAAGGGCGTAAACGATATCTCGATTCATCGGCTCATCGACAGTCCAGCGCACCAAGGACCAGCGACAGGGTGAGGGCTGGGCCGCTCCGCCGATGATTCGACCAAGAACATCCGGCCTGCCGGCTAACCCTCAACATGCGGCAGCAGCGCCTTGGCCGCCTCAATCCGCAGGTCCAGCGCTACCGCCGGGTCCTGCACCACCGCCAGTAAAAAGGCCTTGGGCGACAGCCGCTCACGCGTGGCCACTGGCGCGCAGCTTGTCACATCGCTTGGCGGCTCAGACGGCCGCTTCGTCGGTGCGACTGGCCTCAGACGGGCCAGCGCGGCCGAAAAGGCAGCGGCTTTGATGGACTGCAGCCCCGCCAGCACGCTGGCCTGGGCCTCGGGGCTGGGGGGCTGGTCCAGCCAAGGTTCGTCGGCAAAGATGGGGGCCAGGTCGGGCGCCACAAAAGCTGACCAGTAGCCGGTGGCCAGCTGCTGGCTGGGTACCGGCAGTGCGGGCTGTGACGCAGGTGCTGCCAGCGAGGGCGTGAGGCGGATGCGTTGTGGCGCCACTTCAGCAAGGTAATGCCGCCGCAGTGCCTCCAAAAACCCTGCCGCCTCCGCCAGGGGCACCGGCTCGGCAAGTGATAGCCACAGTTGGTAGCCGTCCACCCCCGAGACCATGACGGCGGGTGCCGGCAGGGCCAGGTCAGTCTGCAGCCCGCGCCACACCGGGGAAAGCAGACCCCAGTCGGCCGGCCGGGCCAGCTCCAGCACCAGGGCACGTACCACGCCTTCTGGCGCCGAGTACAGGCGCTGAAGCTCGGTTTGCAGCGGGTTCATGGCAGGGTCCGGGCGGACGAGCCGGCAGTGGCCACCAAGCTCAGGAACTGAACAGAAAGTTCATCACGTCGCCATCTTTGACGACATAGTCCTTTCCCTCAGCGCGCATCTTGCCCGCGTCCTTGGCGCCTTGTTCGCCCTTGAAGGTGATGAAGTCGTCGAAGGCGATGGTCTGGGCGCGGATGTAGCCTTTTTCGAAGTCGGTGTGGATCACACCGGCGGCCTGCGGCCCGGTGTCGCCGACATGAATGGTCCAGGCGCGTACTTCCTTCACGCCGGCAGTGAAGTAAGTCTGCAGGCCCAGCAACTTATAGGCCGAGCGTATCAGCCGGTTCAGGCCGGGCTCGCTCTGGCCCAGCTCTTCGAGGAACATCTGGCGGTCCTCGTCGCTCATGTCGGCCATCTCGGCCTCCATCTTGGCGCAGATGGCAACCACAGGGGCTTTTTGGGCGTCGGCGTAAGCGCGCAGGCGCTCTAGAAACGGGTTGTTCGCAAAGCCCTCTTCAGCCACATTGGCCACAAACATGGCCGGTTTGGCGGTGATCAGGAAGAACTGCCTGAGCAGCGGCAGTTCCTCCTTGCTGAAGTCCAGCGTGCGGACCGCTTGGGCCTGGTTCAGCGCGACCTGGCATTTCTCCAGCAGGGCCACCAGCTTGATGGATTCCTTGTCGCCCGATCGGGCCGTCTTGGTGACGCGGTGCAGCGCCTTCTCGACCGCCGAGAGATCAGCCAGGCACAGCTCGGTCTGGATCACCTCGATGTCCGAGATCGGGTCGACCTTGCCGGCCACGTGGATCACGTTGTCGTCCTCGAAACAGCGGACCACGTTGATGGTCGCGTCGGTCTCGCGGATGTGGGCCAGGAACTTGTTACCCAGGCCCTCGCCGGTGCTGGCCCCGGCCACCAGCCCGGCGATATCGACAAACTCAACGATGGCCGGCACCACACGTTCCGGCTTGACGATGGCGGCCAACTGGTCGAGCCGCAGATCGGGCATCTCGACCACGCCGACATTGGGTTCGATGGTGCAGAACGGGTAGTTCTCGGCGGCGATGCCGGCCTTGGTCAGGGCATTGAACAGAGTCGATTTACCGACGTTGGGCAGGCCTACGATGCCACACTTCAAACTCATGAAAATTTCCTTAGAAGTCGACTCCGGTGGCGCCTTGCAAGACCGGCCTACTCAAGGCCAGCAAAGGTGTCGCCAAATGGGTTGTCAGGACATGCATCCTCTGTTCACCCAAGGGGGCCTGCGTATGATTGTACTGAGCCGTGTGGCCAGAATGGTCCAGCAGTCATTGGATTGCGCTTGAGCTAATTCAGTTTCACCCTGTTTTGCAAGAAGGCAGCCGCATGCGCCACATATCCCCGGAGTCAGCGACCCAGTCGTTCAGCTCTTGAGGGTACTGCTTGGCGGGCCTCTGCCGACCTCCGCCCTTTTGGCGGACCTGAGCCTTAAGCATCGCCACAGCTTCCGGACGCGTTACCTTCGGCCCGCAATGGAAGGGGGGTGAATTGAGCCGACCCTGCCCGATAAACTCAACAATCGCCTGCAACGCTACCGCTTGACCGCCGCCGGCCGGGCCAAAGCACAGGGCCTGCTTTTCACCGGGGGCTGAACCGATGCCGCTCGTATTGCGCCCTGAAAACCTGACCCTGGTGCTGACTACGGGCAAGGGAGTTTCGGTGAAAACGCGGGCAAAAACGCCACTCAACCAACGCTGACTTTATCGCCGTGAAATTTTCAGGCGATTATTTTCCACTTTGCCGAACGTGGCCCCTTGAGCCTGATGCCCTATATCGCCAAGTAGTCGACTGAGCTTGGTACGACATTGGGCCACAAAGGTCAGCACGGATTCACCAAGAACCCAATGCACATTTAGAGGTCAATTTGCGGGCAATAGCCAGAAACAAAAAA
>BJGT01000036.1 GCA_014190675.1 Comamonadaceae bacterium | reverse complement strand
TGCTGCTGGTGTCGAGTCTTTTGGTTGAGGCCCCCCTGATTCGGGTCAGCGTTGCACCTGACGCAGCCAACGGGCTCAAAAAGCCATCTCAGGTGATGGTGGACAAGGCCATGACCGTCAAACGCGAACGACTCGGCCCTGTCTTTGGCGTGGCCGGTGCCGCCGCGATGATCGAAGTCGAGCGCAGCCTGGCAGTTTTTCTGGGCATCGCCAAGTAGCAGCATAAAAAAAGCCCCGCAGACTTGACGCCTGCAGGGCTTTTGGGGGGTGGGGCAGATTACATGCCCATATCGCCCATGCCACCCATGCCGCCCATGCCGCCGCCCATGCCGCCGCCGCCCATGCCGCCGCCGGCTGGCTCGTCCTTCGGTGCCTCAGCCACCATGCACTCGGTGGTCAGCATCAGGGAGGCCACCGATGCTGCGTTTTGCAGTGCGGTGCGGGTCACTTTGGTGGGGTCCAGAATACCCATTTCGATCATGTCGCCATAGGTGTCGTTGGCAGCATTGAAGCCGTAGTTGCCCTTGCCAGCCATCACCGCATTGACCACCACCGAGGCTTCGCCGCCGGCGTTGTACACGATCTCGCGCAAGGGTGACTCAATGGCGCGCATCACCAGTTTGATGCCGGCGTCCTGGTCAGCGTTGGCGCCTTTGACGGTGCCTGCGGCCTGCTTGGCGCGCAAATAGGCCACGCCACCGCCAGCCACGATGCCTTCTTCGACGGCAGCGCGGGTTGCATGCAGGGCGTCTTCAACCCGGGCTTTTTTCTCTTTCATTTCGACTTCGGTGGCAGCGCCAACCTTGATCACTGCCACGCCGCCGGCCAGCTTGGCCACGCGCTCTTGGAGTTTTTCACGGTCGTAGTCGCTGGTGGCTTCTTCGATTTGCACGCGCACTTGCTT
The DNA here is from genome assembly GCA_014190675.1 of Comamonadaceae bacterium. Classification (GTDB taxonomy): domain Bacteria; phylum Pseudomonadota; class Gammaproteobacteria; order Burkholderiales; family Burkholderiaceae_C; genus Rhodoferax. Next base: position 26,739 of record BJGT01000036.1, on the reverse strand, counting down.
GACGCGGGCTTCGATGTCAGCTGCGGCACCGGCGCCGTCGATGATGATGGTGTTTTCTTTGCCCACTTCGACCCGCTTGGCAGAACCGAGGTCAGCCAGGGTGACTTTTTCAAGGGTCAGGCCCACTTCTTCGGCGATGACCTTGCCACCGGTCAGGATGGCGATGTCTTCGAGCATGGCTTTGCGACGGTCGCCAAAACCGGGAGCCTTGACAGCCACCACTTTGAGGATGCCGCGAATGGTGTTGACCACCAGCGTGGCAAGCGCCTCGCCTTCGACGTCTTCCGAGATGATCAAGAGCGGACGGCCGGACTTGGCCACTTGCTCGAGCGTGGGCAACAAGTCACGGATGTTGCTGATCTTCTTGTCGTACAGCAGCACAAAGGGGTTTTCGAGCAGAGCAGCCTGCTTTTCAGGGTTGTTGATGAAGTAGGGCGACAGGTAGCCGCGGTCAAACTGCATGCCTTCGACGACGTCGAGTTCGCTGTCGAGTGATTTGCCGTCTTCAACGGTGATCACGCCTTCCTTGCCAACCTTGTCCATCGCATCAGCAATGATCTTGCCAATGGCTTCATCGCTGTTGGCGGAAATCGAGCCGACCTGGGCGATTTCTTTGGAGGTGGTGGTGGGCTTGGAAGCCTTCTTGAGCTGCTCGACCAGGGCGTGTACGGCCTTGTCGATACCGCGCTTGAGGTCCATCGGGTTCATGCCGGCGGCCACATATTTCATGCCTTCGCGCACGATGGCCTGGGCCAGCACGGTGGCAGTGGTGGTGCCGTCGCCAGCGATGTCAGAGGTCTTGGAAGCAACTTCCTTGACCATCTGCGCGCCCATGTTTTGCAGTTTGTCTTTGAGTTCGATCTCTTTGGCCACGGACACACCGTCTTTGGTGACCGTGGGGGCGCCGAACGAGCGCTCCAGCACCACATTGCGGCCCTTGGGGCCCAGGGTGACCTTGACGGCGTTGGCGAGAATGTTCACGCCTTCGACCATACGTTGACGGGCTTCCCCGCCAAAAATTACTTCTTTAGCTGCCATGTTGATATCTCCAGAATTCGTTGGTTAATTACTTCTCGACCACAGCAAACAGGTCGTCTTCTTTCATGACGAGCAGTTCGTCGCCGTCGACCTTGACGGTCTGGCCGCTGTACTTGCCAAACAGCACGCGGTCACCGACCTTGACGGCCATGGGGCTGATCTCGCCCTTGTCGTTCTTTTTGCCTGGGCCAACTGCCAGCACTTCGCCTTGATCAGGCTTTTCTGCGGCGCTGTCAGGGATGACGATGCCGGAGGCGGTTTTGGTTTCGTTTTCCACACGTTTGACGATCACGCGATCGTGCAGGGGGCGAAGTTTCATGAAAGCTCCTTGAGTTATTGAAACAGGGTTGAAAATAACAGTGCCAACCCAAAAGTTGGCGCTCATTAACTTGAGGCAGGCGTGCCGCAGAAACTGTTAGCACTCGCTGTCTAAGAGTGCCAATGATAAGGGTTTTTGGCGGCGTTTCAAGGCTCGGGGCTGGAAAGTTTGCAAAAACAGCGTGCCAAACCGTTTGCTAGCCGGCGAAAGTTGTCTCGGGCAAGCCCCTTACGCCGGGTATGCGGATGGCGAACAGGGAGCCCGATTGGGGTGCGGCCAGCAATGCCGCTTCGTTCAAGCGTACCGAGGCGCTCGTGACATACAGGGTGTCGAGGTTGGCGCCGCCAAAACAACAACTGGTTGGCCGCGGTACCGGCATGCGAATGCGCAGCAACTCTCGCCCGTCCGGCGAATACCGTGACACCCGCCAGGCATCCCAAACCGCCACCCACAGGCAGCCCTGCTCGTCCACGGTGAGGCCATCGGGCGTGCCGTCGCGGCCGTCCAGGGTGATGAAGGGTTGGCGATTGCGGATGGTGCCGGCCAGCAGGTCAAAGTCGTAGCGGTAAATGGTTCGCCTTGGGGTGTCGGTGAAGTACATGTGCCGGTCGTCAGGGCTCCAGCCCAGGCCGTTGGCCACAGTGAAGCCAGAGTCCATCTTGCGCCAGCTGGCGTCCGAGTCAACCCGAAACAAATGGCCCCGGTTGGCCGCAGTGCCCATGTCCAGCGTGCCAATCCACAAGCGCCCCAGGCGGTCGCACTTGCCGTCGTTGTACCGGTTGCCTGGCCGCTCAGACTCTGGGTGGCAAAAGGGCAGCAGGGTTTTGTGTGCCAAATCTAGGGTCATCAAGCCGCCCGGCGTGGCCACCAGCAGGCCGCCGGTCGCCTTGGGGATGGCAACGCTGACCATGGAGCCGAGTTTGCTCTCGGTGTTCTGGCCTGTGAGCACGTCATAACAGTGCACTGCCGGGGTCAGGATGTCAACCCAGTACAGGCATCCGTCGCGCGGCGACCAGGTCGGACCCTCGCCCAGCAGGGAGCGGGTCTGGGTGATGCACTGCACCTCAAAACTGTGCTCGGCATCGGGCACTTTGCGGGGCGCGATGGACATGACCTGCCCGCCCGCATTGTGCGAGATGGCGCGCGCGGCTCCAATCAGCGTGGACGACAAGGCGTGGGCCCGCGCAAGATCGACCCGGTCTGAGCTGGCGGCCACTGCCAAGGCGCCAATGGGGCGGCCCTCGATATCGAAAACCGGCGCTGCCACCACAACATTTGTCCCGCCTGGTGCGGGCAGCTCGACGGCATAGCCGCGGGCCCGCGTGAGATCGAGCTCACGCCGTAAATCTGCCAAATTGGCGGGTTCTTCATGCGGCGCGCCCTGCGGGTGGTACAGGGTGGCGAGCAGCTCCAGCTGTCGCGCGGGCTCCAGGTTGGCGACGATCACCCGCCCCAAAGCGCTGCTGTGCAGCGGCAGCTTCATGCCCGCTTTGGAGCTGTTTTTCAGCTCACGCCCAGCGTCTTCAACCGCGATCAACACGATCTTGCCAGCATCGAGCACGGCCAGTTGCACGGTTTCGCCCACCGCATTGCGCAGGCGTACCAGCTCATCCTGGGCGGCCAGCCGCAAATCGAAGTCGCTCCAGACCTCATGGGCCAGTTCCAGCAGGCGCAGACCGAGCCGGTAAGTTTTGGTGTAGGGGTCGTGCCGCAACAGACCCTCGCGGGTCAGCGTGGCAAGAATGCGGTGCAGGGTGGCCTTGGGCAGCGAGCCGGCGCGCAGCAGCTCGGTGAAGGTCATCGGCGCCGGCGCCGAAGAGACGATGTTGAGCAGGTGCATGGCCTTCTCCAGCACGCCTGCTCCGGCTACGACGGGGGAGTCTTCGACAGCCTCGTCGGTTGGCTTGGGCAGCATGAAATAACTCCTCCCGTAACGAGGTGGTGGTTTCATTCATTGAAACCTTGTGGTGTTGGCGCCCTCAGGTCACCCGTGAATTTACAAGCCAAATCGCGGCATGCTGATCAATTTTAGCTAGGGTATATACCAATGGATGGAGCTACTGGCCTCAAGCACAATTCAGACGTCAATTTTGTTCCATTCAATGAAACTTATCAGAATTTATCATGAGCAGTAACGACACTAGACCCATCGCGGGCGTCTTTCCGGTGCTGCCGACGCCCTTTGCTGCTGACAAACAATCTGATCGCGCCGCGCTGCAGGTGCTGGTGCGCTACCTCCTGCGCTGCGGCGTTGACGGTATGACCTTCCCCGGGGTGGCCAGCGAGGTGTCTGAACTCACCGAGGACGAGCGCCTGTCCCTGACGCAACTGGTATTGTTGGAAGTGGCAGGGCGGGTGCCGGTGGTGGTCGGTGTTTCCAGCAACAAGCCCGCTGTCACCATCGCACTGGCCAAGGCCGCTGCGGATATCGGTGCCGCGGCCGTGATGGTGGCCGCACCGGCCGCCTTCACCACCGCAGCTGCCCAAGTGTCTCACTTCACTGCGCTGGCTGCCGCTGTACCCGGCCTGCCCATCATGCTGCAAAACGTGCCGCCACCCGTGGGCGCCGGCCTGGCGCCGGAGGTGGTGGCCGAGATCTTGCATGCCGTCCCTGCGATTCGCTATGTGAAGGAAGAAACCCTGCCCAGCGGTCAGCGGCTGAGCGTGATTCGCCAACTTGCGCCGGGCTCACTGGTGGGTGTGCTGGGTGGCGCTGGGGGCCGATACATCACTGACGAATTGCGTCGCGGTGCGATCGGCACCATGCCCGCCATTGAACTCGCCGAGGTGCACGTGGCGCTGTTCAAAGCGCACCGTGCGGGCGAAGCGGCGCGGGCGCGACAGCTGTTCACAAGAATGCTGCCCATCCTCAATATCCAGGCTGTGTTTCGCTGGGCGCTAACCAAGTATGTGCTGCACCGCCGCGGGCTGATCTCAGACACGTCCCAGCGCATTGCTGGCCCGCGACTCGACGTGCTGGACCAGCAGGATGTGGAGGCTTTTCTGGTTGACATCCATGATTTGCTGCTGCCACAGGCGGCACTGGACCAGTGCCACAGTGCGCCCGGCTCCGGTTTTGAAGGCGGCGAACGGTGAAGCCTGCACCTTGGCCGGGCCAACTACCCCACCTGTTCCAAATCCGATTTGAACCATGTTTGCCAAGATAAAGACTGTCGAATCCTTCATCGTCTCGATACCGCGCGACACGCCTTACCTTGGTGCCCTGGGGCCGGGTGAGCGGGTCACCGAGCGTGGTTATTTGATCCGCCAGGGCAACGGCACCATTTACCCCACCACCGACCGCTCGGTGCTGATCAAGATCACCGCCGACGACGGCACCGTGGGTTGGGGCGAAACCTATGGCATTGTGGCCCCGACGGCCGTGACCAGCATCATTGACGACGTGCTGGGACCGGTGATCGTGGGGCGGGACCCGCGCGACCCGATGGTGATCCAGGAGGACCTGTATGACCTGATGCGCGTTCGTGGCTGCTTTGGCGGTTTCTATGTGGACGCCATAGCCGGGGTGGACATCGCGGTCTGGGACCTGTATGGCAAGCTGCTTGGCCAACCTCTGGTGAAACTGCTGGGTGGTCAGCGCCGCGCCACGATACCGGCCTATGTGTCGGGTCTGCCCGGGGCCACACTCGAAGATCGACTGGCCGTGGCGCGCGGCTTTCAGGCCCGTGGTTTTGACGCTTTCAAGTATGCCGCGGTGGTTTCCTTTGACGGCATCGTGCAGGAAATGCGGGTGTTGCGTGAGGGCCTGGGCCCGGATGCCCGGCTGATGGTTGATTTGCACTGGAAGTTCACCGCACAGGAGGCGATTCAGCTCATTGAGCAACTGATGCCCTACCGCCCTTACTTTGTCGAAGCCCCCTGCCAGCCAGAAGACATGGAGGGCCAAGCCCATGTGGGCGCCAACATCAAGGTGCCACTCGCGCTGGGCGAGGAGTGGCGCACGGTGTACGAGTACCGGCCACGCATGGAGCGGCGTGCCATGTCGATCGTGCAGCCCGAGATAGGCCACACCGGTGTGAGCCAGTTCATGCAGATCGCGCGCATGGCCAACGCCTTTCACATGAAGGTCATACCCCACGCCAGCATCGGCATTGGGATTTTTCAGGCCGCCAGTTTGCATGCGGCGGCGGCGCTACCCAATTGCCCAATGCATGAATACCAGCATTCGGTGTTTGACCGCAATCTGCAGTACGTGCAAACCAGCATGCGCTGCGCAGCCGGCGCCTTCACCCTGCCTGAAGGACCCGGCCTGGGCATTGAGCCGGCCGACAGCCTGTGGCAGTTTCTTTGTCCCAAAACTTGACTGTTTCTAAGGAGATCACGATGAAAAGCTGTTTCTCAACCTTGTGGCGAGGCCTGTTGGCCGCCTGTCTGATGACTACCAGCGTGCTGCAGGCGCAGGACGCCGCCAGCTATCCCAATAAGCCGATCCGGCTGATCGTGCCGGTCCCGCCCGGCGGCGCTGCCGACGGCATGGCACGGCTGGTGGCCGACCACCTGCAGGCCAAATGGGGTCAACCGGTTTTGGTTGACAACAAGCCCGGTGCCGGGTCGGCCGTTGGCTTGGGTCTTTTGTCGAAATCACCGCCTGATGGCTACACCATTGGCATGGGCAATATCGCGGCCAATGCGATCAACCCGGCCCTGCAACCGACCCAGTTTGCCTACCAGCCGGTGAAGGACTTTGCCGCCATCACGCTGATTGGCGTGACCCCCTTGATTTTGGTGGTCAATGCCGACAAAGTGCCGGCCAAAACGATCCCGGAGTTCATCGCTTTCCTCAAAGCCAACCCGGGGAAAATTGCCTATGGCTCTTCCGGCACCGGCTCATCGCTTCACATCGCCATGGAGCTGTTCATGCAAAAAACGGGTACCACCATGCTGCACGTTCCCTACAAGGGCTCGGCCCCCATGATGACCGACCTGTTGGGTGGGCAGGTGCTCGCATCCATGGACGCGGCCACCACGTCCTGGCCCCAAGTGCAGGCTGGCAAGTTGCGCGCATTGGGCGTGGCCGGCTCCGAGCGTGCGTTCTTCGCGCCCGATTTGCCCTTGGTGCGCGACCTAGTGAGCGGCTTCGATGTCAAACCCTGGCACGGTCTGATGGCACCCGCCGGCACCCCGCCGGCTATCGTGAACAAGCTCTCAGAAGAGATTCAGTCCTTTTTGCGTACACCGGCCGCACAGGCCAAACTGCAGGCTGCGGGCATTGTGCGGGTTGGCAATTCAGCCGCTGAATTCCAAGCCTTCATGGCCAGCGAATTCGAGCTGTATAAAAAAATTATTCAGGAAGCCGGTATCAAGGCTGAATAAAACGACAAAAAACCATGGGCAACGCGCCCCACCAATCGCGGGTGGTCTCTGCGCGGCACGACATGACGACAATACGCCATGCCTGACCCACACCTGATCGCCCTGGACTGGGGCACCTCCAACCTGCGGGCCAGCCTGCTCGATGCCCGTGGCCAAACCCTGGAGACACGCAGTGCCCCAGGCGGTGTGATGGCGGTGCAGGGCGGCCAATTTGGCCAGGCCCTGCTGGCGCTGTGCGCTGACTGGCTGGCGCAGACCCGCTGCCCACTGATGGCCAGCGGCATGATCGGCAGCCGACAGGGTTGGCGTGAGGCGCCCTACCTGGACGCGCCGACCAGCCTGGCGCAGGCCGCTAGGCAGCTCATCACGGTGCCGGTGATGGTGGTCGACGGCCGCGCTGAGCGCCTGCTGCACATTGCCCCGGGCCTGCGCTGCCTGGACAGTGCCGGCGAGTTTGACGTGATGCGTGGCGAAGAGACCCAGATTTGGGGTGCCGACCTGCCAGCCCACAGCTGTTGTGTGCTGCCGGGCACCCACAGCAAGTGGGCCTGGCTGGGCGAAGGTGGCGCAATTCGCCACTTCAAGACCTTCATGACTGGCGAGCTGTATGGCGTGCTGACGCAGCACAGCATCCTGGGCCGGCTGATGGTGTTTGGTGCCGAGCCGGGCGCATCTCAGCACGAAGCCTTTGCCGCCGGGGTTCGCTTGGGCCTGCGCGGCCACGCCGAGCTGCCGCACACCCTGTTTGCGGCCCGAACCGCCGGCCTGATGGGCCGGGTGGCGCCCGAGGCGCTGCCGGACTTTTTGTCGGGCATCCTGCTCGGGGCTGAAGTCGGTGGCGCCACTGCCGGTGCTGAGCCGCTGCAACAGGTCACCCTGATTGGCGACGAGGCGCTGTGCCAGCGTTACGCACTGGCGCTGGCGATCAAAGGACTGGCCGTGAGCCGTGCCAGTGACTACGCCACCACCCGGGGCCAGTGGCTGCTGGCCGGCGCGGCCGGTCTGCTCGGAGCGGCCGCATGAGCGCGCCGTTACAGCGCTTGCTGGCCCACCCTGTGGTTGCGATCCTGCGTGGGGTTACCCCGGATGCTGTGCTGGGCGTGGCCCAGGTGCTGCTGGAGGCAGGTTTTCGGGTGATCGAGGTGCCCCTGAACTCGCCCGCGCCGCTGGCTAGCATCGAGGCTTTAGCGCATGAATTTGGCACCGAGGTGCTGGTCGGTGCTGGCACCGTGCTCAGCCCGGCTCAGGTGGATGATGTGGTGGCCGCTGGCGCCGGCTTGGTGCTTTCGCCCAACTGCCACCTGCCGGTGATCGCACAAACCCTGCACCATGGCGTGCTGTCGATGCCGGGCGTGGCCACCCCCTCCGAAGCGTTCGCCGCATTGGCGGCCGGCGCGCAGGCCCTCAAGCTGTTTCCGGCCGATGTGCTGGGCCCGGCCAGCTTCAAGGGCTGGCGTGCGGTGTTGCCCACGGGCACGCCGATGTTTGGTGTTGGCGGTATTGGGGTCGACAACCTGGCCAGCTTTCGCCGGGCCAGTGCCAGTGGCGTAGGCCTGGGCTCGTCACTGTATGTGCCGGGCATCAGCCTGCCGGAGTTGGCGCAGCGGGCGCGGCAGATGTTGGCGGCCTGGCAGGCGGCGGCTTGAGGTGGCAGTGCTTAAGGTGAGCGACGCTGGCGCGCGATGAATGCGGTCATGGCCTGAAAAAAAAGCGCGCGCGCCTCAGGTGTGGCGCCCAGCGACGCGCCCAAAGTCTGACCGCCGCCCCAAGTGGCCCGTTGTTGCATTAGGGGACCAAAGTAGGCGTTGTGCGCCATGTTCTCGAAATAGGCAATCTCGATAGGCGCACTGCGGGCATGGATGCTGTCTACCCAGGCCAGCGGGCTGGGCGTCATCTCAGTCGGGCCGCTGGTGTTGTTGCAACGCGCGGCCGTGCCCGGGGGCGCGAGTTCAAAACGGACATTGAAGCGGCAGGGGTCGCTGAGCAGCCAGCGCATCATCTTGGGGTCGGACGCGCCAAAGTCATCGAGTCGTCCAAAAGCCAGCATCAAAGGCACCCGGGTTTGGTGGGGCAGGCCGAGGCCGACCGGCGTGATGCCCTCAGCAATCACGCCGCGCACATGCTGCGGGTCTACCATAGCGGCCAGATTAGCCGCTACCGCCGCGCCATTGGAAATACCAAAAATATAAATGTTTTGGGTGTCGATGTCGTCGCGCTGAATCGCCCATTGGTAGGCGGCCCAAGCTGTGCTGAGCAGCATGCGCTGGCGCGCCTCGTTGCTCACCTGGCGTACCCAGAACAATGGCCCGCGCCCGGTAAAGCGGTTCATCTCATAGGCGTCAAAGGTCAGGGTCGCCATGCCGTGCTCAAAAAAAGCCTGGTCCGAGGCGAGCACGTCTTTGATGCCACCCCCGCCGTGCAGGCTGATCATCAGCGGCGGTCGCACCACACCGGCCGGCAGACGAAAGCGTACCGAAGCCTGACAGGGGTCGAAGCCCGCCAGTGTGCCTTGTACGGTGTGGACCCCCTGCCGCAGGATCTGCAACTGCGCTTGGCCCTGTTGGTCCGGACGACAGCTGGCTGCGTCGAGCAGGGGCCCTGTCTGCGCCTGGCTTGGCACCAGGCTTGACAGGCCAAACAGCAGCGCGACAAGGACAGAAAAAACCGACATGCCGACATGATAGCGGTGGCCTTATCGCCGTAACTTCTAGCCGCACATACCATCCGTTACTACCCGCCGTAACGACTCGCTAAAGGCCCCGCCACCCTGGTGTCGCCCAAGGATCGACAATAGGGCGCTTTCACCACTCCGTTGCACCATGCTCTACGCCCTGCTCAAAACCCTGCATCTGCTGTGTGTCATCCTCTGGGTGGGCGGCATGGTGTTTGCCCATTTCTTTTTGCGCCCCGCGCTGGCCGAGCTCGATGCGCCGGTGCGCTTGCGTCTGATGCAGGTGGTGTTGGGGCGGTTTTTCAACGCGGTGCTGGTGGCTTCGGCGCTGGTGCTGGTCAGCGGGGTGTGGATGATTGGCCGCAGCGCACGCAGCATGGTGCAAGCGGGCCTGCCCTTCAGCATGCCCCTGGCCTGGTGGGTGATGGCGGTGCTGGGTGTGCTGATGCTGGCGATCTTCGGTCATCTGCGCTTTGGCCTCTACCCGCGCCTGTGCCGCGCCGTGGCGGGGCAGGCCTGGCCCGCTGGCGCTGCAGCCTTGCAGACGATTCGCCGCTGGGTGATGTTGAACCTGGGCCTGGGCATCGTGGTTGTGGTGGTGACGCTGCTGGGTGCATCGAGCTGATGCGCCCTGCATGAACCCCGACGCGCAACAACTCTGGCGCGCACCGCGCTGGGCCTTGGCGGTGCTGCTAGCCCTGCTGGGCATGCTGGGGCCGTTCTCGATCGACACTTACCTGCCGGCCTTCGGCGGCATGGCCCGCTCGCTTGGCGCCACGCCGGTGCAGATGCAGCAGACGCTGTCGGGCTACCTGTTCGGCTTTGCTTTCATGAGCCTGTTCCATGGCGCGCTGTCCGACAGTCTGGGGCGCCGCCCGGTGGTGCTGTGGGGCTTGGCGGCCTTCACGCTGGCTTCGCTGGGTTGTGCGTTGTCCCAAAGCATCGGTCAATTGATTTTCTTCCGCACCCTGCAAGGCCTGTCTACCGGCGCGGGCATTGTGGTGGCGCGCGCGGTAGTGCGTGACATGTTTGAGCCCAGTCAGGCGCAGCGGGTGATGAGCCAAATCACCATTTTTTTTGGCATTGCCCCGGCGATTGCGCCGCTCATCGGCGGCTGGTTGTATGTGCACCTGGGCTGGCATAGCGTGTTCGGATTCTTGACAGCCTTTGGCGTGGCCCTGTGGTGGGCGAATTACAAGCTGCTGCCGGAGACCCTGCACATCACACAGCGCCAGCCCCTGCGGGTGACCAACCTGTTGCAAGGTTATTGGCAGCTGGGCCTGGATCCGCGGTTTTTGTTGCTGGCCCTGGCCAGCGGCGTGCCTTTTAATGGCATGTTTTTATACGTGCTGTCGGCGCCGGCTTTTCTGGGCGATATTCTGAGCCTGGAGCCTACTCAGTATTTCTGGTTTTTTGTGCTCAATATCGCCGGCATCATGACGGGTGCCTGGCTGAGTGGGCGCATGGCCGGCAAGCTGGCACCCAAACAGCAGATTCGGCACGGCTTTGTGGTCATGCTGCTCAGCGCTGTCGTCAATTTGGGGGCTAATTTTTTATTCCAGCCGCATGTTGCCTGGGCATTGCTGCCGCTGGCGCTGTATGCCTTTGGCTGGGCCATGATGGTGCCGGTGGTTACGCTGCTGGTGCTTGACCTGCACCCCGAGCGGCGCGGCATGGCCTCGTCGCTGCAGTCCTTCATTGGCGCTACCGCCAACGGCTTGGTGGCCGGCGTGATCGCGCCGCTGGTGATGCACTCTGCCATAGCGCTGGCGCTGGCCTCGTTGCTGATGCTGGGCCTGGGGCTGCTGGCCTGGCTGTGGGCGCACCAGCGCTGGCCCGATATCGGCCGCAGCATAGACCACCCGCAGCCCTGAGCCGGGCCAGCGCCAGCGCGCCTGTCGCTGCCGGCTCTTATCTTCCGCCCCGCTACTGGCATGGTGGTGGATGCCTTGGCTGCGGCCCATGTTGTTTTGTTGCCAGGGCACTTTGTCTATATACTGTGTTTTTAACCAGTTATCAGGCCCTGTTGACACCCGTCCACACATGCCGGGCTGTTGCCATGCTCCATGGGCCTGCAGCTCCTCAATGAACAGTTTTTCAAAGGTCTCACATGAAATCGTCCCGAAAGCCTGGCGAGTCCCGGTTGGCCGGCCTGGGTGAAGCCGTTTGGCGTGCCGATGCGCTGGGCGGTACGCCGGGGGCTACCCTGAGCAGCGGTCATTTGGCGCTGGACCAGGTTTTGCCGGGTGGCGGCTGGCCGCTCGATGCCCTGAGTGAGGTGTTACAGCCCCCGGGCCTGCACGGCGAGTGGCGTTTGCTGTTGCCGGTTTTGCTGCGCCTGCAGCAGACCGGCAGCGGTGCGCTGGTGCTGGTTGGCCCGCCCCATGTGCCGTTTGGTCCGGCCCTGCAGGCCCAGGGGCTGGCTGTGCAGCGTCTGCTGTGGGTGAACCCAAGCCCAATGCAGGCTTGTTTGTGGGCCGCCGAGCAGGCGCTGCGTTGCGCCGGCGTGCTGGCGGTGATGGCCTGGTTGCCCCAGGCGCTGCGGGTACGTCCTGAGCAACTGCGCCGCTTGCAACTGGCGGCGCAGACTTATGGCAAGCCCTTGTTTGCGATGCGCCCAGCCCAGGCGCAGGGGGAATCATCGCCGGCGGTGTTACGCCTGTTGCTGGCCCCCTTGCCCGGCCAGCCCGCCGGGCAGGCCCAGGGTACTGATAGCCTGCAGTTGCAGGTGCTCAAACGGCGCGGCCCGCCCTTGGCACAGCCGCTGCAACTCGCCGGGCGCCAGGGCCGTTTGGTGGCTGGGCTATCGGTTGGGCTGGCACTGGCCGCGCGGTCCGCCCCACCTGAGTAGCCCCATGCACTGGATCGCCCTGCAGCCCGGGGCTCAGACCCAGACCGACGTCGCTCCGCCACCCGCAAGCTGCCTGCCCGATGTCTGGAGCGCGCTGGCCTGGTGGGCTTTGCAGTTCACCCCGCGGGTGGTACGGCTGGAGGACGCACTGCTGTTGGAGATGTCTGGCAGCGAGCGTTTATGGGGCGGCAGGGCCGGTTTACGGCAACTGCTGTTTGAAGAAAAAAAGCCTCCCGTGGCGGTGCGCCACGCCTATGGTGCGACATCCCTAGCAGCCAAAGCGCGTTTGCTGCCAGGGCTTTTGCAGACCCCCGCGCCTGAGCTGCCCCTGGCGGCACTGGCGGCGGCCCGTCCGCACCTTGCCACGCTGGCGGCCCTGGGTTGCACCCGCTGGGGAGAGTTGCGGGCCCTGCCGCGTGCTGGCGTAGCGCGGCGTTTTGGTGCGCCACTGTTGCAGGCGCTCGACCAGGCCTGCGGCCAGGGCCCAGACAGCTACCCCTGGCTGCTGCTGCCCGAGGTGTTTGAGGCCAGGCTGGAACTGGCCGCGCAGGTCGAAACCGCTCCGGCGCTGCTGTTTGGTGCGCGCCGACTGCTTGAGCAACTGCAGTACTGGCTGCAACTGCGCCAGCAGGCGGTGCTGGCGCTGGTGCTGTGCTGGACCATGGATGCGCGCCGCGACACCGCCACGCAAGGCGAATTGCTGCTGCGCTGCGCCGAGCCAAGTTGCGACACCGCCCACCTGCAGCGCCTGCTGGCTGAACACCTGGCACGCATCAGCCTGCCAGCGCCAGTGCTGTACTTGCAGTTGCGCAGCGTCGAGACCCTGCCACGCGCTGGGCACAGCGCCAGCCTGCTGCCCGAGGCACAGCGCCCCGGGGACAGCTTGCAGCAGCTGCTCGAGCGTCTGGCAGCACGGCTGGGGCAGCCGCAGGTCTTGCAATGGTCGCCACGGGCCGACCACCGGCCCGAGCGTATGCAGCTGTGGCAAGCAGCGTCAAATGCCACTGTGTTCATGGCTGAAGAAGCAAGCCGTTCAGGGCCAGGGGGCTCCCCTGGCGGCACAGCCCCCAGCACTGGCCCTGCCATCGATCTGGCCAGCTGCCCGGCCTGGCTGCTGGCCACGCCGCAACGCCTGGCGGTGCGCCAGGGCCGCCCTTTGTGCCCTGACCCGCTCACCCTGCTGGCCGGGCCGCAGCGGCTGGAGGCCGGTTGGTGGGACCCAGGCCCCAGCGCCCTGCGCGACTATTACGTGGCACGCAGCAGCCACAGCGGCCTGCTCTGGGTTTACCGCGAACGGCTCGATCCCTCCTCGCCCGGTTTTGATACGGTGCCGCGCTGGTACCTGCATGGGGTGTTTGGCTGAGGTGTTGACGGCTGCCGGCAACCCCAGGAAAAATCGCAAAGCAGCGCCAAAACAGCGCCAACACAGCGTTTCCTGGCGCCTCTATAGGCGATAACCCTAGGTCTGCCTTGCGCTAAATCATTTATTATTCATTTACATAAAAATCAGATTCTCCAACCCGGTTTTTAACCATATTCCAGTCCATGGCATCTGTCGAATTTCAGCAGGTCGAGAAAACTTACGACGGCAAGACCAGGGTCATTCATGGCATTGACCTGCATGTTGCGCATGGCGAGTTCGTGGTTTTTGTGGGGCCTTCCGGGTGCGGTAAATCAACCCTGCTGCGCATGATTGCCGGCCTCGAGGGCATCAGCAGCGGCCATGTGCTGATCGACGGCAGGCGGGTCAATGATGAGCCACCACGCCAACGCGACATCGCCATGGTGTTCCAAGACTACGCCCTGTACCCTCACAAAAATCTCTATGACAACATGGCTTTCGGGCTGCGCCTGCGCAAAACTCCCGAGCATGAGATCAAGCGCCGGGTGCTGGATGCCGCAGGCCTGCTGCGCATCGAGCACCTGCTGGAGCGCAAGCCCGCAGCCCTGTCGGGCGGGCAGCGCCAACGGGTGGCGATTGGCCGCGCCATCGTGCGCCAACCCAAGGTGTTCTTGTTTGACGAGCCGCTGTCCAACCTGGATGCACAGTTGCGCAATGAGATGCGCAGCGAAATCAAAAAACTCCACCAGCGCCTGGGTGCGACCATCATCTATGTCACCCACGACCAGGTTGAGGCCATGACCCTGGCTGACCGCATCGCCGTGCTCAGCGCGGGTCACAAGGTGCAGTACGCCAGCCCGGAAGAAATTTACAACCGGCCAGCAGCCCAGTTCGTTGCCGGTTTTACCGGTAGCCCGCCAATGAACCTGCTGCCCTGCAGCCTCGGGCTTGGGGCGATTGATCTCGGTGCTGGTGTGCGGCTGGCCCTGCCGCCTGATTTGCTCGCACGCGCGGCTGCGGCCACACAGCATGTGTTTGGCATCAGGCCGGAAAACCTGGCACTGTCTGCGCGCCATGTACCGGGTGAAATGGCGCTGCCCGCCACAGTGGTCATCAGCGAGCCCCTGGGTGCTGAAACCCTGGTTACTTTTGCGGTGGGCCGACATGAATTGGTGGCCCGCTGCGCAGCGAGCTTCAAGGCCCCGGCCGGCTCAAACCAGCTGCTCTACCTCGACCCTGCTGCCATGCACCTGTTTGATCAGGCATCAGGCCTGGCGCTGTGAGTGTCTTTTTGATGTCGAAGTGAACTGCCTGCTTGGTCTGAACTGCATGAACCCGGTGAGCCCTGTTGAACCTGAAACCCTGACAATTTTTAACCCTGAGGAGATCATCATGAAAAAGCGTCTTAGCCTGAAACTCGCCCTGCTGTCCCTGGTCAGCAGCCTGACCATGGGTGCGGCATTGGCCCAGCAAACCACCTTGCGTGTGTTCGTCGGCCCCAACCAGCGCCCGGACTTGCAGGCCAAGCTCTTTGAGCAATATAACAAGGCCAATCCGGGGGTGCGGGTCGAAATTGAGACCGGGGGCGCGACCTCCGAGCTGCAGCGCCAGTACCTCTCCACCGTGCTCAACGCCAAGGATTCCGCTATCGATCTGTTCCTGATCGACATCGTCAACCCGGCCCAGTACGCCTCCAAGGGCTGGATCGAGCCGCTCGACCGTTATGTCGGTGGCGCGGCCGCCCTGCGCACAGACTACCTGCCGGTCTACCAGCAGGCCAATGTGATAGGCGGCAAGGTCTATGCCATGCCCAGCCAAGGCGATGCCATGTTCATGTACTACCGCAAAGACCTGCTGGCCAAGCATGGCGTGAGCGAGCCCAAGACCTGGGACGATCTGGCCGCGGCAGCTAAAAAAATAACCGGTGCCGAAGGCAATGCCAACCTGCAGGGCCTGTCGATACAGGGCGCAGCCATCGAGGGGGCGGTGTGCACCTTTTTGCTGCCTTACTGGGGCCAGGGCAAACAGTTCAATGATGCGGCGGGCAAGCTCACCCTGGACAAGGCCAGCGCGGTCAAGGGCCTCAACACCTGGCTGGGCATGGTCGACCAGGGCGTGATCAAGAAAAACGTGGCCGAAATCACCACGCCCATCACGGTCAATGAATTCAAGGCCGGCCAAGTGGTGTTTGCCATCAACTGGGGCTTTGCTTACGACAGGTTTCAGGACGACGCTGACTCCAAGGTCAAGGGCCAGGTCGGCGTGATGCCGCTGCCGGCCATGACCGGCGGCAAGTCGGCCACCTGCATGGGCGGCTGGCAGTGGGCCATGAACGCCTTTGGCAAAAACAAAGATGCCGCGGGCAAACTGATCCAGTTTCTGTCGTCCAAGCAGGCCAGTGCCTTCATTGCCCGTGAAGGCTCGATCCTGCCGGTGTTCCAGAGCGTTTATGCTGACCCCGAGGTGAACAAGGTTGTGCCCTGGTTCAAAGACGCCCTGCCGGTGGTGCTGGGCGCCCAGAGCCGTCCGATGGTGGAAGACTACGGCCAGGTGTCCGACATCATCCGCACCACCACCAGCGCCATCCTGGCGCGTACCAAGACCGTCGATGCCGGTGTCGATGAAATCGCCACTCGGGTGGGCCGGCTGATGCGCTGAACCCCGCCCATGCTGTCAAACTGGCGCGACCCCAGCGAGAAGACGCTTGCCGTCCTGTTGCTGGCGCCGGCATTTTTATTGCTGCTCCTGATCGTGGTCTACCCGATCGGCAAACTGCTTTACAACAGCCTGTTTGCAGTTGACAAAGACAGCGCCTTCATTGGTCTGCGCAACTACCTCGATGTTTGGCAAGACCCGCTGTTCTGGAATGCCACCCAGAACACGGTATTGATCACCCTGATCACCGTGCCGGGTGCCCTGGTGCTGGGTCTGGGTTTGGCCCTGCTGGCCAACTTGCCCTTTCGGCGCAAGTGGCCGGTGCGCCTAGCCCTGCTCCTGCCCTGGGCCCTGCCGCTGTCTTTTGCCGGTTTGATTTTTGCCTGGTTTCTCAACACCGACTACGGCGTTGTCAACGATGTCTTGCGTCGTGCTGGCCTGCAAAACGAGCCGGTGAGCTGGCTGCTTAAGCCCAACTGGGCGTTTGCGGCGATTTGCCTGACCGTGATCTGGAAGACATCCTCTTTCATCGCCCTGATTTTGCTTGCTGGTTTGCAGATGATTCCAAACTCGCTCTACGAGGCGGCCGAGGTTGACGGCGCGAGCCGCTGGCAACAGTTTTGGCAGGTCACCGTACCCATGCTCATGCCCAGCATCATGGTGGCGCTGATCTTTCGTACCATCACCGCTTTGCAGACTTTCGATATTCCCTACACCATGACCCGCGGTGGGCCGGGCGAGGCCACGGAGACTCTGGCCATGCTGATTCACAAATACACCATTGAATATTCCAGCATTGGTATCGGCTCTACCCTGGCAGTCAATATGTTCCTGATTTCCCTGGTGGTTACCGGGTTTTACTTGCGCCACATCGGACGCGACGCAGCATGAGTCTGGCGCACCAAGGCCTCTGGTCATCACCCATGTTGCGCTGGGCGGCAGCCGCCTTGGTGGTCTTCAACGGGTTTTTTCCGGCACTTTGGATACTGCTCACCTCCATCAAAAATGAAGCCGAGCTGGTGCAAAAGCCCATTACCTGGTGGCCAGAAACGCCAACCCTGGTCAATTACATCAAGGCATTCACTGACCAACCCCTGCTGAGCTACCTCAAAAACAGCCTCATCGTGGCTGGCTGTGCCACCGCTTTGTCCCTGCTGGTCTCGGCCTTTGCCGCCTACGCCATTGCCCGGCTTAACCTGAGGCACCGCCAATTGATACTCACCTGCATCGTGGCCTCGAGCATGTTCCCGCTGGTGACCCTGCTGGTGCCGATTTTTGAGACTATGCGGGCCTTTGGCTGGCTCAACACCTACGCCGCGCTGATCCTGCCTTATGTGGTCCTTAATTTGCCGGTCTGCACCCTGGTGCTGGTGAGCTTTTTCCAGAGCATTCCGCGCGACCTTGAAAACGCCGCCATGATTGACGGCTGTACCCGGCTTGGGGCCCTTGCGCGGGTGGTGCTGCCGCTGGCCGCCCCCGGCGTTTTTACGGCTGGCATTCTGGCCTTTGTGAACGCCTGGGACGAATTTTTATTGGCTCTGTCGCTCAACGCCAGCCCGGCCGTGCGCACGCTGCCGGTGGGCATCACCCTCTACCAGGGGGAGTTCACCTTTCCCTGGCCAATCATCTCGGCGGCCCTGATTGTGGCGATCGTGCCCATCGCGATTTTGATCGCGCTGTTTCAGGAGCGCGTGGTAGGCGGCCTCACACAGGGCGGCATCAAGGGCTGAAGCCCCGCAGCTCAAGGCTTCGGGGGCGGCGCCTCAAAAGGCTCAAACTGCCCGAAGCGGCTGCGCCAAAAACCCAGGGCAGCGCTGTCCTGCCAGCCAAAATCGCGCACCGCGCAGAGCACGATGGTGTGGTCACCGGCTTCCACGAGCTGGTGCAAATCGCATTCAAACCAGGCCACACAGCCCTCCAGGCGCAGTCGCCCGCCGGCTTCGCGCTGCCCCCGCACACCGGCAAAACGCTCGCTCATGCTGCCGGTAGCAAACTGTCTGGCCAGCGCCTGCTGCGACTGCGCCAGCACACTGATGGTGAAGCCCCCGCCCTGCGTGAAGGCGGCCAGGCTGCTGGATTCGCGGCGAATGCTCCACAGCACCAGGCGCGGGTTGAGCGAGACCGAATTGAAGGAGTTACAGGTCATTCCCCAGTCTTGCCCCTGCCAATGCGTGGTGACCACGGTGACCCCGGTGGCAAAGCATGACAGGGCTTTGCGGTAGTCAGCCCCGTCGGCAGGCGGCGCCGGTGTCGCCACGGTCTTGCTGTGGGTGTTGGGGCAGTTGCTGTCTTGCGTATGTCGCATGGAGATTCTTTTCAAAATGTAAATGAATGATATATGAATTTAAGTGCCTCATGGACAAGCTCGGCTGAATGCTGCTCTGCCATGCGCGCAGGTGTCGTCTGCGAGCGCCTGCATCTGCGTGCCTCCGAGGCCGCAAGGGCCGATGCCGATGTCGCCAACGCGCCACCACTCGCCGCCGAGTCCTCGCTTGCCCCGAGCTTTGCCAGAGCCTGCACGCTGCCGCCCCACCCCATAAACCAGTGTGGGCCAAGCCTGCCCGATTTGCACGGGTAGGCTTGGTGTTTCGAGCAGAAGATACCGCAGATGACACCGCATAAACTACGGGGTATGAACCCAACCCCCCCTGCCGCTGACTACATCATTGCAAATGCCTCTGCTACCAGTGCCGGGCCCGACCTTCAATCTGTGTCTGGGGAAGACGACGAAATCAGCCTCCTGGACCTGCTGCAGGTGGTTGCTGACAATTTGCGGCTGCTGGTGCTTGGGCCTCTTGTGGCCGGGCTGGCGGCCCTGGGCATCAGCTTTGCCATTGCGCCTACCTTTACCGCCACCACCAAATTTATGCCGCCTCAGCAGCAGCAAGGCGGGGCTGCCGCCATGCTGGCCGGTTTGGGTGCCTTGGGCGGGTTGGCGGGCGCTGCCGGCATCAAGAGTCCGGCGGACCAGTATGTGGCTTTTCTCAAGAGCAACAGCCTGCAAGACGCGCTGGTAGACCGTCTCAAGCTTCTCGAGCGTTATGAGAGCAAATTTCGCGAAGACGCCCGGCTTGCGCTGAGTGGTAGCGTTGTTATTGCCAGTGGCAAAGACGGCCTGATCAGCATAGAAGCCAGCGACAAAGACCCGGCCTTTGCCGCCCAACTGGCCAACGCCCATTTGGAAGAGCTGGGCAAACTGCTCAACCGCCTGGCCGTCACCGAGGCTCAGCAGCGCAGGTTGTTTTTCGAAAAACAGCTGACCAATGCCAAAGACAATCTCACCAAGGCTGACCAAGCCCTCAAAGCCAGCGGCGTCAACAGCAGTGTCCTCAAGGCCACGCCAGCGGCGGCGGTGGAAGGTATGGCCAAGCTCAAGGCCGGCATCGCCGCACAAGAGATCAAGCTGGCCAGCATGCGAGGCTACCTGACCGAATCCGCGCCCGACTTCAAACAGGCCCAAACTGAACTGGGGGCGATGCGCGCCCAGATGGCAAGAGCCGAAAAGGAGGAGCCTGCTGCCAACCCGGGCGACAGCGACTACATCGCCAGGTTTCGCGATTACAAATACCACGAGACTCTGTTCGAACTTTTTGCCAAACAGTACGAGGTGGCCCGCATCGACGAGAGCCGCGAAGGTGCGGTCATCCAAGTGCTTGATGTTGCCCAAGCACCCGAGCGCAAAAGCAAGCCTAAAAAGGCGCTCATCGCCATGGTGAGCGCCCTGGCCGCTGGCTTCGCGCTGCTGCTCTTCGTCTTCATTCGCCAATCGCTGCGCAGCGCTAGTCAAACGCCCGAGTCTGCTGAAAAACTAAGCCGGCTGCAAGCCGCCTTCTTCAAAGCCATCGGCCGCAAGCCTTGAGGCCCGGCCCGCCAGCCGTGGCCTGTTAAATCCGGAAAGATCAAAACCACCGGGTTGCTGGCGGCTCTGCTGCTTGCAACCCAAGACCAATGCCAGGGCTGCGGCCGGCCCCGCCTTTTTGTCATACTCTGGCCTATGAGTGTGCTCAATGCGGCAAAACCGCTGCCTGTTTACATGCAAATTGCCGAATTGCTGGCCCGCCAAATCAAGGCTGGTTACTGGCGGGGCGACGAGCGATTGCCTACCGAAGCCGAGCTTGCGCAAACGCTTGGCGTGGCCATCGGGACCCTCAGAAAAGGCTTGGCCTTGCTGGAGCAGCAGGGGGTGCTGGAGCGCATACAGGGCTCGGGCACCTATGTCCGTTCCGGGGCAGGCAAGCAGCAAATCTATGAATTGTTTCGCCTTGAGTTGACCGATGGCCCGGGTTTTCCCACCGCCAGGGTGCTGGAGCTGAGCCGGCAGGCGAGACCTGCTGGCGTGCCCGCCATGGGCCCTGATGGTCCGGGCGCCTGTTGGCGGGTGCGTCGGCTGCGCTACCTCAGCCTGGTGCCAGTGGCGCTGGAAGAAATCTGGTTTGACGCAAGCGCCAGCGCCACACTCAGCCCGCAAGAGCTGGGTGACTCGATGTACCTGTTCTACCAGCAGCGTTTTCAGGTCTGGATTGCCCGTGTTGAAGACCAGATTGCAGTCGGCCCGGCGCCAGACTGGGCAGCAGCACCCATCGGTTTGCGCCCGGGCGCTTGTGCTGGCTATATCGAGCGCACCTCCTGGACCGCCAGCAACCGGCTTGCAGAGTATTCCAAAACCTGGTTCGATCCGGCGGTGTGCCGCTATACCTCCCGAATGAGCCAATGAGCTCAGCATCAGCCGCGACAGGCCTTTATTTGTGAAGGCCACACTGCAGCAGACCGAGCCAGTGGGCGCACCACGGGTGATCGACAGCCACTGCCATGTCATCTCTCAGCGCCACTTCAGCTACCCCTGGCTGGCCCAGGTGCCGCAGCTTGCCCAAGATTTCTTGCTGCAAGACTATGCGCCGCAGGCCCAGGCTGCGGGTGTGACAGCTTGTGTGTTTGTCGAGGTCGATGTGCAGGCCTCGCAGATGGCGGCTGAGGCGCTGTTTGCTGCCAACTTGGGCGGCGGTGTGGTGGCGGTGGTGGCCGCGTGCCGGCCCGAGTCGAGCGACTTTGCCGCTGACCTCGAACGCATCGCGGCACAGCCGCTGGTGAAAGGCTTGCGCCGGGTCTTGCACACGCAAGACGATGCTCTGTCGCAGCAACCGGGGTTTGCCAGCAACCTCAGGCGCCTGGCCGCTTATGGCCTGAGCTTTGATCTGTGCGTCAAAGCGACTCAGTTGCCGCTGGCGCGGGCCCTGGTGGCGCAATGTCCCCAGGTGCAGTTTGTGTTGGACCACTGCGGCAACCCTGACTTGCAGGGCGGCCGTCTGGCCGCTTGGCGTGCCGATCTGCAGGCACTGGCAGCCCTGCCCAATGTGGTCTGCAAAGTATCTGGCTTGATGACCCAGTTGCCAGCCCGCAGCCCTGGTGCGCCAGACCTGCGCCCGGTGTTTGAGCATGTGCTGGCCTGCTTTGGTTGGCATCGTCTGCTGTGGGGTTCGGACTGGCCGGTATGCACCTTGGCGGCACCGTTGGGTCGCTGGATGGACTGCACCCGGCAACTGATCGCCCAGGCCAGCGTTGACGAAACTGCCCAATTGTTCAGCCTGAACGCCGCGCGCATCTATCGGTTGGCCTGAGCGCGCCGGTCACTCCAGGCCCTGGCTTCAGGCCAAGTGGCTGGGCCAAGGCCCACGCCCCGGCGGGCCTTGGTAGGAGCAAGTCACTATACTGATGTTTTAAACAGTATTTGATGCCTTTGTATCCATGCACTCTCCCCTGCCGGACTATGCCGAGTTGCATTGCCTGTCGAGTTTTAGCTTTCAGCGCGGCGCCTCGCTGCCCGAAGAGTTGGTGGTGCGTGCTGCGGCCCTGGGCTACGCGGCGCTGGCCATTACCGATGAGTGCTCGGTCGCTGGGGTGGTGCGGGCGCACACCCAGGCCAAGGAACTCGGCTTAAAGCTGCTGCTGGGGGCTGAGTTTCGCTTGTCCGAGCCGCAACTCACGCTGGTGCTGCTGGCACACAGCCTGCAGGGCTGGGGCGGCTTGTGCGAGTTCATCACGGCGGCGCGCAGCAGGGCGGTCAAGGGCAGTTATGAGATCTCCTGGTGCGGCAGTGATTTCGCGTTGCTGGAAGATTGCGAGGCCTTGCTGGTGGCGCCGCGCGAGCGGTCGTTCGAGGCTCTGTGCACGCACGCCATGCACTTGAAGAAAATCTTTGGCCTCCGGCTCTGGATTGCCTTGGCGTTGTTGCACGGTCGGAGCGACGAGCTGTGGCAACACAAGCTCGAACGTGTTTCGCAATTCACTGGCGTGCCTCTGGTGGCCGCCGGCGGGGTGCAGATGCATGTGCGCTCGCGCAAACCCTTGCACGATGTGCTCACCGCCATCGGCCTGGGCCGGCCGGTGGCCGACTGTGGTTTTGCCCTGCAGCCCAACGCCGAGGCGCATCTGCGCACCCGACTGCGCTTGGCGCAGCTGTACCCGCCGCAGCTGCTGGCCAACACGCTGGTGGTGGCGGCACGCTGCCACTTCAGCCTGGACGAGCTGCGCTACCAGTACCCGCAGGAGAGTGTGCTGCCGGGCTTCAGCCCCAGCCAGACCCTGCACCACTACACCCACGAAGGCGCGGCCAGGCGCTACCCGCAGGGCCTGCCGCCGGGCGTGGCGCAGCAGGTGGCGTATGAGCTGGCGCTGATTGCCGAGCTGCGCTACGAGATGTATTTTTTGACGGTGCACGACATCGTCCGCTTTGCCAGGGGTCAAGGCATTCTGTGCCAGGGCCGGGGCTCGGCCGCCAATTCGGCGGTGTGCTACTGCCTGGGCGTGACCGAGGTCGACCCGGCGCACGCCAGCCTGCTGTTTGAGCGCTTCATCAGCCGCGCGCGCAACGAGCCGCCCGACATTGATGTTGATTTTGAACACGAGCGGCGTGAGGAAGTGATCCAGTACATCTACGCCCGCTACGGCCGCGATCGCGCCGCACTCACCGCCACCGTGGTCAGCTACCGGCCGCGCAGTGCCCTGCGTGATGTTGGCCGGGCGCTGGGCGTGGACGAGGCACTGATCGACCGCCTGGCCAAGTCCCACCACTGGTTTGACGGCCGCAGTATCAAGGACGAAGAATTTGCCCAGGCCGGGCTCGATCCTCTGGACCGGCAGCTGGCCCTGTGGCGCAGCCTGGTGGCGCAGTTGCTGGGGTTCCCGCGCCACCTGAGTCAGCATGTGGGCGGCTTTGTGCTCACCCAGGGCAAGCTCACCCGGCTGGTGCCGGTAGAAAACGCCGCCATGCCCGAGCGCAGCATCATCCAGTGGGACAAGGATGACTTGGATGCCATGGGCCTGCTCAAGGTCGATGTCCTGGCGCTGGGCATGCTCAGTGCCATCCGCCGCTGCCTGGCGCTGGTTGGCCAGCGGCGCGGCCGGCTTTTGCGCCTGCAGGACATCCCGGCCGATGACGCCGCCACCTATGACATGGTCTGTGCTGCCGATACCGTGGGCGTGTTCCAGATTGAGAGCCGGGCCCAGATGAGCATGCTGCCGCGCCTGCGCCCGCGCTGTTTTTATGACCTGGTGATCGAGGTCGCCATCGTCCGCCCCGGGCCGATCCAGGGCGGCATGGTCCACCCCTACCTGCGCCGCCGGCAGGGGCTGGAGCCGGTGGACTTTCCCCCCGCCTTGGCGCCGGCGCTGGCGCGCACGCTGGGCGTGCCCATCTTCCAGGAGCAGGTGATGCAGATCGCCATGTTGGCGGCCGACTTCAGCCCCGACGAGGCCGACGCCTTGCGCCGCTCCATGGCCGCCTGGAAGCGCCGGGGCGGGGTACACAAGTTTCATGACCTGCTGGTGCAGCGCATGCAGGCCAAGGGCTACACGGCCGAGTACGCCGAAGGCATCTTCAGCCAGATCGTCGGCTTTGGTGAGTACGGCTTTCCCGAGAGCCACGCCGCCAGCTTTGCCCAACTGGTTTACGTCAGCGCCTGGCTCAAACGCCACGAACCCGCCTGCTTCCTGGCCGCCCTCATCAACTCACAACCCATGGGCTTCTACGCCCCCTCGCAACTGGTGCAAGACGCCCAAGCCCACGGCATCACCGTGCTGCCCGCCGACGTCAGCCACAGCGACTGGGACTGCACGATCAATCAATTCAATCAATTGGGGTCAGATTCCAATTATTTCTCGCCAGACCCGGTCGGCCGGGCAAAAGAATTGGAATCTGATCCCAATTGTTATTCGGTGCGGCTGGGGCTGTGTCTGGTGTCGGGCTTGTCGCGGGCGGTGGGTGAGCGGGTGGTGGTGGCGCGGCGGGCGGCGCGGTTTGCCAGTGTGGAGGACTTGGCCCTGCGTGCCGGGCTGGACCGGGGCGACTTGCGGGCGTTGGCGACGGCAGATGCGCTGGCGAGTCTGGCCGGCCATCGTCGCCAGCAGGTGTGGGACGCCAGCGCCCTGCAGCCGGCGCCGCCCCTGTTGCAGGGGGTGCCGGTGCAGGAGCCCCGGCTGCTGCTGCCAGCCGCGGCTGAAGGCCAGGAGGTGCTGCTTGATTACGCCAGCACCGGGCTTACTTTACGCTCGCACCCCTTGTTGCTGCTGCGTTCTTCGTTATCAAAAATGAAACTCATGACCGCCGCCGAGCTGCACGGCCTGCCCGATGGCCGGCTGGTGCGCGCCTGCGGCCTGGTGACCATGCGCCAGCAACCCGGCACCGCCAAAGGCGTGATGTTCGTCACCCTGGAGGACGAAACGGGCTGCATCAATGTGATCGTCTGGAAAAGCCTGCGCGAGCGCCAACGCACAGCCGCCGTGCAGTCGCGTCTGCTGGCGGTGCACGGCGTCTGGCAGCGCGATACCGAGAGCGGTGGCGAGGTGCGCCACCTGATCGCCGGCCACCTGCGTGACCTCACACCGCTGCTGGGCGGGCTGGCCGCGCCAAGCCGGGAGTTTCATTGAGCGCCCCCCGTTCGTCACAGACATGCCGCTGGAATGGCGAGGATGCGGTCGTCGAGCCAGCGGGCGCGCTCGTCGTTGTTGATCACCAGGCCAACCGGGCAGTCGTGGGCCAGCACAAATTCCGACAGCGAGCGCAGAGCCCGCTTGTCGCCCTGCTGGTTGAGCTTGATCTCCACCGGCAGGCAGGTGGCAGGGCCAAAACTCCCCTCCAAAATCAGGTCAATCTCGGCGCCACCCCGGGTGCGGTAGTGAAAGGGCTTGACCTCAAGGCCGGCATTGCCAAAGCCCCGAAGCAGGGTTTCGACGACCATGCCCTCCCAGGATTTGCCTGCTACCGGATGGGTAGCCAGCAGTTCGGCATCGGCAATGCGCAGCAAACGGTGCAGCAAACCGCTGTCGCGCAGGTAGCCCTTGGAGTGTTTGACCAGTTGCTTGGTGGCCGAGCGGTCCCATGCCGGAATGTGCCGCCACACATAGGTGTCGTGCGCAATGGCCAGCCAGTCGCGCACGGTCGGCTCGCTCACACCCAGATTGCGGGCGATGTCGGCGTTGTTCAGCAGGTTGCCCGAGTGCTGGCTCAGCAGCGCCACGAACTGCCTGAAACGATCGCGATTGAGCGAGGGGAACAGCGCGCCAATGTCGCGCATCAAGTAGCTGTCGATGTAGTTGCGCTGCCAGAGCTGGCGAAACACCTCGCTGCTGTTGAGCCACGGCTCCGGGTAGCCACCGGCAAACCAATATTGGCGCACCTGTTGCACGCTCAGGGTTGGCGTGGCGGCCGCTTGCAGTGTTTCGATGGAGGCGCCCTGGCTCAGCAAGGTATAGAGCGCTGAGGCTGGTTGTTGCCATGCTTCAGCCAGGCTCAGTGGCGCCATCTCCAACCTGGCCGCCCGGCCCGCCAGGCTCTCCGAGATGTGCCGAACCAGGTCAGGCGAGCTCGAACCCGTCAGCACAAAGCGGCCTTTTTTGGAGCGGGCCCGATCAATGGCGACCCGCAGAGCGCTGAACAGGGCCGGCGCGAGTTGCGCCTCGTCGATCACCACCTGGTCGTCATGCAGGCGCAGGAACAGGTCTGGGTCGGCCAGCACCTGCTGGCGATCGGCCGAGTTCTCCATGTCAAACCGCTGCCACGCGCTGCCCAGCCGGCTCAGTAAGGTGGTTTTGCCGCACTGGCGCACGCCGGTCAGCACCACACAGGGGAAGTGCGTCAGCAGCGTCTGCACCTGGGCTTCAATATGGCGGCTCAACATATCTGTAATTAATAAACTTACACTTTACTATTTACAGTATTCTAGGCTGATTGAGCGTCTTTGGCCAGAGTCCATGGATCCCCGGTTGTCGCCGGGGATGACGGAGATGACGGAGAGGCGGCCGGGGATGGCGCTCCCCGCTATTCCCCTGCGTGAAATTGCGCTGCGTTGCGGCCCTTGAAAGGCGCGTAAAAAGCCTTGATGGCGGCCATGTCGGCCTCTAGGTCGTCGGTGGGCACAAACACCGGCCCTAAACCGCTGCGTTTGCGCTCGTAGTCCATGTAGGCCATCACGATCGGTACCTGGGCGCCCAGGGCGATGTAATAAAAACCGGTTTTCCAGTAGCGGGTTTTGCTG
>BJGT01000035.1 GCA_014190675.1 Comamonadaceae bacterium | reverse complement strand
TGCGCAGCCGCGGGAATGGATGATGTTGAGGGTGAGCAACTGCAAACCTGCCGCGCAGTGCTGGGGCCGACCATACCCATCGTGCTCGGCCTGGACCACCATGCCAATGTGACAAAAAAAATGGTCGCGCTGAGCACGGCCATCGTCGGCCACCGAACCCAGCCGCATGACCCCTACGATACCGGCCGTATCGGCGCCGAGCTCATGCTCAAAATCCTCTACGGTGGAGCCCGTCCGGTGGCCGCTTGGCGCAAGCTGCCCCTGCTGTCGCACCAAGAGCAGTTTTTGACGGCCCAGGGGCCCATGAAGACCTGGTTTGACCGGGCCCGCGCGCTGGAAGCTGATCCTCGGGTGTTGCAGGCCTCCAATTACCCCATGCAGCCCTGGCTGGACGTGGCTGAGGGCGGTTGGTCCACCGTGGTGGTGACCAACAACGACCGCCCCTTGGCTGAGAAACTGGCCGACGAACTGGCCGATCTGGCTTGGTCCTTGCGCGCTGATTTTCAAAAGAAAGAAGCGCTCGCGATTGACGACGCAGTGCGCCTGGCAGACGCGGCGACCAAGGGCATGGTGTTGCTGAGCGACACGGGCGATACCGTGTTTGGAGGCTCCTCGGGCGACAGCAACCTGATCCTCGAATCAATGCTACGCCTGGGTATTCAAAGCCCGGTGCTCATGCCCTTGATTGAACCGCAAACCGCGGCCGCTTTGGCGGCAGCCGGTGAGGGCGCAACGGTGACGCTGGCCTTGGGCGGGCATTCGGCGACAAAGTTTTTCAGTCCGCTCACGGTCACCGGCAAAGTGGGGCGCATCCACCGCGGGATGGTGCCACTGCGGAACTATTACCAAGCAGAGATCGATATGGGCTGCACCGTGCTCTTTCAAGTCGGGCCAGTGACGCTTTTGGTGAGCGAGTACCGGGGGGTGGCGGGTAACTTGCCCGATGTCTATGAGTTCATGGGCCTTGATCTTTCCCGCTACAAGATCGCTGTGCTCAAAACAGCATCGAACTTTCAGTATTTCGCTGCCCTGTCCTCGCAGGTGATCCGGGTCGATACCCGAGGTCCTGGCCAATCTGATGTTTTGAGCTTGCCCTGGGCACGCATCCCGCGCCCGATGTACCCTTTGGATCCCATCGACGAATGGCGCGCAGTCGTTTGATGGTTTGCCCTAGCCGCGCTTTTATATTTAAAAAGAGGAAACCAAGCCATGAAACCTACAGTAGCCCGGCGCACCGTACTGGCCGCCTCCCTGGCAGTTGCTGCCACCACGCTGGCCCTGCCTGGCAGCGCCCTGGCCCAAGCGCTCAAAGGCGGCCGCCTGCGGGTGGCCATACTGGCGGACATCGTCAACTTCGATCCGGCTCAGTTCTCGAGCCAGAATTTCCCGCTCATCAAGAGCCTGTACGACAGCCTGATTGAGTACACCCCGGAGGGGCAGGCCGTGCCCAGTCTGGCCTCAGCCTGGACGGTAGGTGCGGGCAACAACTCGGTGACTGTGAACTTGCGGCGTGATGTCACCTTCCACAGCGGTGCGGTGATGAACGCAGAGGCGGTCTCCGCCACATTGAAGAAGGCTGCCGATCCCAAGCTGGGCAAAAACCTGTTTGCCACCA
Organism: Comamonadaceae bacterium; assembly: GCA_014190675.1. Lineage (GTDB taxonomy): Bacteria > Pseudomonadota > Gammaproteobacteria > Burkholderiales > Burkholderiaceae_C > Rhodoferax. Next base: position 26,425 of record BJGT01000035.1, on the reverse strand, counting down.
TGGCCGTGGTGAAGGACTGGACGGTGGTCGACCCCTTCACGATTCGGCTGAACTTTACCCAGCCGGTGCCGGACAAGCAGATCACTGATTTGCTGCAATTCGTCTCGCCGATTGACCCGGCGGGCATCGACACGGTTGAAACCAAGCCGGCTGGGACTGGCGCCTTCATGCTCGCTGAGCGGGTACTCGGCCAGCGGGTGCGCATGGTCGCCAACCCCAAGTACTGGCGGGCTGAGAAGACCCTGCTCAGCGAAGTGGTGCTGACTTTTTTTAGCGACAACGACGCGGCAAGTGCGGCCCTGGAGTCGGGTGCGGTAGACATGATTTACGGCGGCGACTCCCGATCTGCGCTGCGCCTACGCCAGGCGGGCTACCAACTTATCCAGGGGCCCGGGCCTTTGGTGCAAGTGTTTCGCATCAACACCACCCAGGGGCCGTTTCGCAATGAAAAATTCCGCCAGGCCTTCACCTACTTGTTGGACCGCCGGGCCATCTTGCAAGTGGGCTACGCTGGCCTGGGTGAGATCACTGCCCTGCCCTGGGCGCCAGCCAGTCCGGCAGCTGACAAATCTTATGACAGCAAGTACGCTTTTGACCTCGATAAGGCTCGCGCCTTACTCAAGGAATCGGGTTTATCGCAGGCCGAGATGAGCAACTGGAAGATTCTGGTTGATGGCAGCAACCAATCATCCATGGCTATTACCCAAGTGGTGCAAAGCACCTTGGTCAAGGTTGGACTCAATGTTGAACTCGATGTGATGGGTACCCCAGAGTTCACGACAGCACTGTTGGCGGGCAAGTTTTTTGCGTTGTTTGGAGGCATCGGAAATATCCAGAAGTTTCCTACCCGGGTCGCGACCAACAGCATTTACCGCACCGCCAAAAATCCGGTCTTGGGCGACCCCCATCCCCACCCCGCTTACGTGGCTGCGATTGCGCGAATCGAAAAGACCTTTGGTACAGGTGCCGAAGTCAAGGCCGCTTATGACAACCTGAACAAGGTGCTGGTGGAGTCGGCCTTTGCGATTCCTACCAACACCTACGACATCGGCCTGATCGTGGCAGCCAAGAACGTGGGCGGCATCACCCGTGAAATTGACAACATGCCGGTCTTCCGCACCATAGGGTTCCGTTGACGCTGCGGGTCCGCGGCCTAAAGGTCACCTTTGTCGGGTCCGGTCGTCCGGTGCCGGCGGTCCGGGGCATTGACTTTGAGGTCAGTGCCAACCAGGTGCTGGGCATTGTGGGCGAGTCGGGTTCCGGCAAGAGCGTGACATCGCTGGCCATCACTGGCCTGCTGCCCCCGGGTGCCCAAGTGCAGGGCTCAATTGAACTCGACGGCGTTGAAGTCACCACGCTCGGGGCAGAAGCCTTGCGTCAGATGCGCGGCCGCGATGTTGGCATGGTCTTCCAGGACCCCAGCACCACGCTCAACCCGGTATTGCCGATTGGCCGGCAGGTGATAGAAGGGCAGGTGGCGCACCAGCAGGTGGCACCTGGTACGGCGGCGCAGCGCGCCATCGAGTTGCTGCGCGAGGTCGACATACCCGACCCCGAGGGCCGGGCAGGCCAGTTTGCGCACCAGTTTTCGGGTGGTATGCGCCAGCGCGCGGTGATCGCCATGGCCATGGCCGGCCGTCCCAAGTTGATCATCGCTGACGAACCCACTACGGCCTTGGATGTGACCGTACAGGCGCAGGTACTGGCCGTGCTGGCCCGGCGACAGGCCGATACCGGTGCCGCTGTGATCCTGATCACGCATGATCTGGCCGTGGTGGCCGAGGTGGCCGATAAAGTCGCTGTGATGTACGGCGGGCGTATCGTTGAATCCGGCCCGGTAGAAGCGATCTTTTCGCGGCCGCAGCACCCCTACACGGCGGGTTTGTTGTGCAGTGCGCCCCGTATCGATACCGTTGATACCCGACTGGTACCCATCAGTGGGCAACCGCCCACGCCGGCCTTCTTACCTGGCGGCTGCACTTTCCATCCACGTTGCAGCATCGGCCGTGAGCGCCCGCTGTGCTCAGAGCAAGACCCGGTGTTACGCGCAGTCGGCCCCGAGCACGCCAGCGCCTGCCATTTCCCGCAAGAGGTGGCGCAATTGCTTGTCAGAGCGTCCGGCACTGCAGCAGCGCCGCGGGCCAGTGCTGCGCCGCAAACGCCGCTTGGTCAGCCCCTGTTGGTGGTGGATCGACTGCAGGTGTACTACCCGGTCAAGGCGGGCTTGTTGCGCCGGCAGGTGGGCTGGGTGCGGGCTGTAGAGGGCGTGAGCCTGCGCATTCATGCGGGCGAAACAGTGGGCCTGGTGGGCGAGTCGGGTTGCGGCAAGACCACCACCGGGCGGGCAATCATGGGCCTGATCCCCAAGTTTGGCGGGCAGGTGCTGTTTGACGGGCAAGACATTACTGGCCTGAGCGGCCCGGACATGCAGCGGGTCAGGCGCAATATGCAGTACATCTTCCAAGACCCCTATTCGTCCTTGAACCCAGTGCTTACCGTGGGCGATATCGTGGCTGAGCCGCTGCGTATTCACGGCATCTACGCCCAATCGGGTGGTGCCAGATGGGTCGCAGAGTTGTTTGAAATGGTGGGCCTGTCGCGCAGTATGGTGAACCGGTATCCGTCAGAGTTTTCAGGCGGTCAGCGCCAACGCATTGGCATTGCCCGGGCCTTGGCGCTCAAGCCGCGCCTGTTGATTCTGGACGAGCCAGTGGCGGCGCTGGACGTGTCGATCCAGGCCCAGGTCATCAACCTGCTACAAGACCTGCAGCGCGAGCTGGGGCTGGCTTACCTGTTCATTGCCCATGACCTCTCGGTGGTGCGCCATATCTCGGACCGGGTGGCTGTGATGTACCTGGGCCGCATTGTGGAAGAAAGCACCAAAGCCGAACTCTACCGCCGACCCGTCCATCCCTACACCCAGTCGCTGATGTCCGCCGTGCCTGTGCCAGACCCTACTGTGCGTGCCACGCGCAAGAGAATTTTGCTCGAGGGAGATATTCCGAACCCAGCCGCACCGCCGCCGGGTTGCCATTTTCACCCCCGCTGCTTCAAGGCCAGCGCGCGTTGCCAAAGTGAAGCGCCGGCCTTTGTTGCCTACCCCGGTTCGCCCAGCCAGGTTGCCTGCCACCATGCGGGTCTGCTGACATGAGCCCTGCCATGACAGGGAGCCAGCACCCATGAAGGCAGGCCTGCGACCCATCGGCCTGGCTGCTGTGCGCGTGCTGCAGCACAGGGGTGCCCTGTTGGGCCTGCTGTTTTTGCTGCTGCTGTTGCTGACCACTGCGCTGGCGCGCTGGATACTGCCCTTTGATGCGCTGACGCAGGACTACAGCAGCCTGCTGCAGGGGCCCAATCGGGTGCACTGGTTTGGTACCGATGAGCTGGGGCGCGATATTTTGGCCCGCGTTGTTTACGGCGCCCGCACCTCCTTGCTCACAGCAGCAGGTGCGGTCAGCATAGCGGCCTTGATTGGCGTACCCATCGGGCTAACTGCCGGATTTTTTGGCGGCTGGCGAGATGCCCTGCTGATGCGATTTGTCGATGTGCTGCTGTCCTTGCCGGGCATTTTGTTCGCCATGGCCCTGATCGCCGTGCTTGGGCGCAGCCAGACAGCCGCGCTGGTGGCCGTGGGCATTACCGGCATTCCGAGTTTTGCGCGCATCACCCGCGCGCAGGTGTTGTCGCTGCGCAAGCGCGACTTTGTCACTGCGGTTGAAGCGCTAGGTGGGTCCTCAAGCTACAACATGTTTCGAACCGTGCTGCCAAATTCCTGGAGCCCGATTCTGGTGCAGGTGGTGATTTTGTCATCGGTCGCTATCCTCATCGAAGCCTCGCTGGCTTTTCTGGGGGTTGGTATTCCACCGCCCACGCCGAGTTGGGGCGAGATGCTGCGTACCGGCAAATCGTTTTTACATGACGCCCCCACCTATGCGGTGTTTCCGGGGCTGGTGTTGACCTTCACTATTCTCTCGCTCGACACCCTGGGGCGTACCCTGGCCAAGGTGCTCGAAGACCGCCACGAGATTGTCGAGGCCGCGCCATGATGGGATTTATTCTGCGGCGCCTGCTGCAACTGCTGCCAGTGCTGCTGATTGCATCGACCGGCATTTGGGCCATGATTTATGCAGTGCCCGGCAACCCGGTGGCAGCGATGGTCGGAGAAAACGCCACGCCAGAGCAAGTTCAGGCAGTCACCGTGCGGCTGGGCCTGGACCGCCCGGTCCATGTGCAGTACTGGTCTTGGCTGACCCACGCGCTCAGCGGTGACTTTGGCCTGTCTATCCAAAACCGGGAGCCGGTTATTGCTCTGATCGCGCAGCGCATCCCCGCCACCTTGCAACTGGGCTTGGCGGCCACGCTGTTTGGCCTGCTGCTAGGGGTGCCGGTGGCCGTGATCAGCGCGCTCAAGCCGAACTCCTGGATCGACCGCCTGCTCAGTGCATGGAGCGCGCTGGCGCTGGGCCTGCCCACCTTCTGGCTGGGCATCTTGCTTATTTTGCTGTTTGCGGTGCAGTTGCAGTGGCTGCCCTCTGCATCCACTTATGTGTCGGTGCTGGAGTCGCCCTGGCAGGCGCTACGCAACACCCTGTTGCCGGCCCTGACGCTGGGCGTTTATGTGTCTGGCATATTTGCGCGGTTTTTACGGGCCTCCCTGCTTGGCGAGCTCAAGGCCGACTACGTGCGCACCGCCCGCTCCAAGGGGCTGCCCGAGCGCGATGTGATCGGCCGGCATGTGATGCGCAACGCCTTGCTGCCGTTTGTGACCATCGTGGGCTTGATGATGGCCACTTTTATCGGCGGCACGGTTGTTACCGAAGCCGTATTCACCTACCCCGGCCTGGGCCGCCTGTTGATCCAGGCCATCAGCACCCGGGACTACCCGCTGATCCAGGGCTGCATCCTGTTCATTCTGCTGGTCTTTGTGATGATCAATTTGGCAGTAGACATACTCTACGCCTACATTGACCCTCGGATTGACTACGGTTGACTGCCGGCGACTCAGGAAAAACTTTTTTGCGCATGCGTGGCGTCTGGCCAAAAAGAGCTGTTCGATTGGGCCGATGATCAAGGGGCGAGGCCGCAAGGATCGTCCTGATGGAAGCGGTCAAGGTACTGGCGCCCGATGTGGGAATGACCCGTGCTTGCCCAACTAACGAGCCTGCCGCGCATGCTCAGCAGCTCTTTTGGCAAAGACCCGGACTGTGTCCCAAGCCTGCTTTTAGCAAACTCAATGCTGCCCGAATTTTTAGGCGTAGTGCACGCTGATTTTTCCGATGGGGCCGTAGTCGACTTCGAGATGGTCGCCTGGGGCGGCAAAGAAGTGGCCAGTGCAGGTGCCGGTGCTGACGAAGTCGCCAGCGCGCAGCATTTGGCCGCGCCGCCGCAGCCAGTTGGCCATCCAGGTCAGCGAGGTCAGCGGGTGCCCCATGGCCGCGCGACCAAAGCCAGATTTGATGTGCTGGCCATTGAGGTACAGATCAATCTTCGCATTGGGCAGGTCAAACTGCCGCCAGTCAGCCAAGGGCGGGCCGTACACAAAGGCCGCTGCGCCCCCGTTGTCCATGGTGGAGCCCAGGTAGTTGCTGGCACCGTACCAATCGGCAAACACTGTGTCACCAATTTCCAGCGCCGGCATCAGGGCCACAATGGTTTCGGCCACCTCGGCTTCGGTGTAGGGCGCAGGCCGGGGCGGCAGGTCGGCGCCCAGGCGGAAAGCAAACTCGCATTCCGAGCAGCGGTAGTTGATGAACAAGTCGCGCGGCAGCACCGCCGGGCTGGCGTAAATGCCGCGCTGGCTTAAGCGTCCGGGCATTGGCTCGGGCACGCCTTCCGCCTCTTGTATCTCCTTGGCGGCTGCGCCAATCTTCCAGCCGGCTGCGGGCCAAGCAAGGCGGGCGTTGACGCCCTCGAGCACGGCCATGACCGAGTCCCAGTGACGGGTGCGAAGGTGTTCCGGCATGAAGACCGTGTGGCGTTCGGCGCGCCCGCGCGCGATGATCTGCACGGCCTGCTCCAGCTCTGCCGAACTGAGGGGTGTTTGGCGCTCGCATCGACCGCCCTGCCCAGGCTGCGTGGGGCCATGAATGCGTCGACCCCAGCGTGTGATTTCTTGTGATGGATCCATACGGTTTCTAGGGCTCTCGCTCAGCCAGTGAACTCAAAATATTGAAGCTCGAACTTTGGTCGGCACAGAAAATCCAAGCGCTGCAGTATTGCATGTGCCGGCTGCTTTCCAGCCGGGGAAAACCCTTAGGATAGCCCTTGGGACAAGCCTTGACTCAACCCGCGGCGGCGCGCTACAGTCAGATCTATGCAGACAACTCCGCTGGCCGTCCCTGCTCCAAAGTGGAGCGCTGCGTCTGTGGAGCCTGATCGGCAGACCCTGCTCGCGCACCTCAAGGCAAATCCCCGGCGGCATGATCCAAACTGGAAAGCGGCCGAGCCCACGGTACAGAATGTTCTGCAAAATTATCCAGATCCGATGCGGGCACTGTGTGAAGCGGCTGTGCCCGCATTGATTCTTCGCCAGGCCTTTGCGCCGGCCAACTGCCAGGCGCTGGTTGAGCGCTTGATCAGCCGCAAGTTGATGCCGGACCCTCTGGATACCGCCAACCCAGTGAAAACCCGAACACGCATCGACATCGGCACAAGCCTGGGTTTTCGCGGCGATGACCAAGAGGCATTTCTGCGGCATGCCAGCGGCACCTTCGAATTATTCAACTCAATATTCGACGGCATGCAGGATCCAGTGGATGTCATCTATGAATCGCTCCGCGCCCTGGCCCCTGGCAAAACGGTGCTGGTTGCGCATGAGCCGGATGGCAGGCGCTACGGGCCGGCGATTTTCCGGGTGCATTATGACGACCATGCCTATGCGCCGCATTTCGACAGCGTACGTCTGCGGGAGAAGCGTCTCAACTACGCCGTCTCGCGGTTTCAACACCAATTTGCGGGCGTCCTCTGTCTACAGAACGACGCCACCGACGGCAGCAGCACCCAGTCGATCATGCACCGATGTCTCTGGAGCCCCGAAGTGCAGCCGGCCATCGCAGAGGGCTCGTTTCACGCCTATGCTGCCCAGCACGACATCGGCTGTTGCCGCGTGGAGCTGAACCCCGGCGACCTCTATTTTTTCAACACGCGGTGCATCCACGAGGTGCCCGCTCTGCAGGGAAATTCAGCCCGAATTGTTCTGGCGGTGTTTATCGGCTACTCGCCAGAAGACGGGGAAATATTCGTTTGGTCCTGAGCGGCTTTGGCGCAGCCAGGTTTTTCTTGAACGCCCACACCGCTTCGCACAGCACAGCGGCGGCCACCGATAACGCCTTAACAATCAGTGGCTAAATGCGCCACGCAGTCGCCCCGCTCCACGCGCCCGAAAAAGCGCTGGCAGACCGCCATGCCGTCGCGCCGGAAGTAGCAGGGCACCGGCGCGCGGGCCGGGTTGTCAACAAAATGAACCTGCGCTGCGAGCTGGCCTTTTTTGACTTCTGAACCCAGGTCAACCAGGGGTTCGAGCAGGCCGGCCTCGGGGGCATACACATAGTGATCTCGGCTAGAAACCTCCATCAAACGGGTCTCTTTAGGCTGCAGCGCTGCTTCGTTTGGCGCGAGCACGCCAGCAAAGCGCAAGAAGTTGTGCACGCCCTGGTCCAACATGGCCAGGCTGCTGCGGTTGACATCGCCGCCGCCGCCAAACTCGCCGCCCAGCGACAACAGGCCCCGGCGCGCCGCAGCGGCACCGGCCAGTCGGCCTTCGGGGTTGTAGGCCCAAACCAGGCTGAGCGGCGCGCCAAAGGCCTTGAGTGCTGCCATTGAGCGGGCATCGAGCGCCGGGTCGCCGCTGATGCGCATCGAACAAAACGGCACATAGCGCAGCGACGAGCCACCCGAGTGCAGGTCATGGTGGTAATCGGCCATCGGGTACAGGACGCTGTCAATGTAGTGGGCAATGGCAAAGGTCGGGGTGCCATGCGGATCGCCTGGGAAGGCGCGGTTGAGGTTGCCCTGGTCGATCGGCGAGACCCGTGCTCCAGCCATCGCAGCCGGCAAGTTGGCCGCCGGCAAAATAATGACACGGCCCCGCACGTGCTCGGGCTCGAGCTCTCGGATCAGCTTGGCCAGCACAATCTGTCCCTCGTACTCGTCGCCATGGTTGCCGGCCATCAGAAACACGGTGGGGCCCCCGCCATTGCGAATCACAGCGATCGGGATGGCGATGGCACCGTAGGCCGAGCGGGTGACCGAGTGCGGCAGGTGCAAGCAGTCAACCTGCTTGCCCTCGCGGTTGTAGTCGATGTCGGTAAAGACCATGGAGGGCTTGGTCATGGGGCATCCTTGTTTGGGGGGTTGTGGTGGGCGGAGTGATGGTGTGCGGTGGCGAGCGGGTGATGCCAGCAGGGGGGCTAGGGCTTTGTCAGTGCCACCACTGACCAGACAGCACCAGGCCGCGTGCAGCAAAGCGGTGCTCGCCCGTGATCACCTCACCCACCACGTCCTTGTACTGGGTCGGTTCGGTCAGCACCTCAAAAATACTGGCATCTCCGACCGAGCCCGGCTTCAAAGAACCCAGGTCAGGGCGACGGATGGCACGGGCGGCATTGCTGGTGCCGCAAGCCACCACTTCCGGCAGTGTCATGCCCAGGGCGTGAAACTTGGCCAAGGTTTGCAGCAGATCGAACGCCGGCCCGTTGATGGAGAGAATGTGAACATCCGATGAGATCACGTCGGGCTTGAAGCCCGCAGCCAGCATGGCCCGGCTGGTGGCAAAACCGCAAGACCCCGCGCCGTGGCCGATGTCAAAAATCACACCGCGCTCCCGCGCCGCCAGCACCTCGGGGCGCACACCACCGCCCGGATGCGAGGGTGCGTTGGGAAACGGCCGGAAACAGTGGGTGAGGATGTCGCCTTTGCGCAGGCGCGACATCACCTCGAGGCGCGACGGTGGTGGATGATCCAAGTGAGCCATCAAGGGCAGCCCGGTGGCTTCGGCCACCTCTAAGGCCATGTCCATCGGGGCAATGCCTGCGTTACCACTGGCACCCCGGCCGACCCGGATCTTGATGCCGACCACCAGATCGGCGTTTTCTCGGGCAACCCGGACGCACTCCTTGAGGTCGAGCAGACGCAGGTCTTCGGATTCACCCACCATGACCGTGTGTGAAAAAGCGAAGATGCCCGCATACGACAGGTTGAGCAACGGCAGGATGCGAACTGGCAATGCCGGTTCGATCACGTGCTTGCGAAACCCGGGGAAATTACCCGGGCCAGCCGTGCCGGCATCCACAAAGGTGGCGGTGGCGCTGGTGCGGGCGAGCGCCACCGCATCGACACCGATCGAGGTACCGCCCCAATACACATGGGTGTGCAGGTCAATCAGCCCCGGGGTCACCACCTTGCCCCGTACATCACGCACATCAGCCCCTGCCGGTACCGGCAGGTCCACCCCGATCTTGGCGACAACGCCCTTTGAAAACAGAACATCGCTCACCTGGTCAAGGCCCTGAGAAGGGTCAATCACCCGTGCGCCGCGCAGCAGCAGGTCGCGGCTTGTGTCGTCATGGCTCATACAGCACTCCTACTTGATTCAATGAGACAGCGCACCAGGACAGCATCGTCGTCAGGGCGCAGGGTCTGGGGGTTGATGGTCAAAACATTCTGGTGGGCCAGGCGTTCCCCAAGATGCACCGGGGGCATGCCGTGTTGCAGCCGCCGGCTGAGGGCATGGGCAGAGCCCGCGAAGGTGAGTTCCAGCAAGGGCACATGCTGGTCGACGCCATCCCGGGCAATGAGGCGGGCTGTGAGCGAAGGCGCCTCTGACAAGGCAGCCGCGATGGCCTGCAAGCGGGCCGTGAACTGCTCGGCAATGGCGTCTTCATCGCGCGCGACAAAGCGCTCCAGCGCGACCAGCAGCCCAGCGATTTCTTCCTTGCCGACCTTGAAGCCACGCCCGATCCCGTGATGCGGGATGCCCTTGAGTGCATCGCGGTCAATCAGGGCAGATGGCGACCAAGTCTGCGGGCTGACGTCCATGTCCATCATCTGGACCAAGGCAGAGCCCACCAGATCACGCCGGCCGGCCAGGATGCCGCTGGGCTGGGGTCCGCCGATGGCCTTGCCACCGCTGAATACCACCAAGTCAGCACCCGCTTCGATGAAGGTTTTCAGGTTGCTGCGCGGAGGCAATTGCGCGGCAGCGTCGACGATGACCGGCAGACCATGCTGGTGCGCAGTGGCCATCACCATCGGCAAATCAGCCAGGGTATCGGGCGTGGCAACAAACAAAAAGGCCGCGCTGCGGGCATCTATCGCCGCCTCGATCTCCCAGGCTTCAAGGCCGCGCACACCGGCACCGGTGCCACGGTCGTTGTGGCCAATGTCAACAATCTCGGCGCCGGCCAGTCGCACTGCATGGTCATAACTGTTGCGGTGGGTACGGGCCATGAGCACCCGGTGGGGCATGGCGCGGGTGTCGGGCAGGGCCGCCATGCGGTTCACATCCCAGCCGGCCAGGCAGGCAGCGGTGGCGAGGGTCAACCCGGCGGCAGCCCCCGAGGTGACGATGCCCGCCTGGGCGCCAGTGCAAGCGGCGATCACCCGGCTGGCAGCCGATTGCAACTCGGAAATGTCGACCGAGGCCTCGGCCGCCTGCGCCATGGCCAGCAGCACCTCAGGCGCCATCAGGCTGCCGCCCAAACGGGTCAGTGTGCCAGCAGCGTTGATCCTCTGGGGCACACCCAGGCGCTGGTAAATCGTCTTGGGCTTGGCCTCCGCCAGGGCCGTCTTTGGCGCCCTTGCAGCCATGCTCAGCCCACCTGCGCCAAGGGCGTCGGCTGGCGCAAATGACAAGCCACCACATGGCCGGGTGCAATTTCTTGCAGGGGCGGGGCGTCAACCCTGCAACGCGCTTCGGCATAGGGGCAGCGGGTGTGAAAGTGGCAACCCGGCGGCGGGTTGATGGGGCTGGGCACATCGCCCTCAATCACCAACCTGGCACTGCGCGCCTTGGGCGCGGCAATTGGCGCGGCTGCCATCAGCGCCTCGGTGTAGGGGTGCTGGGGCTGGGCAAAAATACGCTCTCTGGGGGCGAGCTCAACAATGCGGCCCAGATACATCACGGCGATACGGTGCCCGATGTGCTCCACCACCGCCAGGTCGTGCGAGACAAACAGGTAGGACAGGCCAAACTCCTCCTGCAGATCCATCAACAGGTTAAGCACCTGCGCTTGCACCGACACATCCAGCGCCGAGACCGGCTCATCGGCCACGATCAGCCGGGGGTTGAGCGCCAGCGCCCGCGCAATCCCCAGTCGCTGGCGCTGGCCGCCCGAGAACTCGAAAGGAAAACGCGCAACCGCATCCTGGCGCAGGCCCACCTTGTCGAGCAGGGCCAGCACCTGGCGGTCTTTCTCGGCGCCATGGGCGATGTCGAAGTTCTCCAGCGGCTCGGCAATGATTTGCCCCACCCGCATGCGCGGGTTGAGCGAGGAATAGGGGTCTTGGAACACCATCTGCACCTGGCGCCGGTGGGCCCGCATCTGCTCCTCGGTCAGGGTGGTTACCTCGGTGCCGCCCAGCCAGATCTGTCCGGCGGTGGGCTCTTGCAACCTCAAAATGGTTTTGCCCACCGTGGATTTGCCGCAGCCCGATTCACCCACCAAACACAGGGTTTCACCGGCATGGATGTCAAAGGACACGCCGTCCACCGCCCGCACATGGCCTGCCACGCTTTGCAGTAAGCCGCGGCGCACCGGAAAGAATTTTTTGAGGCCAGCGACCCGAAGAACTTCAGCCACGGCCAACCCTCCGGCAGGCGATGAGCCCCAGCAAAACAAAATGTAGACCAGGTCTCATCATGACCGCGCCACCGTTTCGATTTCCCAGCAGGCCGCCAGGTGGGCGCCGGCAGGGCCTGCTTGTGGCAGCAGGTCGCTGACACCGCCGCTTGGGCTGTACTGGCGCAGTGGCGGCGCCTGCGCATGGCAACGGGGGGTGGCAAAACCGCAGCGGGGTGCAAACGCACAGCCGGCAAAAGCGGCTTGGCCCGGCACGGTTTCCTTGAGCGAAGGCACGATGCCGGGTATCTCGCTGAGGCGGCGGGACCGCACGCCCTGACGGCCACGAGGAATTGAGGCCATCAGGCCCCGGGTGTAGGGATGCACCGGGTGCTCAAACAGGGCCTCCACCGTGGCCTCTTCCACCTTGCGACCGGCATACATCACAACCACGCGGTGCGCGGTCTCGGCGATCACGCCCAAATCATGGGTGATCAGCATGATGGCAGCACCCACTCGGCCGTTGAGTTCCATCATCAGCTTGAGAATCTGCGCCTGGATGGTCACATCCAGCGCTGTGGTCGGCTCATCGGCAATCAACAGCTTGGGGTTGCACGACAGGGCCATCGCAATCATCACCCGCTGGCGCATGCCGCCCGAGAACTGGTGCGGGTAGTCGTTCACGCGGCGCGGCGCATCGGGGATGCGCACCAAGCCCAACATCTCAGCAGCACGGGCCATGGCAGCCGGCCCCGACAAACCCTGGTGAATGCGCACCGCCTCAGCAATTTGCGCACCCACGGTATGTACCGGGTTGAGCGAGGTCATGGGCTCCTGGAACACCATGGCGATCTGGTTGCCACGAATGCTGCGCATTTGTGGCTCACTCAGGCTGGCGAGGTCTTTGCCCTCAAAGCGGACCTGGCCCTTCACAATGCCACCGGCGCTAGCCGGAATGAGCCGCATCACCGACAAGGCGGTCACTGATTTACCACAACCGCTTTCGCCCACGATGCCCAGCACCTCGCCGGCTTGGACCGTCAAGGAGAGGCCTTCGATCGCGCGCACCACCCCGTCACGCGTGCGGAAATGCGTGTGCAGGTCGTGAATTTCAAGAATGGGTGTCATCACATCCGCCGTGAGATACGGGGGTCAAGCCGGTCACGTAAGCCGTCGCCAAGCAGATTGACCGCCAGCACCACCAGTGCCAGACAGATGCCTGGCGCAAAAATAGTCCAAGGGGCAATCTGCAGGTAAAGCCGGCTCGAGGCAATCATGTTGCCCCAGGTGGGGAACTCTGGCGGTGTGCCAGCACCCAGAAAACTCAGCCCAGCCTCTGTCAAGATGGCCGAGGCACAAATATAGGTGGCCTGCACAATCAGCGGCGCCACCGTGCTGGGCAGAATATGCCGGCGCAGCAGCTTGGCCACGCGGGTGCCGTTGGAGCGGGCCGCCTCAACAAAGGGCAGGTCACGCACCGACAACACCACCGCACGCACCAAGCGGGTGACGCGCGGAATCTCGGGGATGGCAATCGCGATGATCACGACCTTGACGCTCGAGCCCAGCAGTGCCACCAAGGCGATGGCCAGCAAAATGGAGGGTATTGCCATGATGCCGTCCATCAATCGCATGACGATCGTATCGAAACGGCTGAAATAACCTGCCAACAGGCCAACCACGGCGCCGCTGACCACCGATATCAGGGCTACCGACAAGCCAACCAGCAAAGAGATTCGGGCGCCATAAATCATGCGTGCGTAAACATCGCGCCCCAAGCTGTCGGTACCCAGCCAGAACTCAGTCGATGGGCCGCGCAAACGGTTGATCGGCTCAAAGGCGATCGGATCACGGGCAATCAAGGGCGCCAGCAGGGCGGCCAAGGTGATCAACGTGAGCAAGACCCCGCCCGCCACAATCGTAGGGTTGCGCCGAATGAAATCGGCCAAGGTGTTGCGGGGCACGGCGGCGTCTTGGCTCATCAGCTGTAGCGAATCCGAGGGTCAAGAAAGCTGTAACTGATGTCAATGACCAAGTTGATCAGCACATAGATGGCGGCAAAAATAATCATGACGCCCTGGATGATGGGGTAATCGCGCCGGGAGATCGCATCCACCACCAAGCGGCCGATGCCCGGTATATTGAAAACGCTCTCGGTGATCACCACGCCAGAGATCAGCAGCGCCACACCAATGCCGACCACCGTGATGATGGGCACCGCCGCATTCTTCAGGGCATGGCGTAGCAGCATGGGCAGTGTGCCCACCCCTTTGGCGCTGGCGGTGCGGATGTAGTCTTCAGCCAGCACTTCGAGCATGCTGGCGCGGGTGATGCGCGCAATCAGCGCCACATAAGCCAGCCCCAAGGCAAACGAGGGCAATATCAAATGCCGCAGCCAGGGCCAGAACCCCTCAGCCAGAGGGGTGTAGCCCTGCACCGGCAACCAGCGCCATTGCAAGGCAATGAAGTACACCATGATGTAGCCCACCACGAACACCGGCACCGAAAAGCCGGTGACTGCCAGGCCCATCACTGCGCGGTCCAGCAGAGAGCCAGACTTCCAGGCGGCCAGCACACCTAGGGTGATGGCAATCACCACTGCCACCAACATGGTGGTGAAGGCCAGAGAAAACGTGGGGCCCATGCGCTGTTCAACGAGTTGGGTGACCGGGACGTTGGAGAACATGGACACCCCCAGGTCACCCTGCAGGGTGGCCCAGGTCCATTTGCCAAACTGCTCCAGCAAAGGGCGGTCCAGCCCCAGGCTGGCGCGTATGCGGGCAATATTCGCCTCGGTCGCGTTGTCACCGGCGATGATGGCTGCCGGGTCACCCGGTGCCAGGTGCAAAAGAGAAAAGACAAACACGCCCACCACGACCATGACGGGAATGACGCCCAGCAAGCGACGAAGAATATAGGACAGCATCAGGAATTGCCGTTACCGCCCAAGGGCGGTGACGGCAGTTTGTGGCGAGGTCTCAGGCGTAACGTTCCACGTTCCACCATGGGATCACCTCGGGCACCTGGATGAGGCCGCGGATGCGGTCACCCCGGTAGGCCGCCGGTTGCACCCACTGCCCCGTCTTGACATCGTGCACATAGTCCATCATGGTCTTGTTGAGGCGACTGGTTACACCTTTGCGCGCCTCAAGGTTAGGCGCATAAGCCCATTCGGTGCGCATTTTTTCAATGTCGGCGTTCTCTGGCCAACCAAACCAGGCCTTTTTGCCAATAGCGGCATGGGCAAACAAACTGATCGGGCTGGCAGTGGCATTGCCGCCGCTGTAGGTGTAGAAAACGTTCCAGCCGCCTTGGTCTGGCGGGTTCTGATTGGAGCGGCGGGTCACCACGGCACCCCAGTCGGTTGACGCCAGCTGTACATTGAAGCCAACCTGCCGAAGCTGCTGCGCCACCACCAGCATGGTCTGGTTCATGATGTGAATGTTGGTGGCGTGCAGCAAGATGATTGGCTTGCCGTCATAGCCGGACTGCTTGAGCAACTCGCGCGCTTTGGCCTGGCGCTCGGCCATCGGTGACTTGAGCATCAGGGCCTCGGAGCCGTCCTCTACCCCCATGGCCGAGCCACAGGTGAAGTGGGAACCACAGGTCCGGTAATAGTTCGGATTACCAATGGCAGCACGCTGGATGTCTTCCTGGTTGATGGCCAATTGCGCCGCCTTGCGGGCCGCCAGGTTGTTGAACGGCGGGTGCAGGTGGTTGAGCCGCACCTGGCCCACATTGCCCAATTTGCTGAAGACTTCGGTCTTGATACCAGGCGAGGACGTGAGGGTAGGTAATATGTCGATCGGCGGCACTTCGAAGAAATCGACCTCTCCTGCCATCAGCGCCGAGGCTGCAGTTTGAGCATCCGGAATGATGTCCCAGATCACCTTGTCGAGCAGCACCCGCTTGCCGCCAGCAATCCCGGAAGCTGGCTCGCTGCGCGGCACGTAGTCGGGGTTGCGCTCATAGACCACTCGGCTGCCCGGCCGGTACTCTGATTCAATGAACTTGAACGGGCCAGAACCAATGTGCTTGGTGATCTGCGTGTTGGGGTCTGTGGCGGCGATCTCGGCCTTCATCATCACGCACAGCGGTGTGCTGGTCTTGGCCAGCGCATCGATCAGCAGACCATAGGGCTCTTTGAGCACGATACGGAAGGTCTTGGCGTCAACCACCGGGGTGTCGGCCACACGTTCGAACAGATGCTGGCCAGCGCCGTCCCTGGCCTGCCAGCGCCGGATGGAAGCCACACAGTCGCGGGCGGTGACGTCTGTGCCATCGTGCCACTTCAGGCCGGGGCGCAACTCAAAGGTGTAGGTCTTGCGGTCGGCCGAAATGTCGGTCTTGCCGACCATTTGCGGCTGCGGGTTGAAGTTGGCATCAATGCCGAACAAGGTGTCGTACATCATGGCGCCGTGGTAGGCCGCCATGTTCTGGGTGGTCCAGATCGGGTCGAGCACATTCAGGTCGCCGTGGGGGACCATGCGCACTTGCCGCGGGGGTTTTTGTTGGGCGCGCGCCACGTGGGGTGCGCCGATGCCGGTCAAGGCGGCGGCTGTCGCGCCTGCCTTCAAAATGGAACGCCGTGAACTGGTCATAAAGAGTTCTCCTGTTGATCGGCCAGGTGATGCAGCTTGCCCATTTGCAGCTGCCCATCAGGCCATGTTGTTGAGTCCTGTTTCATTTAAGCACATTCAGCCGCGCAGAACAATCTTGCACTGCAGCATCACAGGCTCAGGCAGGCAGCCAATTGATGGGCCACTTTTTCCGCCTCGCCGGGATGTAAGTTGCACGGATCCAGGTCAAAGTAACCCAGGTCCGTCTGGTAGTCGCGAACCATGACAGGGGGGTCAGCCGCTGCCAGGGCATCAGCCAGGCGGCGGGCCGTCCAATGGCTGCTTGTCAACACGATGACCCGCAAGCGGTCGAGCGGGTTGCCGGTGGGGTCAGGCACCAGGCGGCAGTGCACATCGGCGCTAGGCGCCAGCACCTGCATCCAAAGGTCAAGCGCCTGTCGCTCCCGGGCCCGGATGGCCTGATGGTCGCGCCGACCCCAGGCCTTAAGGGCGGCCATCACACCGGCAATGCTTTCCTTGCCAACCTTCATGCCCCGGCCGATGCCGCGGTTTTGCAAGGCGGCCGCCTGCACCAGCGCCCTGCTGCCAGCCACGATGCCGCTGGTGGGCCCACCTAAAAATTTGTGACCGCTGTAGACCACCAAGTCGGCGCCCCTTGCCAAAAATCCGCGCAGGTCGTACTCGGAGGCGGCATCCACAATCACCGGCACCCCCTTGGCATGGCAGATGCGGCAGAACTCCTCCAAACCTAGCATGGCGTACTGCACGGTCATGTGCGAAACGACAAACACGGCGCAGGCGGTGCTCCCGGTAATGGCTTGGTCCAGCTGGTAATCCCGCGCCATGCTGACCGTGCCAACCGGCACGACGCGGGCGCCGGTCATGGCAATCGTCTGCTCGAGTGAGGCGCCATAGCCGACCATGTGGCCGAGCTGCACCAGCACCTCGCGCTTCAAACCGGTGGTGTCGGGCAGGCGCTCAATGGCCAGCAGCCGGTCGCCGGTTAGCGTGGCGGCCACTGCCAGCGTGATGGCGCTGGCACAGCTGGCAGTAATGAAACCGGCCTCGGCCCCAGTAGCCGATGCGACCGCCTCGGAGGCCAGCTGGTGCAGTTGCTGCATCTCGACAAATTCGCCAGCAATGGCGGCCATAGCGGCGATGGCCTCGGGCACCATGATCGAGGCCCCGAGCACCGTCATCGTGCCCGAGGCATTGATGACGGGCCGCAGCCCCAGCTCGCGGCGAATGTCCGTTTGCGCCGACGCCGAGGCAGCGGTGGCAGTCATCGGAGGCTCCCCCGGCCTGTCTAGCCGTCCACCTGGAAAATAACCTCGATTTCGACCGAAATATTGCCGGGCAAAGAGCCCATGCCCACCGCAGAGCGGGCGTGTTTGCCCGCATCGCCAAACACGTTGACGAACAGGTCAGAGCAACCGTTGATGACCTTGGGATGATCGGCAAAGGTCGGTGTCCCGTTCACCATGCCCAGCACCTTGACCACACGGCGCACCCGCCCCAGGTCGCCGAGTGCCAGGTGAGCCACCGACAACAGGTTCAGGCCGGTCAGTTGCGCATGCAAGTAGGCCTGCTCCAAGCTCACATCGGCACCCACCTTGCCGGTGTGCTGGGAGCCGTCGGCTTTGCGCGGGCCCTGACCCGACAGGTAAAGAAAACCGTTGGCAAAAACAAAAGGCACGTAATTGGCCACCGGCACAGCCGGGGTGGGCAGCTCCAGGCCGAGTTGCTTCAAGCGGTCATAAGGCGTCATGGTTTCTCCTGGTGAAACAAAAATTGATGGTGAATCTCAGCATTCCAGCAACACGGGCCGCGCGGCTTCGTCCAGCGGCCAAATCGGCCTCTGAACCCTTGTGTAAGGCACCTGGCGATGGTCACGCGGGATCGGGCCACCCGAATCACAGTACAGCACGCGGCTAGCCAGGGGCGAAAACGCTGCGTGGAAATGGTTGGTGGACTTGACCACCACCAGCCGTTTGTCGGCCAGCGTGACGCCCATGCCGGTGAACAGGTCAGCGCCAAAGGCCTGATTACGCTTGGTGATCAGCACGACCTCAATGCCGTCAAACTCGATGGCCGCGCTGTCCCCCAGGGGCAGAGCGGCGTCAACAAAGGTTTGGTAGGCCTCGCGCACCAGTGATTTGACGGTCACCAGCGCATCGATCGGCTGGCCCGAGGTCGGGGCAGTCTTGCCGCCAAAACGCAAGCGCAACTGGCCGCCCACGCCCGCCATGAAACACAGGCGTACGGCCATCGGGTCCCACATCGGCCCGAGGGTGGCCCCTTTGACGCCGCGCTCGATCAGGCGGCGCAGGATCACGGTGGAGTCGCCCGGGGCACCGCCACCCGGGTTGTCTGACGGATCGGCAATCACCACCGGTCCGCGCTCAGTCAGCGCCAGATCGATCACTTCATCAGGGGTGTGGTAAGGCGGAAGGGTCTTGCCGCGCATGGCGAAAAATTCCTCGCCCAGCGCCATTGCCAAGCGGTCTCCATCGGCCCGGCGGTCATCGGTAATGACCAACATGCGGGCGCCCATTTCAGGCACATCGGCATAGGGGAAGCAATGCGCCGCCGACACCGACAGCACGCCGTCCTTGCCCTCCAACGCGCTGAACTTGTCCACAAAGGCGCGCATGGGCTGGATGGTGGTGGGAAAGCTGCCAATCATGCGGCAGTCGCAGACCGACATCACCGGCTTGATCTCGCCGCGGGCCGCGCGCAGGGTGAGCTCGACCACCTCCTCGCCGCGCGCCACAAAATCGGTGTGTGGGAACTCCTTGAAGCAGATGATCAGGGTGGCATTGCTAACGCGCTTTCGGGTCAGGTGGCAGTGCGGGTCGAGCTCAACGCCGATGGGCACGGCCGGCCCAACGATGGCGCGCACCTGCTCCAGCAAATCGCCTTCGCAGTCGTCATAACCGTGGGCCACCATGGCGCCGTGCAAACCCAGCACCACGCCATCGAGCGGCAAGGCGGCGCGCAACTGGCCAAGCATCTCGTCGCGCAACTGCTCAAAGGCCTGGCGCGAGACCAGGCCGGCCGGCTCGGCCCAAGAGCAGGAGCCTTCGATCAGGGTCCAACCTTCGGCCCGGGCCCGGCGCCTCGCCACCCACAGCGGCGCGGTGCACAGCTTGGCGTCCTCGGGGTGCTGACCGGGGAGCGCATAAAACGCTTCATGAAAACTCTCCAATGCCGTGGGAATCGGTGCAAAGGTGTTGGTCTCGGTGCCGATAGATGCCGCAAACAGACGCATAACTGAACTCCGGGGTGGACAAAACTTAGCTTGGCCGCATTCTGGCCGATCTGGAAATAGCGGTTACCCTTGCGCCGCCGCGCTGGCAGGCGCCTTGACAACCGGAGTTTGACTTGATTGATTTGTACACATGGAGCACACCCAACGGGCGCAAGGTCTCCATCATGCTGGAGGAAACCGGCCTGGACTACCGCGTGAAGCCAGTGAACATCGGCCAAGGGGAACAGTTCGCACCAGAGTTCCTCAAGATCAGCCCCAACAACCGTATTCCGGCCATTGTTGACCATGCCGGGCCCAAGGGCCAGGCATTTGCGCTGTTTGAATCGGGCGCCATCCTGCTTTACCTGGCCTATAAAAGTGGCAAGTTGCTGCCGGGTGACCCGGCGCAGCAATTCAAAGTGATGCAGTGGCTGATGTTCCAAATGGGAGGAATCGGGCCCATGTTTGGTCAGGCGCATCATTTTCTTCGCGCCGCACCCCAGCCAGTACCCTATGCCATTGAACGCTACACCCAGGAGACGCGGCGCCTGTACAAAGTTTTGGACCACCAGTTGGAGGACCAGGAGTTCATTGCCGGCGACTATTCCATCGCAGACATCGCCACCTACCCCTGGATCGCAAGACATGAATGGCATCGGGTCGCGCTGGCTGATTTTCCGTCGGTGCAGCGCTGGTTTGCAGGCATGGGGGCCCGACCGGCGGTGCAACAAGGCATGGCCAAGCCCTGACAGTTTTGGCATTTTGGCTACCTGTTGCGCCCATGGGACTTGAGCTCTCGGTACTCGCCTCGTTCACAATTTTGTGGGTCGCCGTGGTGCCCTCGCCAGGGCCCAATGTGCTGATGGTGACCCATGTGGCCGTGACACGAACGCCGGCCCATGTCGGTTTTGCCATTTTGGGTAATGTGAGCGGCATGGCGCTGCTGGCGAGCCTGGCGCTGCTGGGTTGGGCGGCAGTTCTCAAGGCTTTCCCCTGGCTGCGCCTGGGGGTGAGCCTGTTTGGCGGGTTTTATTTGATCTGGCTGGGCTGCAAACTCATTCACCGGGCAAGCCAAAACCCCGAGGCAACGGCAACTGCGGCCGCTCTGCCTGCCGCCACCGGCCTGGCAGACTACCGCAAGACGGCCCTGCTTGGCCTGGTCACCGCGCTCTCCAACGCACAGGCAATTTTGTTCATCACCTCGATCTATGCGGCCACCGGCATCCTCAACACCAATTTGGCGACTGGCCTGGCCTCGATCGCCATCATGGTCAGTTGCAACGCCAC
The DNA here is from genome assembly GCA_014190675.1 of Comamonadaceae bacterium. Taxonomy (GTDB): domain Bacteria; phylum Pseudomonadota; class Gammaproteobacteria; order Burkholderiales; family Burkholderiaceae_C; genus Rhodoferax. Next base: position 5,531 of record BJGT01000035.1, on the reverse strand, counting down.
CTACCTCGCTGCGCTGGGCTGGCTATTTCAACGCCAGCAGGTGCGCGCCGGCTATGCCCGCTTTCGCCATTGGCTTGAAGCTGCAATTGGCGCCCTGTTTATCTTCTTTGGCGGCCGCATGTTGTGGCGGGTCTGGTGAGGCAGTAAAGATGGCCAGGGCTGACCTGGGGCTGGGCTAGCCAGGCACTGCGCGGCTTAAGCCTGCAGCTCGATGATGCCGTCGACATAGTACCAACGCCCCTGCTCGCGCACGAAGCGACTGGTTTCGTGCATACGCTGGGCGCGGCCGTTTTCGCGGCAACGCGCGACAAACTCCACCACACCGGCATCTGCCGAGGCCTGGGCCAAGCGAACCTCCAGGCCCAGCCACTTGAGCGGGGGCAGCTCGAGCTCGCCCGGGGCGGTGGCAGGATGCCAGGTGGCGAGCAAATAATCGATCAGGCCCAACACATAGGCGCTGTAGCGCGAGCGCATCAGGGTCTCGGGCGTCGGCGCATGAAGGCCCTGCGCCAGCCCGGCATGCCAGGGGCCGCAGCAGTCCACGTAGGTCTGGCCGCTGTCACAGGGGCAGGGGGCGTGGCTGGATAACCGGCCCAGCCTCATGCCGCCGGACTCGCCAGTGGCGGAATGGTGACAAGCATGGCCGGGGAGGGGTGGCTTCTGCTGAATGCGACAGAACCAGGAATCATCGTCAGAGCGTCGTATTTTTACTTAAACGCTGCATCTAGCTTATTCAAAGTCTCCAACCCCTTGTCCAAATCACCACGACCGGCGCGAAGGGTAAAGCGGGTTAACGCATCTTGCTGCGCTATGGCGATAGTGGTGAGCTCTTCTATAAATTTATTGATGCTCAGGCCACGCGCACGCGCGACTTCTTTCAGCCTTTGGTGCTTGCTGTCAGGCAATCTAACAGTTAGTGTTGACATGGTTTGTTCTCCTTCTTTCAATTGAATGACCAATTTATTTAACCAAAATTTCCAAAGCCAGCCACTGCGCCGGGGTCAAAACTCGTATGTGCGGAAAACGCAGTTCGGCACTGGCAAAATCCCGCAAATTCCAAGTCAGCAACACGGCATCTTGTGTGGCGACTGCCAGTTCAAACACATGGTTATCCGACTCATCTCGCAGGTTGGGTCGCCACATATAGTGCAATTCAATCATCTGGCAGCGAGAAGCAAAGGCATCCATCAAATCCTCCCGCTCTGCATCGGGCAGCGGGCAACGCGCTATCGTTTGCGGCCTGGACAGCACATCTTCGTATTCAAGAAATAGAGACAGTGAAACCAGCGGCTGCCACTTGCCTTGCAGCACGCCACGCAACACCGAGCGAGAAGAGCCCTCAGCACTTGTGAACGCAGAAACCAGCACATTGGTATCGAGGATGATTCGCTTTGACATGATGAAACGATAGCATATATGCCATCATAATCGCGACAATCAAAATCCTCATCTCGAGGGCGAGGTTTTGGAAGCCCAGATACAGGAGAGGAGGCGCCACAAGCGGAGGGGAATTTACCCGCCATGATTGGAGCGCTCCTTATCCATCAGATCACACTTGGGCTTTAAAAGCGCAAAGCGGTCGTGCATCTGTCCGCGCTTTTTGTTTTAGGGTCAAGTCAAACCGCATCAACTTGCGCAACCCCGCCTCATGCCGCCGAGGTCGCCAGCGGCGGAATGGTGGCAAGCATGGCCGGATCCAGCAGGCTCCAGACGGTGCCACAGGCGGGCTTGTGCGGGCGGTCAACCTCGATGGTGCGGGTGGGCGTAAAAATCGCATCGGCGACGGTGTCAAACACCTCCGGGTACAGGGTTTCGCTGAGCAACTGGCAGTCGTGCACCAAGGCAGCAGACGGGGTTTGGACAGTGAATTTGCCGATGCGGTAAAGCCCAGGGGCGGCAACTGCTGACGGATATTGTCCAGCGTCATGGGCTTGCGGGTGCCGAGTGCAGCTGTTTGAGGACTTTGTTCAACCGGATGATTTGCAATGTTTGCGCTAATGCATTGACGATGCAAAGCAAACGCCAAAACGGGCGGCCAAAGAGGCCAGGCGATGGTCGAGCGTCCAAAGTTGGGCACTTGAGGTAATGAGCGTTGAGGCCAACAGCGTCAAGTCGATCAATCCGCAGCCCAGACCAAATAATGCTTCTCTTTCGATGAAATCTCTCACCTCAGCGGGCGCGGCCTGATCTGCGGGCAACAACAGCGCCATGTCGCCCAAGGTCCGCAGCCGCGGCTCTGGCGGTGTGCCGCAAGCCAGTTCACCCACCACCAGGGGGTGCGTCAACACCTGATCAAGCACCATCAGTTCGGCCAGCACGGCATTGGGGCGGCGGAAATGATCGACCCAAACCGAGGTATCCACCAACACCGTCATGGCAATGCCGCTTGTGCGCCTCGGCGCGGTACGTCTTGCATCTCAGGCAAAGCACCGCCCAGAGCCGCTAAACGCTTAGCCGCCTGCACGCGCACAAAGGTTTTCATGGCTTCCCGAAAAATGTCGGCCCGGTCCATCTGGGGGTCAGCGACCTCCAGGGCTTTCTCGTACAGAGCGTCATCAATCGTGACAGTGGTTCTCATATTTCACTCCGGATAAAGTTTGATGCAAGTATGCATCAATTTTCGCATCATAGCGAGGCTTTTGGGTCAGGGGGCCTTCTTTGCCGCCTGCTTCTGGTCCAGTACGACGCACGGAATCAAACATCCTAGCGTTCCCGGACAACCTCAAAATACAACGCATACCGCAGGGCACACAATTCAAAAAAGTTGGTTTGAATACGAATCGCGCTACGCCCCTGATGGCCAAGACCGCAAGGTGCATCGGGGCTACACCTTAAGCGGGAACAGGCGATTTTTTGGTAAGCGCTATAGACAACATAGCGATGACTCGCTACGGGGCACCGTCCAACTCATCCAAAAGGGTTTGCGCCGTCTCAATCAGCGGTGGCAGTGCGTTTTTCGTCACACCCCATACCGTACTGCCTTTGACGGCCGCGTAGCCATGAAAGAGTTGGTTACGAAACGCAACGATTTGCGCGAGGTGGGGAATGCGCTTGGCCAAGGCAGCATCCAGTTTGGACAACTAATTGAGCGCTTCGCCAATGATTTCAAATTTGCGCTCTACTGCTGCTTGCGCCATTTCGTTGGCGGCATAGGCTACAACGTCCATGCCTGCAGTGAACGACTGAATCGCCAAAGCGGCGTCGCGCACGTCCCAAAGAAATGCGCGCGGATCACGTTGCATAGACGGCTTCGCGGTTGCGGTTGATGCTGGCCAGCACATAGGGGTTGCGCACGGCACCGGGTTCTACCAAATCCACGCCACGTCCCAGTAACTTCTCCAGATCGGTCTTGGCGCCAAAAAAAGCCGCGAGGTCGGGCTGGGCGTCGAGCGCAAACTCCACTAAAAAATCAGCGTCGCTGCTGGCGGGGTTGAAATCGTCTCCCCTCGCGGCCGAGCCAAACACTTCCAACCGGTGAATGTGGTACCGCTTGCAGATAGCAGAAATGCCGGAGCGGTGTTGGGCGATGGCGGGGTGCATTCCGCAAAGTCTAACGCCAAGGACTTATTTATTACCAAACAGCCGCCGGTGCGGATTTCCTCAACTATCAAAAACCAGCATGAATCAGGAGAAATCGCATCCCAACGGAGGAAATTCAACCGAATGAGGCCAACTATGGCCTGGGTTTTTGGCGGCCAATCACACCCGTCGCGCTGTAAAAAGTAGCGCAGCCGCTTTGGCACCTGCAACACCCACTGGCGCGCTGGCAGGCAGGGTGAAAAAGGCAATACGCCCGGTGGTGGCGATCGCTAGACGTCAGTGCCCTAGCGCAAAGTCGATAGGGCTAGCGCACCAGTTCGAGGATTTGCCAGCCGCGTTGCATGGCCTCCTTGCGCAGCCGGGCATCCGGGTCCACCGCCACGGGCCGTTGCACCGCCGACAGCAGCGGCAGGTCGTTGATGGAGTCGCTGTAGGCGCTGCTCTTGAACTGGTCCAGCGCCTGCTCGCGGGCTTGCAGCCAAGCGTGCAGCCGGGTGACCTTGCCTTCGCGCATATTGAGCGCGCCAGTGGTGCGGCCGGTAAAAATGCCATTGGCGACCATCGGTTCGGTGGCAATCAGGTGCGCAATGCCGATATGCGCTGCTGTGAGTTCGGTGATGAAACGGTTGGTGGCGGTGGTCATCACCACCAGATCGCCTGCCGCCTGGTGCTGCTGCACCAGTGCCAGGGCCGACGGCGGGATTCGAGGCACGATCTCCTCGCGCAGAAAGCGCTGGCGCAGCGGCTCCCAATCTTTGGGCGAACGCCCGGCCAGGGTGCCGACATAAAAGTTGGCGAATTCGTCCAGGCCGACGGTGCCGGCCCGGTAGCGCGCATCCATGTCGGCGTTTTGGGCGCCAAAGCCCGCCGCATCCAGCAGGCCCTGCGCGATCAGGAAGTCGCACCACAGCACATCGCTGTCACCGCTGAGCAGCGTGTGGTCCAGATCAAAAAAAGTGATATGGCCCCCGCGCTTGCCACTTCGTGTGCTGCGCTGCCCCCCAAGGGGGTGCATTTCGCCTTGGGGCGGCCCGGCGGCGAAACCGTCAGCGCTCATGCCTGCCGCAAGTGCCAGGCCTTGGGGCGGGTGAAGGTCTGGATGCCGTAGGTGGACAGGGTTAGGCCAACGCCCGAGTCGCCGTGGCCGCTCCAGGGAAGGCGGGGGCTGACGCGGTCGCAGCAGTTCCAGTACACGCTGCCGGCCTTGACTTGGCTCAGCAACGTACGGGCGCGGGCCTCGTCGGGGGTGAAGACGCCGGCGGTCAGGCCGTAGCGGGTGTCGTTCATCAGGGTCACGGCTTCGGCGTCACTGGCCACCTTCTGGATGCCGATCACCGGGCCGAAGCTCTCCTCTTGCGTGATCGTCATGCTGTGGTCCACGCCGGTCAGTACCGTGGGGGCAAACCAATTGCCGGGGCCGGGCAGGCGATGGCCACCACAGTGCAGGGTCGCGCCCTTGGCCACGGCGTCCATCACCTGGGCCTCCAGCACATCGAGTTGCGGCGCGCGGGTGATGGCGCCAATATAGGTGTCCTCAGCCGCCGGGTCGCCGACTTTGAAGCTGTGTACCGTGGCCAAAAACGCGGCCACAAAGGCGTCGTGAATGCTGGCGTGCACATAGATGCGCTCCACCGAGCAGCAGCTCTGGCCGGTGTTGTACATGGCGCCATCGGCCAGCGACTCGGCCGCCACCTGGGGGTTCGCATCGTCGCAAACATAGGTCGGGTCCTTACCGCCGAGTTCGAGCTGCAGCTTGACCATGCGCGGCCCCAGGGCCTGAGCGATGCGGGCGCCGGTGGCATGCGAGCCGGTAAAAAACAGGCCGTCGATGGGTTGCGCCTGCAAGGCCGCACCCACCTCGGCACCGCCCACCAGGGCGATAAACACGTCAGCCGGCACGCCCGCTGCATGCAGCAGGCGGGCCATGGCCAGCCCGGTCAGGGTGGCGTATTCAGACGGTTTGTAAAGCACGGCGTTGCCGGTCAGCAGCG
>BJGT01000034.1 GCA_014190675.1 Comamonadaceae bacterium | reverse complement strand
GCCGGCCATTTTGTCGAGGTGCAGGGCACAGCCGAGGGGGCGGCTTTCACCCGGCTGCAAATGGACGCTCTGCTGGCCTTGGCCGAAACCGGCTGCAGCGCCCTGACTGGTCTGCAAAAAAATGCCTTGAAGTCCGGGTTAGGCCAGCCGAATACCGGCCTCAACCAGGCTTGATCCAGGCTGCGATGAAAATAGTTTTAGCGTCTAACAACGCTGGCAAGCTTGGTGAGCTGCGGGCCCTGCTGGCGCCTCTGGGTTATGAGCTGGTCACCCAAAGCGCTCTTGGCATTGAGCCTGCAGATGAACCCTTCGGTACTTTTGTGGAAAACGCGCTTGCCAAGGCCCGCCACGCGGCTCATCACAGTGGACTGCCGGCACTGGCAGACGACGCCGGCCTGTGCGTCGACGCCTTTGGCGGCCTGCCCGGCGTGCAGACTGCCGACTACGCCTGCCAATTCGGCTATGCCAAGGGCGATGACAACAATGTGCTGGCCCTGCTGGCACAGATGCAACACATTGAGCAGCGTGGTGCCGCCTTGGTGAGTACCCTGGTCGCGCTACGCTCAGCGCAAGACCCCGAGCCACTCATCGCGGTGGGGCGGGCTGTTGGCGAGATCAGCCGTGCGCCCTGCGGTGACAAGGGCTTTGGTTTCGATCCGGTGATGTTCATTCCCCAATTCGGAAAAACCTTTGCCGAACTGCCAGAGACGACCAAGAATGCGCACAGCCACCGCGGGCAGGCGGCTCGCGCCATGGTGGCGCTGATGCGCGAGCGTTGGCACAGTGCTGTATGAACACCCGCACATGAAACGGGCGGCGTGATACCCATCCTGACAACGCTGCCGCAGACCGAGGCGGGCGCCCCGGTACACGATGTTTTGCACTATATGCGCCCCGGTACGCTGCAGCTCGCAGCGCTGCCCCCGCTGTCGCTGTATGTGCACTTGCCATGGTGCATCCACAAATGTCCTTACTGTGATTTCAACTCTCACGAAATGCGCACGGCCGATCTGCCAGAGCAGCGTTATCTGGATGCTTTGATGGCCGATCTCGAGGCAGCGTTGCCGCTGGTATGGGGCCGCACGGTGCACAGTGTGTTCATTGGTGGAGGCACGCCCAGCCTGTTTTCACCCGCCGCCATCGACCAAATGCTAGGCGGCATCCGGGCCCGTCTGCGGCTGGCGGCCGACTGCGAGATCACGCTCGAGGCTAACCCCGGCAGCTTCGAGACCGACCGTTTTCGGGCGTTTCGCGCAGCTGGCGTGACCCGGCTGTCACTTGGCGTACAGAGTTTTCACGATGGTTTTTTGACCGCGCTGGGGCGGGTGCATAACCGGGCGCAGGCCTTGGCAGCAGCGCAAGAGGCGGCGCAGACCTTTGATACTTTTAATCTTGACATCATGTACGGTCTGCCCGGCCAAACCCTGGCCGATTTGTCAGCAGACCTGAGTACCGCACTCTCGCTTTCGCCACCGCACATCTCGGTCTACCACCTCACGGTAGAGCCCAACACACGGTTTGCCAAATACCCGCCAGTGCTGCCTGATGAGGACAGCGCCAGCGACATGCTCGACCTGATCACCGACACAGCGGGGGCGGCCGGCCTTCAGCGCTACGAGGTATCAGCCTACGCACGGGACGGGCACCGGTGCTGGCACAACCTCAATTACTGGCAGTTTGGCGACTACCTGGGCCTGGGTGCTGGTGCCCACAGTAAACTTAGTTTTGCCCATCGGGTGGTGCGCCAGGTACGGTTTCGTGAGCCGCAGCTCTTTATGCAGCGTGCGCTGGCCGGCCAAGGTGTGGCGCAGAGCCAAGAGGTCAGCCGGGCCGACCTGGCTTTTGAATTCATGCTCAACGCGCTGCGCCTGAAAGACGGCTTTGACCTGCAACTGTTTGCTGAGCGCACCGGGCTGGCCCTGAGCGCCGTTGCGCCCGCATTGGAGCAGGCTGAACAGCGTGGCCTGCTTGAGCGCGACCTCTCTCGGGTGCGCCCCAGCCTGCGGGGCTATGATTTTCTCAATGATCTGCAATCGCTGTTTTTGCCACCGCGCAGCGCTTGAATCAGTCGGCCATGAATCCAGAGGCCTTGATTGGCGGGCCCCACAGGGCTTTGTCATCTGCCAGACGGCGGGTCATCTCATCGGCCGAACTTGGGCTGATGGTCAGCCCCAGTTTGCCGAGGCGTTCGGCTACATCGGCCTGCCGCAGGGCTGCCTGCAAGGCGTTGTTGATTCGCCCGCTCACAGCCGGCGCCATGGCGGCTGGCCCAAACAGGGCAAACCAGGCGCTGGCATCGACCGCAATGCCCTGCTCCTGGAAGGTTGGCACCTCGGGAAACTGGGCCGCGCGTTGAGCGCTTGAGACGGCGAGCAGGCGCAGCTTGCCAGCCCGGTGCTGCTCGGCAAATTCTGCTGGCGTGTCAAAGGCAATAGATATCTGCCCGCCCAGCAGGTTTTGCACCATGGGCGCACCCCCTTGAAAGGGCACATGGGTGAGCGTCAAATTGGTGTTTTTGGCTAACAATTCTCCAAGGAAGTGCGGCATCGAACCTGCCGCTGGCGAGCCGTAGTTGGCTTTGTCTGGATTGGCGCGCAGCCAATCCACCAGTTCGCGCATGTTTTTAGCCGGCGTCGCTGGCCCTGCGGCCAGCGCCAGGGGAAAACTCACCACGCTACCCAGGGCGGTAAAGTCTTTTCCGGTGTCGTACTTGATGCTCTTGAACACCATGGGTTGCACCACCATCACCGCAAAGGGGGCAAGCATGAGGGTGTTGCCATCGGGCGCAGCATCCTTGACCGCTTGTGCCGCAATGCGGCCACCCGCGCCGGCACGGTTTTCAACCAGCACCGGAACGCCGAGTGTGTCTTTCATTTTGTCGGCCAAAACCCGTGCCGTGATATCCACCGAGCCGCCGGCTGGAAAGCCCAGCAGGATTTTGATCGGCTGGTTTTGCGCCAGCAGTGGCAGCGCCAGAGCGACGAGGCAGGCGGCGGCAAAGCTGCGCAGGGCGGGCTTGAGTTTCATGGTGTTTGTCTCCTGGTTAGCGGGCGGATCACTTTAACCGAGAATGTTCATTCGCAAGACAGGTGTGTGACAAGGTGTGTGGCAAGGCAAATGGCAAGAGAAATAGCAAGGCGGTTTGGTCTCAACGCAAAACAACCGATGCCCTGGCAATGCCTGAACCATGAGCCCGGCAGACTAGGGCATATCCCTTGCCGAGTACACCAGGCTCACAGTGGCCTCCTCGGGTACCGGCGGCAGGGCTGCATTCCAAGCCTCCCACTGAGCCCGCATGGTGGCCAGGCGTGTGGGTTGGTCGCCGGCTCGGTTGGCGCGCTCGCGTTCATCTGCCGACAGGTCAAACAGGTAGTCATGGTCGTCCACACGCAGGTATTTCCAGGCGCCATCTCGCAGGGCGCGCTGTTGTCGGTGTTTCATGCGCCAGTGTAGGGGGCGTGCGAACTCGAACCCGGGCTGCAGGAGCACTGGCAGCAGCGACACACCATCCAGCGGGTAATCCGGATGGGACGCCACGCCTGCAGCGTCAAGCAGAGTGCTTGTCCAGTCCATCGTCATGCAGTGTTGCTGGCTGACCTGAGCAGCTCTGATCTGCCCGGGCCAGTGGGCGATCCAGGGGACCCGGATACCACCCTCGGTCAAATCCATCTTGCCGCCCACCAGGGGCCAGTTGTCAGAAAACCGCTCGCCCCCGTTGTCGCTGGTAAACACCAGCAAAGTATTCTCCGCCAGGCCATGATCGCGCAGCGCCTGCATCACCTGACCGATGCCTTCGTCCATGTGGTGAATCATGCGCTGGTAGGTGTGAATATTCCCGCCATGCAGATGGACTATTTGCTTGCCAAGCGTGGCTGCCAGGGCTTGGTCTTCGCGGGTCTCCCAGGGCCAGTGTGGGGCGGTGTAATGCAAACTGAGCAGCAGGGGCTGCCCCAGCCGCGCCAATGCTGCCTTACGGGCAATGTAGTCCACCGCATGGCTGGAGATCAGATCGGTCAGATAGCCCTGGGCATGGTGCTCCAAGTCGGCCAGGTAGAGATCGTGCTGCCCCGTGGAATTGCAGTGGGTGAAGTAGTCGACCCCGCCCGACATGGGCCCAAAAAATTCCTCGTAGCCGCTCATCAGGGGGCCGAAATAGGGCGGATAGCCCAGGTGCCACTTGCCCATCAGAGCTGTTTGGTAGCCGGCGTTTCGCAGCAGCGAAGGCAGGGTGGGGTGCGCTGGAGGCAGGCCCAGGGTGGAACTGCCCCTGCTTTTGCTGTTGATGGGTTCTTCTGCAGCGCCGCGCAAGCGGTACTGGTAGCGCCCGGTCATCAGCGCAAAGCGTGTCGGCGAGCAGACTGGCGAGTTGGCATAACCCTGAGTGAACTTGATGCCATCGGCTGCGATGGCGTCAAGCACAGGGGATACAGCCCCGAATTTGGCAGCACGCCCGCCGTAACAACCCAGGTCGGCATAGCCCAGATCGTCGGCGACGATATAGACAATGTTGGGTCGTTTCATGTCAGCCTCGCTAAACCAGACCCTTTGATTCGCAGACCGCTGGGTGCTTGCACCCAGTTAGTCGGCCTTGCCGATCTTGACCTGGTTGAGCTTGGCCTGCGCCTTGACCAGCGCGGGCACCCACTCTTGGCCAAAGCCCAGCGCGCAGGCCGTCATCAGGCTTTGGTGCACGCTGCTACCCACCTGCGAGGGAACTTTTGCGTTTTCTGCCAGATGGACGTAATAGCGCAAATCCTTGGCGGCATTGTTCAACTCAAACCTGAGGCCGGTGTAGTCCCCATCCAGGGTCTTGGCCATGGCCTGAAACAGCCCGGAATTAACGGCTCCGGCTGAGATTACGCGCACCAACTGATGGACATTAATGCCGGCTTTGGCACCGACCGCAAAGGCCTCCGCACTGGCGGTGGTGATGGCTTGCCCCAAGAAGTTGTTGAGCAGTTTGACCACATGTCCAGCGCCGGTTTCGCCCACATGGAAAATATTTTCGCAATAAGCCTTCAACACCGGCTCAATGCTTGCAAACACCGCCGCATCGGCACCCACCATGGTGTTGAGCCGGCCAGCCTCGGCCTCTACTGGCGTGCGGGCGAGCGGTGCGTCAACAAACAGCATGCCGTGTGCAGCGCACAGCCCCGCCAAACGGCGGGTTGAGTCAGGTTCGCTGGTTGACGTGTCGATGATGATCAGGCCCTGGCGCGCCCGGCTCAGCAGGCCATGGGAGCCCTGCACCACGGCCTCGACCTGGGGTGACCCAGTGACGCACAGCATGACCGCGTCGCAGTCGCTGAGCTCGGCGAATGTATCGACGACCCGGGCCCCGGCAGCCAGCAGGTCCTGCAGTGGCTCGCGCCGGGTATGGATGGTCAGGGACACCTCAAAGCCCTTGGCGAGTAAATTTTTGACAATGCCATGACCCATCAAGCCCGAGGCTCCGACAAATCCGATGTGTTTCATACGCTATCTTTCAGTGGTGGTGTGCTTGGCTTGGTGATAGCCGGGTAGGCGCACGTTCGGCAGATTGTGCATGAGCGGCTACGTTGCATAGGCTTGAGAGTCCTATGGTTAACCCTCATGGCCCCGGCTCGGCTTTGACATTAGCATCTCTAGCTGAGTCAATTCAAGCCAATGTGCACTGTTCAACTCGGTCGACTCAACCACCCAGGAGACACCAATGAAAATTTTCAAGCCCTTGATCGGCGCGCTGCTCGCGGCCATGCTGGCAGTTGGCGCCCAAGCGCAGCAGGCCATCACCCTGCACGGCGCATCCCAGTTTGGTGACGACCATGCCTTTACCAAGGCCATGGTCCGGTTTGAGGAACTGGTCAAAAAATACTACGGCAAGCCAATCAACTTTGTGCTGCACAAAAACAGCGAGCTCGGGCTGGAGAAAGACTATTTCGCCTACATGAACCAGGGTAAGGCGGTTGATTACGCCATTGTTTCCCCAGCCCATATGTCGACTTTTTCCAAGGCTGCGCCGTTCATAGACGCGCCTTTTCTGTTCAGCGACCTGAACCACTGGAACAAAGTGCTCGATCAAGATCTGCTCAAGCCGATTGCCGATGAGGTAGAGCAAAAAGCCGAGGTCATGCTCATTGGCTATGCCGGCGGTGGTGTACGCAATATATTCGCCAACAAAGCAGCCACCAACCTCACCGAGTTGAAAAACCTCAAGGTTCGGGTTCAGGGCGCGCCCATCTGGAGCCGCACCTTCGCCGCGGTTGGCATGGCACCCACCGTCATCGCTTACAACGAGGTTTATAACGCGATCCAAAATGGTGTGATACAGGCCGGCGAAAACGAGGCTGCAGGGGTCGAGGCGATGAAGTTCTACGAGGTCGCGCCCAGCATCTTGATGACGCGCCATGCCATCACCATCCGTCCGCTGTGCTTCTCGGTCAAAACCCTGAAGAAATTGCCGGCCGATTTGCAGGCTGCCATCATCAAAGCTGGCAAAGAGGCAGGCGCCTATGGTCGTCAAATCGAGTCTTCTGAAGATCAGGACAAACTCGACAAGTACGCCAAAGAGGGCAAACTCAAGCAAATTCCGTTCACCGAGCGGGTGCAAATGCAAAAGCTGGTTGATCCGGTCATGATGGCTTACGCCAAAGAAGTTGGGGCAGAGGCGATTTTCGCAAAGATCAACGCCATCAAGTAATGGTTGTTGAGGGCGCGGTCAGCCGATAGGCCGTCCGCGCTGATGATTGCCACAAGTCACTCCCAAGGCAATCCGCATTGTGTTTTTTTGGCCCAGTTTTTCATGCTGGTGTGGCTGATCTTCACAGCCTGGCCCATCGCCGGCTTCATGGTCATTCCGATGTTGATCGCGTTGCTTGCCGTAATTGTCTTTCCCGAAATCGCGCTTTTTTTGCCGAGTATTTTTTCGCCTGAAGTGATCAATTGACGCCATGCTTACTGCCACCCGCTTGAGTCATGTTGTGGGTGCCTGCATAGACGGGCTTGATGCGTCCAAACCTCTGAGCGCCCAGCAGCAGTTGTGGCTCAGCGATGCTCTGCACCAGCACGGTTTTATTGTGCTCAAGAAGCAGTCGCTCTCGCCCTCCGAGCTGGTGCGCTTTGCCCAGTATTGGGGCGAGCCCTCGCCCCATGTGATCGACACTTTTCATCACCCACAAGATCCGCGTGTGCTGATTCTCTCCAATGTCGTCAAAGACGGTCGGCCTACCGGCCTGGCAGACGCCGGAACCTACTTCCATACTGATTATTCCTACCTTGCCGTCCCCGCGCGATGCACGATTTTGCATGCCCTTGACATGCCCTCTGGGGGCAACGGCACCACCTTTGCCAACCAGGCGGCGGCCTATGACGACCTCAGTGCGCTGCGCAAGAAGCAGATCGCCGCCCTGATGGTGCGCCACCATTACGGCAACCGCGATGATCTGAACCACCAATCGCGCACTGTGGCCTCGGTGCTCACTGCCGAGCAGGCTGGTCGCGTCAGCTGGGTGCACCATCCGCTGGTCAAAGAACACCCGTTCACCGGCCGCCGGGCGCTCTATGCGGTCAGCGGCAGCTCGTTTGGTATTGAGGGCATGGACGACGCCGAGGCCCTGACCCTGTTGCGCGAGCTCTCGGCCCATTCAACCCAGGACCGCTACCGGCACACCCATGATTACGACAACGGAGACCTGGTTGTTTGGGACAACAGCCTGCTCTTGCATGCAGCCCCGTTGGTTGACCTGAGCCGGCCGCGTACGCTGTGGCGCGTGACAGTGCTTGAAGGCCAGGCCAGCAGTCAGTCCCGAGCGCCACAAGCAAAAAACCACCCTTAAATTGGCAACCGGTCACGCAGCCGGTAGTAGGCTACCGAGGGGGCTAAAAACCAGGGGTTGCCGCTGTACAGGGGCCGGGTTTGGAAGGCCAGTCCGTCCAATGCGGTCTGGCCCTCTTTGAGGCCCAGCACCTGCTGCCCGATGCGCATACCAAAGTAGCTGGATGTACCAACACCAGCGCCGCAGTAGCCCATGGCGTAGTGCAGGCCATCGTGCTTGCCCAAGTGCATCAATTCATCGAATGTGTAAGCCACAAAGCCGCACCATGAGTGGCTGATGCGCACCGTCGCCAGCTCGGGAAATATGGCCGCCATATCAGCATGCAGCTTGGGCCCACTGACCCGCGGGTCGGTCTCCTGGTGCGAGACCCGTCCACCAAACAAGATACGTTGCCGGTCCGGTGAGGAGCGGTAGTAAAACACCACTTTTCGGGTGTCGCTGACGATACGGTTTTTCGGTATCAGGCGGTCCATCAGGCCCTCTGGTAGGGCCTCGGTGGCGATCATGTAGCTGCCGATCGGTATCACCCTGCGCGCCAACCAGGGCGTGAGATTGCCGGTGTAGCCATTGGTGGCGATCACCACATCGCGCGCCAACACATCGCCGCGAGCCGTGCTCACCCGAAACTGCTGGCCCTGTTTGGTAATCGCTGTGGCAGGGCAGCGCGGCGCCACCAGCACGCCCGCAGCCTGGGCTCGCTCCAACAGGCCCTGGTGGTAGCGCGCCGGGTGCACCGAGCAGTGCTGCTCGTAGACCACGCCGCCCCAGTAGGCGTCGCTGCCCAGCTCCTGCCTTTGCTCTGAGCGGGTCACCACATGGGCTTTAATCTTCAGCTTGGCTGGTTGGAGCTTGAGTTTGTCAGCCAGCGCCTGGTATTGGGCGGCGTTGTGTGCTGCATGGAAACGCCCGACTTGAGCGAAATCGCAGTCAATGCCTTCGCTGCGGACAAATTCGGCAACCCATTCCAGCGACTGTTGGCCTTCGCGCAGAATGCCCAATGCCAGTTGCTCGCCGTGTCGTTTGGCCAGTTGGTCAAAACCGGGCTTGATGCTGGTGGAGATCTGGCCGCCATTGCGCGTGCTGCAGCCCCAGCCGGCTTCCTCGGCGTCAACCACCAAGGTCGAGCGTCCGCCGCGGGCGGTTTGCAAGGCGGCATGCAGGCCGGTGTAGCCGGCGCCAACCACCAGCACGTCAACCGTGGTTGGCAGCGCCAGGTCGGGCAGGGCAGGGCGGGGTGCGTCATCCCACCAGTAGGGCTTGGTTTTGCACTGAATCATCAAGTCTTCATGGGTCATGCGGTTTCGCTCCGGGATACGACAAGCACCAAATCAGAGGCTTTTTTGGCCAACAGGATGGTCGGGACGTTGATTTTGCCAGGGTGAGTGTAGGCTGCACAGAGCCGTTTTGAAGCTTTTGACAAACCACAGAACAGGGCTCAGGCTTTGCCCTTGCGCCTCACTGCAGGGGCCAGTCGCCGCTCCAGTACTCGCGCCAGCACCTCCACGCCGGCAGCAATAAGTTGGGGTGATACGCCCCCAAAGCCCAGCACCAGGCCATTCGTACTCACCGGGGCCAGCGCATATCGGCCTAGCGGCGAGGCTGTGACCTGTTGCAAGTCAGCATCGTGCGACACGGCCATGTCCGAGACTGCTGCAGGCAACAGGGCTACCGTGTGCAGACCGCTGTGGGCGGGCAAGACTTGCAGCAGCCCGCCCAGGCGCTGACCCGCGGCTGCCAGCAGGGCATCATGACGCTCCCGGTAAAGCTGCCGCATGCGGCGGACATGGGAGGCGAAGTGCCCTTCATCAATGAACTCGGCCACGATGGACTGGGTGTGGGATGGCACACCCGCCAAAAAATTGCTCATCATGGTGCCAAAGGTGTCTACCAGGGCTGGCGGCACCAACAAATAGCCCAGGCGCAGCGCCGGGAAAAGAGATTTGCTGAAGGTGCCGACATAAATTACCTGGCCGTGTGTGTCCACGCTCTTGAGGGTGGGTGGTGGTCGGCCGCCAAAAAAAAACTCGCCGTCGTAGTCATCCTCGATGACCCAGGCGCCACATTGCTGCGCCGCATGCAGCAGGGCGAACCGGCGCGCCAGGCTCATCACACAGCCCATCGGCTGCTGGTGCGAGGGCGTGACAAAGGCCAGCCTGAATCGCGGGCTCAGCCGCAGCGCTGTCTCCACCTGCAGGCCCTCGGTGTCCACTGGTACCGGTACCAAATTGGCGCCGCAAGCAATCAGGCTGTTGCGCGCACCAATCGCTCCGGGGTTCTCGAACCACACGTTTTCACCGGGGTTGAGCAATGTTGATCCGATCAGGTGGAAAGCCTGTTGGGCCCCGCCGACAATGAAAATCTGGGCTGGGTCGCAGGTGATACCACGGTTCACCCGCAGGTGAGAGGCCAGCGCCCGGCGCAGTTGGGACGAACCGGCCGGATCACCATAGCCCAGGATGTCGTCGCGCGCACCGCGCAGGTATTTGGCTGACAGGCGCGACCACTGCGACATCGGAAACGCGTCAAAAGCAGGCAGAGCGGTGGTGAAGGCCCGCGCGACATGGGGCAGGCGCTTGCGCTCACCGAACCGGCTGACCGCCTGCGCCATCATGGTGGATAGCCTGGGTGCTGTGTGGGTTACCGAAGACCTGTCTGGGGCTGCGGCCTTAGCGCGGCTGGCATGGAGCACCGAGCTGACAAAGGTGCCAGCGCCGGTGCGCGATTCAAGCAGGCCCTCGGAGATCAGGCGGTCAAATACGTCAATGATGGTGGTCCTTGAGAGCCCGAGTTCGCGCGCCAGCGTGCGACTTGCAGGCAGACGCTCGCCCGGCAAAAACCCGCCGGTCAAAATCATGTCGCGCAGCGCAACGCAAAGCTGCGTGCTCACCGGCTGATGGGCGTCGCGGTCGATCTCGATAGACAGCAGTAATGAACCCCCGGCGCGCTTGACCATGCAACCCCTGCGTATGAAAAACCAAAATGGTATCAGCCATTGTTCAAAATGGACCTGTGAATACGGCCAATTGCAGACCATGATGCAAGCATGAAGATACAACGCATCGAAACTTTTTGTGACCCCTTTGTCGGTTTTGTACGGGTCACCACCGAGGACGGCAGTCAGGGCTGGGGCCAGGTGTCCACCTACCACGCTGACCTGACGGCCCAAATTGTTCACCGCCAAGTGGCGCCCTGGGCCCTTGGCCAGGACGCTACCGATATCCATGGCCTGAGCGCGCTGGTGCCTGAGCGGGAACACAAGTTTCCCGGCTCCCATCTGTACCGGGCCCTGTGCGGCGTCGAGACCGCCCTGTGGGACCGGCTGGGCAAGGCCGAAGGCAAGCCGGTGTGCGAGTTGCTGGGTGGTAAGCCGCGCCGCCTGCGCGCTTATGCCTCGTCCATGAAGCGCGACATCACGCCCAAAGACGAGGTGCGCCGGCTGCAGGGCTTGCGCGACCAGTTTGGCTTTGATGCCTTCAAGTTCCGGGTGGGCGCCGAATACGGTCACGACAAAGACGAGTGGCCGGGCCGCACCGAAGAGATCGTGCCGGCCATGCGAAAAGGGCTTGGCGATGCGGTTGAACTGCTGGTAGACGCCAACAGCTGCTACTCGCCGGCGCGCGCCATCGAGGTTGGCCGCCTGTTGGAGGCCAACGGCATCTGCCACTTTGAGGAACCCTGCCCGTACTGGGAACTGGAGCAAACCCGCACCGTGCGTGAGGCGCTGTCCATCGACGTGACTGGTGGCGAGCAGGACTGCTACCTGCCCATGTGGAAGCACATGATCGCCATGCACGCGGTGGACATCGTGCAACCCGACGTCTGCTACATGGGCGGCATGGTGCGCAGCCAGCAGGTGGCGCAAATGGCGCACGCCGCAGGTCTACCCTGCACGCCGCACAGCGCCAACCTGTCCCTGGTGACGCTGTTCACCATGCACCTGCTGTGCGCCATTCCCAATCCCGGCAAGTACCTGGAGTTTTCCATTGAAGGGCCGGACTATTACCCATGGCAAGAAGGTTTGTATGTCGAGTCGCCTTATAAGATCAAGGATGGTCATATCGAGTTGCCGGCCGGCCCCGGCTGGGGCGTCGATATCCACCCCGACTGGCTGCAAGGTGCCCAGTACCAAATGAGCGAGGTGAGCTGAGTGACATCTGATTTGCAACGCTGGGTTCAGGAGGCCCAAGCCACCGGCACGCTGGCCGGCTTGCCGGACCGCCACTTCATTGATGGTGTTGCCCTGGCCTCGGCCGATGGCTGCACCATGGCCACGCTGGACCCGGGCACGGGCCGGGTATTTGCCCAGTTTGCCGCCGGGCAGGCGGCGGATGTGGATGCCGCTGTGCAAGCCGCCAACCGTGCCCTCAAAGGCTCCTGGCGTGACATGGCGCCAGCGCAACGCGGCCGCGTGCTGCACCGGGTGGCTGAGCTGATCCGGGCCAATGCGGCGCGCCTGGCCGTGGTGGAAACCTTGGATTCGGGCAAGCGGCTGGTGGAGGCCCTGGGCGACGTGGCCGGCGCTGCCAACTGTTTTGATTACTATGCCGGCGCCTGCGACAAACACCAGGGCGATAGCCTGCCGCTGGGCCCCGACTACCTGGCCTACACGCTCAACGAGCCGGTGGGCGTGACGGCTCACATCATCCCCTGGAATTACCCGCTGTCCACCGCCGCGCGCGGGCTGGCCCCGGCGCTGGCGGCTGGCTGCACCGTGGTGGCCAAGCCGGCAGAGCAAACGCCGCTGACGGCGCTGATGCTGGCTGAGCTGTGTCACCAAGCCGGTGTACCGGCCGGAGTGTGCAATGTGGTCACCGGCACCGGGCGCGAAGCGGGTGCGGCGCTGGTGCGCCACCCCGGCGTGCACCACATCACTTTCACAGGCTCGGTGAACACCGGCATTGATGTGATGCGCTCGGCCGCGCCCAACATCACCCGGTTGGTGCTGGAGTTGGGTGGCAAGTCGCCCCTGCTGGTGCTGGCAGATGCTGACCTGGCCTTGGCTGCCGAAAATGTGATGGGCGCCATTTTTGAAAACGCGGGGCAGATTTGCTCGGCGGGTTCGCGTTTGCTGGTGGCCCGTTCGGTGCACGGGCAATTGCTGGAGGCAGTGGCAGCCCGTGCGGCTGCCCTGAGTCTGGGCCATGGGCTGCGAGACCCCGGCATGGGCCCGCTCAACTCTGAGTCGCATTTGCAGAAAGTAGCCGGCTATGTAGCCCGAGCCCGCGCTCGCGGTGTCAAGGTGCTCACCGGCGGCCAAGCCTGCACCGATCCGCAGACCGGACAGGGCTGGTTCTTCCAGCCGACCGTGCTTGACGACTTAGCGGCCTTTGATGAGGCGGTGCAGGAGGAAATATTTGGCCCGGTGCTGTGCGTGCAGATCTTCGATGATCTGGAGCAAGCCTTGGCCCTGGCCAATGGAACACCGTTTGGTTTGGTGGCCGGGGTTTTCACCCGAGATTTCAGCGCCGCGCACCGGCTCGCCCGTGACATCGATGCCGGCCAGGTCTACATCAACGAGTACTTTGCTGGTGGTATCTCGGTGCCCTTTGGCGGCAACAAGCGCTCGGGCTTTGGCCGGGAAAAAGGGCTGGAGGCCCTGCGCAGCTACAGCAAGACCAAGAGCGTGGTGGCGCGTCTGTAAGGGGTCATGCGGCCGTCATATTGGTATGCTGATGTTTCGAGAATGGCCCTAGTGCGAAGACCACCCGATTTCTACAGTGGTGTACTCGGAGACAAGTCGGGCCCGGGCCGACGATGGCAGGAAGATATATTTTTAACAGGAGTATTGCAATGATGATCAAGCGTTTCAAAAACCGTTTTGCGGCACTGGCCACTGCGGCAGTGGCGGCCAGTTTTGCTGGCCATGCCGCGGCCCAGCTGACAGTGGTGTCCTTTGGGGGCTCGTACCAGGATGCCCAAAGCAAGTCTTTGTTTGTGCCAGCGGCCAAGGCCCTGGGCATCACGATCAAAGAAGAGACCTACACCGGTATCGCGGCCGTGGCCCTGCAGGTCAAGGCTGGTGCGGTGACCTGGGATGTGGTCACCAGTGGTTCCGGCGGCGCAGCCCGCTCCGGCGCCGAAGGCATGCTGGAGCCGCTGGATTACAAGATGATCGACGTGTCCAACTTTGTACCCGGCTCCGCACAGCAATACTATGTGTGCGGCGATGTGTTCTCAACCGTGCTGGCCTGGAACACCAAGACCTATGGCGACAAGGGCCCGCAAAACTGGGCTGATTTTTGGGACGTGAAGAAATTCCCCGGCAAGCGTTCGTTCCGCAAGGGCGGCGAGGGCGTGTTGGAGCCAGCGCTGATGGCCGACGGCGTGCCCGCCAACAAGGTGTATGAGGTGCTCTCCGCCCCCGGCGGCATTGAGCGCGCGATCAAGAAGATCAAAGAGCTCAAGCCCCATGTGGCGGTCTGGTGGGCGTCCGGCGCTCAGCATGCGCAGTTGATGAAGGACGGCGAGGTCGACATGATCACCGGCTGGAACGGCCGCTTTGACGCGGTAGCCAAAGACGGTGCCAAGGTGGCCTACACCTTCAACCAGGGCCTGGCTGATTACGATTGCTACGCCATTCCCAAGGGTGCGCCCAACAAGGCTAATGCCATGAAGTTTCTCAGCGAGATCAGCAAGCCACCCTACCAGGCCGAGTTAACCAAGTACATCACCTATGGTCCGACCAACAAAAAGGCCTATGAGGGCAATGCCATCCCCGCCGCTTACGCCAAGCAACTGCCTTCGCACCCGGACAACCAGGTCAAGCAACTGCCCATTGACCAAAGCTGGTACATCAAAAATGGCGCCCGGGCTTCTGCCCTGTTCCAGGACATGCTGACCGAGTGATGTTTGGACCGACAGGCCCTATTCCGGGCCTGCGCAACTGCCGACGGCCTGCCCCTCAAGGCGGCCGTCTTTTAATTTGAAAGAGCCCTTCATGGCCCGCAATTCGTCGCTACCGATCACCATCGCGCAAGTGACCAAAACCTACGGCAAGGTCTTTGCACTGGACCATGTTGACCTGCACATCAAAAGTGGCGAGTTTTTGACGCTGCTGGGGCCCTCGGGCTCGGGTAAGACCACGTTGCTGACGGTGCTGGCCGGCTTCACCCGCCCTGATGGCGGTAGCCTCAAGTTCGGTGATGCCGAGATGATCACAGTGCCTCCGCACAAGCGCGATGTCGGCATGGTGTTCCAGAACTACGCGCTGTTTCCGCACATGACGGTAGCCGGTAATGTGGCGTTTCCGCTCAAATTGCGTGGCGTGGTGGGCGCAGAGTCAGCCCGGCGCGTAGAGCGGGCCCTGGAGATGGTGCGCTTGGGCGGCTACGGTGCCCGCGGCGTGGACCAGCTCTCAGGCGGCCAGCGCCAGCGCGTGGCTCTGGCCCGCGCCATAGTGTTTGAGCCCCGCATCATGCTGATGGACGAGCCGCTGTCGGCCCTGGACAAGCAGCTGCGCGAGCACATGCAGATTGAGCTGCGCCAGTTGCACGAGCAACTGGGCATGACCACGGTCTACGTCACCCATGACCAGCGCGAGGCGCTGACCATGTCAGACCGCATTGCCGTCATCAACGGTGGCCGCATCATGCAGCTTGACACGCCGCGCAGGATTTACGAGCGACCGGCCAACCGCTTTGTGGCCGAGTTCATCGGGGAATCCACCTTTGTGCCGTTGACGGTGGCGGCCGGGCGGCTGATGCTCGCCGGGCAGCCCTTGCAAACCGCCGAGCCACTGCCGGCGGATGGCCCGCGCCTGCTAATGCTGCGGCCCGAGCGCCTGCGTGTGCTGGCGCACAGTGAAGACCCAGGACCCGGCTTCAATCTGTTGGCTGCCACCCTGGCCGCCACGGTGTACCAGGGCGACAGTTCTCTGCTGCAAGTGGCCTTGCTAGACGGCACCCGGCTGCAGGTGCGCAGCGCCTCTATCGGCGCTGCTGCCCCCACCGAGCCCGGCCGCGCCCTGCGCTTGGCGCTGGCTGTTCAGGACACCGTGCTGTTGCCACCCGACGGAGCCCCGGCGTGAGCGACCTGCCCAATGCCCTGGCCCTGCAGCGCAACGCGCTGTGGGAGCGGTTGGGGCTGGCCAGCTTGATCATGCCGGCGCTACTGTTGATCATGGTCACCATGCTGCTGCCTGTGGGCTGGTTGTTTTACCTCTCTGTGCTCTCAGATTCAGGCGCATTCAGTTGGGAGCACTACCAGCGCATGTGGGAGCAGCCGTCCTATGGCCGGACATTTGCCACCACTTTCAGGGTCAGCCTGCTGACCACCGGCATCTGTATTTTGCTGGGCTACCCTCTGGCCTATTTCTTGTCTGAGTTGCCCAAGCGAGCGGCCAACCTGTGCATGGTGGCGGTGCTGTTGCCCTTGTGGACATCGTTGCTGGTGCGCACCTACGCCTGGCTGGTGCTACTGCAGCGGCGCGGGCTGATCAACAATTGGGGCATCGAGCTGGGCCTTTGGGACGAGCCCTTGACGCTGGTGCACAACCTGGCTGGTACGCTGATCGGCATGGTGCATGTGATGCTGCCATTTTTGGTGTTGCCGCTGTACGCCTCCATGCGAGCCATTGACCGCAATTACCTGCGCGCAGCCGCCAACCTGGGCGCCAGCCCGTTGCGCAGTTTCTGGCTGGTGTTTTTCCCGCTGGCTCTGCCTGGGCTGAGTGCGGGCGTGCTGATCGTTTTCATCCTGTGCTTGGGCTTTTATGTGACGCCGGCGGTGCTGGGCGGCGGCAAGGTGATCATGGTGTCGAGCCGCATTGCCAATGACATCGAGATCTTCTTCAACTGGGGTGCGGCCAGCGCGCTGGGCGTGGTGCTGCTGGTGCTGACTGCCCTGCTGATCCTCGGCACGGCGCGGCTGACCCGGCTGGGCAACATCATGCCATCGGGGGGCCGACCATGAGCTGGCTGAAGCAATCTGCCACCGACACGCAGATCACCCATGGCGCGCGGCTGTGGCTGTATGTGGTGGCGGTGCTGGTGATGGTGTGGTTGGTCATCCCCACGCTGCTGGTGATCCCTATGTCGTTCTCGGCCTCACAGTACCTGGAGTTCCCGCCACGCGAATGGTCGGTGCGCTGGTACAAGAGCTACTTCAACTCTACGTCATGGATGCAGGCCACTGTCACGTCCCTCAAGGCTGGCGTGCTGACGGCCCTGTTGGCCACCCCCCTGGCCACCATGGCAGCCTATGGCCTGCACGTATCTCGCCTGCGGCACGCCAATCTGCTGCTGATGCTGTTGCTGACCCCCATGGTGGTGCCGGTGATCCTGATCGGCATTGGTGTGTTTTATGCCTACGTCAAGCTCAAGCTGGTCAACAGCATGCTGGGGTTGGTGCTCGCGCACAGCATGCTGGCCATCCCGGTGGTGATGCTGGTGGTGGCCTCGGCCCTTAAAAGCTTTGATCTTGATCAGGAACTGGTGGCGCGCAGTTTGGGCGCCTCGCGCCTGAAGGCCTTTTGGCTGGTGACCCTGCCACAAATCAAGTTTTCTGTGGTCACCGGGGCGGTGCTGGCGTTTTTGACCTCGTTTGATGAAATCATCGTGTCGCTGTTTGTGTCGGGGGGCGATAACTCCACCCTGACCCGCAATATGTTCAACGCCTTGCGCGACCAGGTTGACCCGACCATTGCCGCCATCTCGACCCTGATCGTGCTGGCGACCACTGTGCTGCTGGTGATTACGCAGTATGTCGGGCGGTCTAAATAGCCGCCTACCGGCGCGCCTGAGCGCGTCATTTAAGAAAGACCATCATGGACATTCAACGCAAAGAAATCGGCCTCCGTCTGTCAGAGGCTGTCATCCATCAAAAAACCATCTATTTGGCCGGCCAGGTGGCCGATGCTGGGTGCAGCCCCGACGTCTACGAGCAGACCCGCCAGGTGCTTGCCAATATTGACCGCCTGTTGGCACTCAGTGGCAGCGACAAAAGTCGCCTGCTCTCAGTCACCATCTGGCTCACCGACATGGACAGCTTTGGCGAGATGAACCGCGCCTGGGCCGAGTGGGTTGTGCCCGGCCACACCCCCGCCCGTGCCACAGTGCACAGCGCCCGACTGGCCGGGCCGGAGTATGGTGTGGAGATCAAGGTGATTGCGGCTCAGGCCTGAGCTGCCCGGGGGGCTGACCAGCCCCGTTGTTGATCCGCTGCAACCCGGCCGCCACGCGCTAAACAACGCCCAGCCTTCGGGTTCCGCAAGAATGCTGATTTGCCGGCGATCAAATGCCGGCGGGCTTTTGGATGGTCTGGTTGCGGTCACGGATCTCTAGCTGGAGCTGCCTGGTTTCGCCCCGCTCTTGCACCGTGAGCTCGAACACACCAGGGCCCAGCGGTTTAGCCCACACTTTTTTGTAAAACAGCGCCAAGGAGCTCAGGGGTTCGCCGTCCAGGCTCAGGACAAATGCGCCAGCTGTCAGTCCAGCGAGATCGGCCGGACTTCTCGGCGTCACCCGGGTGATCTGTATGCGTCCACTGCGCTCCACCGCGTTGATACCCAGCCAGGGCCTGTTGCTTTTCGGTGAACTGCCGGTGGCCAGCATATCTTGCAGGTAGGGCCCCAGCAGCTCTGTGGGCACAAACATATTGCCCGGCAGCGAGCGGGGGTCAGACGCAGGCATGATGTCTTGCATCAGCAGACTGCCAATGCCAACCAACTCGCCCTGCGTATTGAACAGCCCGGCCCCCGAATGGTTGCCAATGGGCGGGCTGGCATACAGCGCGGTGTCAAGGTGGTATTCCCAATAACCGGTGAAGTTGCGCACATCCATCAGGCGCGCCGGGCTCATGGTGTCGCCGGCTTCGCCGCTTGCCACCGCAAAGGTCTGACCCACGTCGGACAAACTGGCCTGGCCCAAGGCCACTGGCGCAACGGCTGTCAGCGGGTAAAGCGGCCGCAGCAGCGCCAGGCCGGTGGCGCTGTCCGAAGCCACCACACGGGCCGGGTAGGTTTTTTGGTCCTGGGTTCGAATATTGAGCTGCTCGGTTTCAGTCACCAGGTAGGCAATGGTCAAAATCAGATCGTCTGGGCCGATCACCACACCGCTGCCGCGCCTGATCTTCCCCAGGGTCGCGGCTGACGGGGCGCCCTCAATGGCCCGCGCATTGACCTGCACCACCGCCGACCAGGCTTTTTGCAACTGCTCCACCGCCACGGGTTTGGGCGGGCTCGGCGCCGGCGCTTGGCCCCAGGCATTGAGGCCTACGGTCAAAACCAGACTCACAAACCAAGGACGAAACCTGGGTGCAATCATGGCGCTGCTCCTATTGATAATTGCGTTGTAGAACCACTATAACCATCCTGTCGCGCACTGCCAACGCTCAATAATACCCATGGAGAAAAAAATTCGTGTCTCTGAAACGCCTGCGACAGCCCTGCTCAGGGCTCACCGCGTGGTCTTCACTGAGTACCGATATGCCTACATGGAGCACGGCGGCGCGCATCACAGTGCCGCCTTGCTGGGCGTCGATCCTTTTATGGTGATCAAAACCCTGATCTTGCAAGACGACGACGCCAAGCCACTGGTGATGTTGATGCACGGCAACCGGAAAGTCTCGACCAAAAACCTGGCCCGCCAGATCGGCGCCAAGGTGGTCATGCCATGCACGCCTGAGGCAGCGAATAGGCACAGCGGCTACCTTGTGGGCGGAACCTCGCCCTTTGCCACCCGTCGCAGCATGCCGGTGTATGTCGAGGCGACGGTGCTTGCTTTGCCTCAAATTCTGATCAATGGCGGGCGGCGCGGTTACCTGGTGGGCATAGACCCGCAGATCTGCGTGCAACTGCTCAATGCCCGGGCAGTTAGCTGCGCTCTAGAGGATTGATGCAGCTCAAGCTTGACGCCTCCAAGCGACACCCCGCTCTGTCTTTGTCTGGCAATCAACAGCCGCGTCCAACACCACGGAGCCGGCCCTGCAAGGCACCAACGAGCACCAATGAGCGATTGCTCGGCGGCTATACTGATTTTGTTGTGACAAGCTCAAAAATAATTCGAACAAGCTCTGGCCCGAGTGGTGAAATTGGTAGACACATCGGACTTAAAATCCGCCGCTTCGTGAATAACGGGCGTACCGGTTCGATTCCGGTCTCGGGCACCACCACTCTCAAAAAGCAGATTTTTCTAATTTATCTGCTTATTTTTTGACTCACAGAGATGCCCCCAAGAGCAACACCACTGCTCACATCTTGGGGCGCCAAGCGACCCGCTTTTAATGCTCGACCAGTGTGGATGTGATTGAGGGTATAAAGCTCATGCTTGACACCCATATCTGCAAATCGAGGTGCATTTGCAGCCATGAATTCATCCATGGTCGGTTTGTCAAACACTTCAGTTGAGACAATCGCACTGTCGTTGCTAATTTGCCAACGACCGCGCCGCGCATGAAAACGCCCTTAGCATTTGCAGTTAGAAACAAGACAGAAACGAAAGTAGGAAGCAGGTATAGTTATGCACGGCTGGATCCAGCCAAACTAGCAAAAGCGCCTGGTCAATCTTGACGCTAGTGCTCAAAATTCCATCGACGCCAACATGATCCACATCACCCTGCCTGACGGCTCTAAACGCGAGTTTGCTGGCCCTGTCACTGTGGCCGAGGTCGCTGGCTCGATCGGCGCGGGGCTCGCTAAAGCGGCCTTGGCCGGCCGTGTAGATGGTCGTTTGGTGGACACCAGTTTTCAGATGATGGGGGACAGCACGCTGGCCATCATCACCGCCAAAGATCCGGACGGCCTCGAGGTCATTCGGCATTCCACGGCGCACCTGCTGGCCTATGCGGCCAAGACGCTTTTTCCTGATGCACAGGTCACGATTGGCCCGGTGATCGAGCACGGGTTCTTTTATGATTTTTCATACAAGCGCCCGTTCACGCCTGAGGATTTGTTGGCGATTGAGAAAAAGATGTTTGAACTCGCCGCAAAAGATGAGCCCATCATCCGGCGGGTGTTGCCTCGCGATGAGGCGGTAGCGCATTTTCAGGGGCAGGGTGAGCACTACAAGGCTGAAATCATTGCCAGCATACCGGCCGGCGAAGATGTCTCTTTGTACCGTGAGGGTGCATTCGAGGATTTGTGTCGTGGGCCCCACGTGCCCAGCACCGGAAAGCTGCGATTTTTTAAATTGATGAAGTTGGCTGGCGCCTATTGGCGCGGCGACCACCGCAATGAAATGCTGCAGCGGGTGTATGGCACAGCCTGGGCCAGCAAAGAAGACTTGCAGCAGCACCTGACCATGCTCGAAGAAGCTGATAAGCGTGACCACCGAAAACTCGGCCGCGAACTCGATTTGTTCCATATCGACGACCACGCCCCCGGCCTGGTGTTTTGGCATCCGAAGGGCTGGACCCTGTGGCAGGGCGTGGAACAGTACATGCGGCAGGTGTACCGTGACAACGGCTACCTGGAGGTCAAAGGTCCGCAGATCATTGACAAAACCCTCTGGGAGAAAACCGGCCACTGGGACAAGTACCGCGAAAACATGTTCACCACAGAGTCGGAAAAACGTGAATATGCGCTCAAGCCGATGAACTGCCCGGGGCATATTCTGATCTTCAAGCAGGGCATCAAAAGCTACCGCGACCTGCCGCTGCGCTATGGCGAGTTTGGGCAATGTCACCGCAACGAGCCCTCCGGTGGCCTGCACGGCATCATGCGGGTGCGCGGCTTCACACAGGACGATGGCCATATTTTTTGTACCGAAGACCAGATATTGAGTGAGTGTGTCAACTACACCGCGCTGCTGCAAAAGGTCTACGCCGACTTTGGTTTCAAGAACATCATCTACAAGATTGCCACTCGCCCGGCACAACGCATCGGCTCCGATGAGATCTGGGACAAAGCCGAGCAGGCACTGATGCAGAGCCTGCGCGCCTCGGCTTGCGAGTTCGAGATCACACCTGGCGAAGGCGCTTTTTATGGTCCCAAGATTGAGTACACCCTCAAAGACGCGATTGGCCGGCAGTGGCAGTGCGGCACCATTCAGGTTGATTTTTCGATGCCGGAGCGGCTTGATGCCCACTATGTGGGCGAGGATGGCGTGCGTCACAGGCCGGTGATGTTGCACCGCGCCATCGTGGGAAGTCTCGAACGCTTCATCGGGATTTTGATCGAGGAAAGCGCCGGAGCCCTGCCACTTTGGCTCGCCCCGGTGCAGGTGGCAGTGCTCAACATCACCGATGCGCAGGCTGATTACTGTCGTGAAATTGCAGAAAAATTAAGAAAATGTCTGCCAAATCAAGAGCTTAGGGTTTTAACTGATTTTCGCAACGAAAAAATAACGTATAAAATACGAGAGCACTCGATGCAAAAGCTGCCTTTTATTCTTGTGGTTGGAGACAAAGAGAAAGCAGCCGGAACCGTTGCAGTGCGCGTCCGGGGTGGTCAAGACCTCGGGGTAATGGCCCTCGATGCATTCGTGCAAAAAATAGCGGGTGACCTTGCCCACAAGTCTGTTGTTTGAGGCCTGCCGGCTAGACCCCGACCCCTGAACGCGCCTGAGGCGAATGTGGCTACCATTTTGTAGCCGATTTAAAAAGGATTGAGCCATCGTTACTGAATTTCGAGACCGTCGCCACCGCGAAGAACGCAAACACCGCCTGAACCGGGAGATCATGGCCATTGAAGTCCGACTCTCTGGCATCGAAAACGAGCCCCTGGGGGTTGTCAACATCAACGAGGCCCTGCGAATGGCGGGCGAACTGGATGTTGATCTGGTAGAAATCGCAGCGACCGCCACACCGCCGGTCTGCCGATTGATGGACTACGGCAAGTTCAAATACCAAGAGCAAAAGAAGGCGGCTGAGGCCAAGGCAAAGCAGACGGTTATTGAAATCAAGGAAATCAAATTTCGCCCGGGTACAGATGATGGTGATTACAACATCAAGATGCGCAATATCAAGCGTTTTTTGGGGGAGGGCGACAAGTGCAAAATTACGCTGCGCTTTCGTGGCCGTGAGATTACGCACCAGGAAATCGGAATGGCCCTGCTCAACCGCATTCGTTCGGAGTTGGCAGACACCATCGTCATTGAGCAGTTCCCCAAGCTCGAAGGCCGTCAGATGATCATGATGATCGCGCCTGGAAAGAAAAAGTCTGCTGTCAAAGCAGCGGCCGACCCCGCGCAAGTTGCGGTGTCGTAAAAAGTTTGCTGCGGTCGGCTGGGAAACCAAGCCGATCGCGGTGAAACAAAAGTGGCTCGGGGCCAACAAGGCTGCAAATAGTTTGCAGACGCCTCACGAGCACAATGAAGAAGGAGCATGAAAATGCCCAAAATGAAGACCAAAAG
Source organism: Comamonadaceae bacterium (assembly GCA_014190675.1). Classification (GTDB taxonomy): domain Bacteria; phylum Pseudomonadota; class Gammaproteobacteria; order Burkholderiales; family Burkholderiaceae_C; genus Rhodoferax. The sequence goes on along the minus strand of BJGT01000034.1, from coordinate 5,165 downwards.
CGCGGCGAAGAAACGCTTCCGCGTCCGTCCTGGTGGCACCGTCAAACGCGGCCATGCCTTCAAGCGTCACATTCTGACCAAGAAGACCACCAAAAATAAACGCCAGTTGCGCGGTTCGACCGCTGTGCATGAGACCAATATGGGTCACATGGCGCAGATGTTGCCCGGCCGTGGTATCTGATTAACGACGAACAAGGAGTACTCACATGCCTCGCGTCAAACGTGGTGTAACGGCTCGCGCCCGCCACAAAAAAGTTCTCGCCCTTGCCAAAGGTTTCCGCGGTCGCCGCGGCAATGTGTTCCGCATCGCCAAAGAAGCGGTGATGAAAGCCGGGCAATACGCCTACCGTGACCGCCGCACTAAAAAGCGCGTGTTTCGGCAGCTCTGGATCGCTCGTATCAATGCTGCAGCCCGTCAGTGCGGGCTGACTTACAGCCAGTTTGCCAATGGCCTCAAGAAAGCCAACATCGAGATTGACCGCAAGGTTTTATCCGATATTGCAGTGCACGACATGGCCGCTTTTGCCGGCATTGTGGAGCAGGTCAAGGCCAAGCTGGCGGCTTGAGCTCGCGCTGCTTGACTGCTTACCCAGCAGCCAAGCATGCACTGGCGACAGGGGCTAGCGCTTGAGAAAGCACTAGCCCCTTTTCAATGAATAGAAACCTATGAATGAGTTGAACGCCCTGGTTGGCAGCGCACATGCCGCTTTCGCGCAAGCCGCCACGCCGGCCGATCTGGAAAATGCCAAGGCCCTGTTTTTAGGCAAAGCTGGCCACATCACAAGCCTGATGAAAGAGCTGTCGACACTGAGCGTCGATGAGAAAAAAGCCCGCGGTGCGGCCATCAACCTTGCCAAGCAGGCGATCGAAAGTGCGCTCAATGGCCGTCGGCAGGCTCTGGCTGATTCTGAATTGCTTGCACAGTTGCAGGCCGAAGCATTGGATGTCAGCCTGCCGGGGCGCAGGCGCGCGCATGGCGGCTTGCACCCGGTGTCGCTCACCTTAGAGCGGATTGAGGCGATTTTTGGTTCGATGGGTTTTGACGTCGCTGACGGGCCTGAAATCGAGACCGACTGGTTTAACTTCACCGCACTCAATACGCCGCAAGATCATCCGGCGCGATCGATGCATGACACCTTTTATGTGGAGGGTGGCAGCAGCACAGCACCGCACCTGCTGCGCACCCACACCAGCCCGATGCAAATTCGCCATGCGGTTCAGCATGTCAAGCGCTACCGCACGGGTGCCCAAGCCTCTTCAGAGGGGCTTTTTTCTGGGGATATGCCTGAAATCCGGGTCATCGCGCCAGGCCGCACCTACCGGGTTGATAGCGATGCCACCCATTCGCCGATGTTTCACCAATGCGAGGGCCTGTGGGTGGGCGACAACATCAGCTTCAAGGATCTGAAGTTTGTGTTTACCGATTTTTGCCGTAGTTTTTTTGAATCCGATGATTTGATGTTGCGGTTTCGTCCCAGCTTTTTCCCCTTTACTGAGCCCAGCGCTGAAATTGATATCCGCTTTCAGACCGGCCCGCTTGCCGGCCGCTGGCTTGAGGTGGCAGGCTCGGGCCAGGTGCATCCGAATGTGATTCGCAACATGGGGCTGGAGCCTGAACGCTACATCGGCTTTGCCTTTGGTATGGGCCCCGACCGGCTCACCATGTTGCGCTATGGCGTTAGCGATTTGCGCCTGTTTTTTGACGGCGATATCCGTTTTCTGTCGCAATTTGAATAAGACCCGCCAAGCCCTATGCAATTTCCTGAATCCTGGTTGCGTGAGTTTTGTAACCCGCCCATAGACACCGAGCAGTTGGCCGAAATCCTCACTATGGCTGGCTTGGAGGTGGAAGAGCTCAAGCCGGTCGCCCCAGCATTCAGCGGCATCGTGGTGGGCGAGATCATCGAGGCCATTCAGCACCCCAATGCCGACCGCCTGCGCTTGTGCAAGGTTGATGCTGGACAGACGCAAGTGCTCAACATTGTGTGTGGCGCGCCCAACGCCAGGGTTGGGATACGCGTGCCCTGTGCCTTGGTGGGAGCCGAGTTGCCGCCCGGTGAAGACGGCAAACCGTTTTTGATCAAGGTTGGCAAGTTGCGCGGGGTCGAGAGTGAGGGTATGTTGTGCTCGGCGCGGGAGCTCAAACTCTCCGAGGACCACGGCGGGCTGCTCGAACTCGCTGCCGATGCACCGCTAGGGCAGGACATCCGGGCGCACTTGCGCCTCGATGACACCCTCTTCACACTCAAACTCACCCCCAATTTGGCCCATTGCCTAAGCGTTTACGGCGTGGCACGCGAGGTCGCTGCCCTCACCGGTGCGCCGCTGAACAAGCCCGAGTTTGCGCCAATCCAGGCAGGTATTGGGCAGACGCTGGCGGTCAAGGTCAGCGCGCCTGATCTGTGCGGGCGATTCTCCGGGCGTGTTCTGCGCCATGTCAACACCCGTGCGCCCACACCGCAATGGATGCTTGACCGTCTGGCACGCTGTGGTCAGCGCAGCGTCTCCGCCCTGGTGGACATTTCCAACTACGTGATGTTCGAGCTGGGTCGACCCTCGCACATTTTTGACCTGGACAAAATCCACGGCGGCCTCGAGGTGCGTTGGGGCCGTGCTGGCGAGACCCTCAAGCTGCTCAACGGCAACTTGGTCACGGTCGATGCCGAGGTGGGCGTTATCGCCGATGCGCAGCAACTGGAGTCCCTCGCGGGCATCATGGGTGGGGCGGCCACTGCGGTGTCGGACGACACCCAGCACATCTTTGTAGAAGCCGCTTTTTGGTGGCCAAAGGCGATTGCCGGACGCTCCAGGCGATTTAATTTTTCGACGGACGCCGGGCACCGCTTTGAGCGTGGTGTCGATCCCAGCCAAACGGTGGAGCACATCGAACGCATCACGCAACTGGTTCTTGACATCTGCGGCACGCCAGCAACCGAGTGCGGGCCAATTGATGACCAGCAGATCAATCTGCCGCCAGCCCTGCCGGTGCAATTGCGGGTTGCACGGGCGAGCAAAATCATTGGCATGCCGCTCACCCAGGCTCAGTGCGCTGATGCTCTGCGCCGGCTCGGCCTGCCGCTGACAGAGGCGCCAGGGCTCATCACGGTGCTGCCGCCGAGCTACCGTTTTGATCTGCAGATTGAAGAAGACCTGATTGAAGAAGTGGTCCGCATGATCGGCTTCCAGCAGTTGCCGCACACGCCGCCGCGCGCGCCCATCAGCGCCAAAATCAGACCAGAATCTCAGCGCGGCCCCTTTGCCGTGAGACGCAAGCTCGCCGCGCTGGGTTACCAGGAAACCATCAGTTTTAGTTTTGTCGAAGCCCGCTGGGAGCATGAACTTGCGGGCAATGCCGCGCCTATCAAGCTGATCAACCCGATCGCCAGCCAGATGAGTGTGATGCGGTCCTCCTTGCTGGGCTCGCTGTTGCAGGTTCTCAAGTTCAACCTAGACCGCAAAACTGAACGGGTGAGGGCGTTTGAGGTGGGCCGGGTGTTCAGCCATGATGCATCAGTTCCCGATAGCGACACCACGGTGCAAGGCTTTCACCAGCCTATGCGGGTGGCAGGCCTTTTGGCTGGCAATGCTGATGCGCTGCAATGGGGGCGCAAAGAACAGGGCGTTGATTTTTTTGATATCAAGGGCGATGTAGAAACCCTGCTGGCTCCGGCGCGGCCGGTGTTTGAGCCGGCTGAGCATCCCGCTATGCACCCCGGCCGCTGTGCCCGGGTCATGCTGGCTGGGCAGACGATCGGATTTGTTGGCGAGTTACACCCACGCTGGCGCCAAAGCTATGGCATTGCAGAGGCGCCCATGATGTTCGAGCTTGAACTCGCTGCCGTGATGCAACACCGGGTGCCAGCCTTTCAGGGTGTAGCCAAATACCAGGCGGTGGAGCGTGACATCGCGGTGCTGGTTCGCGAGGATCTGAGCCATGCCGATTTGATCGAGGCAGTCTGGGCAGCGCCAACTGCTGGGCTGCTGCGCGACCTGCTGCTGTTTGATATTTACAGGCCCAAGGCGACGGTGGATGCCCAGCCGCAGACTGCTGAGCCGGCGCCTCAAAAAAGCATGGCTTTGCGGCTAACGCTCAACAGCCAAGATGCGACTCTCACTGAGGCCCAAATAGAGGGTGTAGTTCAAGCCGTTTTGGCTACCCTTGTCCAAAAACTCGGTGCCCGACAGCGCGTCTGAGTCTGCGCTACAGTTGTGGTCAAGCACCAGCAAAAGTAAAAGATCAGGAACCACTATGGACATTGCCGTTGAAAGCCTGGAAACCTCGGCCCTCACCAAGGCCAAGCTCGCAGAACTGCTGTATGAACAAATCGGCTTGAACAAGCGTGAATCCAAGGACATGGTGGACGCTTTTTTTGACCATGTCGCTGCCAGCCTGGTCAGTGGCCAAGATGTCAAGATCACCGGTTTTGGTAATTTTCAGATTCGCACCAAGGCGCCGCGCCCGGGGCGCAACCCGAGAACTGGCGAGATGGTTCCCATCGAGGCGAGGCGGGTGGTCACCTTCCATCCCAGTCAAAAGCTCAAGGCGCAGATCCAGGACGACGACCGCTAATTTGTTGGCAACTAGGGCTCGTCAAACAATCACTTGTAGATTTGTCTCGCTAGCTTCGGGTGCGTAGTGTTCCTGTGCATTGCTGATGCGGCTTGGTCATATGGCGCTACTCACGCCTAGCACCGCCTGCCGAATCCGACGGCCAAATGCACAACTTATTGTTCGACGAACCCCTGGGCCCAAAGACTTTTTTGTTGATTTTTCCGATGTAGGCTTTACAACGACTGCCAGCGTAGAGTAATCTCTCAGCTTTACTCCACATTGCCCTGATTTCAATGGAGAATTTCCTCCCGAGCATTCCAGAAAAGCGCTACTTCACCATAGGCGAAGTGGGTGACCTGTGTGGCGTCAAGCCGCACGTATTGCGTTACTGGGAGCAAGAGTTCACCCAGTTGCGCCCCATGAAGCGGCGTGGCAACCGTCGCTACTACCAGCGCCACGAGGTGTTGATGATCAGGTGCATTCGAGACCTGCTGTACGACCAAGGCTTCACCATCAGTGGTGCACGCACCAAAGTACACGAGATGTTGCAACTCGAGCGAGACAAAAAACGCAATGGCGAATTGCTGCTAGATGGCATTGAGCCCATCGGCGT
>BJGT01000033.1:12548-29697 GCA_014190675.1 Comamonadaceae bacterium | reverse complement strand
GTCGTGCGCAATTGTGTGATGCTGCTCGCCGCCATGGTGATCCTGGTCAACTTTGTGGTCGATGTGCTTTACGCCGTGATCGATCCCCGGGTCAAAGCCAGCGACATATGAAGCCCTCCAAGCCATGAACGCCTCCACCCAAGATGCCAAGCTGAGGCCGCCCGGCTTGGCCCGGCGAGCGCTTGGCCACCGGAGCTTTGTGCTGGGGGGACTGCTCACGCTGCTGCTGCTACTGGCGGCCATGCTGTCGCTGGTTTGGACCCCCTGGTCACCCTACGAAATCGATATGTCAGCGAAGTTACTGGGGCCCAGCGCCCAGCACTGGCTGGGCACCGATCCCTTTGGGCGCGATGTCAGCTCGCTGCTGCTGGTGGGGGCGCGTAATTCGATACTGGTCGGGGTGATTGCTGTCAGCATAGGCCTGTGCACGGGCACGGCGCTGGGCTTGCTGGCCGCCGCCCGCCGCGGCTGGCTAGAGGAATTGATCATGCGGCTGTCTGACTTCAGCTTCGCTTTTCCCGCTATTTTGTCGGCCATCATGATGACTGCCGTGTTTGGCGCCGGGATTGTCAATGCCATTATTGCCATTGGCATCCACAACATACCCACGTTTGCCCGCATCACCAGGGCCTCGGCCAACGCGATTTGGTCGCGCGAGTATGTGCTGGCAGCGCGCGCCTGCGGCAAGGGCCCTTGGCGCATCACCCTGGACCATGTGCTGCCGAATATTTTGTCGGCCTTGATCGTGCAGGCCACCATTCAGTTTGCGCTGGCGATTCTGGCAGAGGCCGCACTGTCTTACCTGGGCCTGGGCACCCAGCCGCCCCAACCATCCTGGGGCCGCATGCTGGCCGAGGCGCAAACTCTGCTCTTCCAGGCCCCCCTGCTGGCAGTGTTTCCGGGCATCGCGATTGCATCGGCCGTGCTGGGCCTGAACCTGCTGGGCGATGGTCTGCGCGATCTGCTGGACCCGCGCCTGGCCCGAAAGCGATAAATGCCCCTGCTTGAGGTTCGACATTTGAGCGTGCAGCTGCAAACCCAGCGTGGACCGGCTGCGGCCGTGCGCGATGTCAACTTTGTCTTGGAGAGGGGCGAAACCCTGGGTCTGATTGGTGAATCGGGTTGCGGCAAGTCGATCACCGCCATGGCCCTGTTGGGTCTTCTGCCGCACCAGGCCATTACCTCGGGCAGCATCCGATTTAACCAGCAAGAACTGCTAGGCCGAGCCGATTCAGAGCTGCAGCGCTTGCGCGGAAACCGCATCGGCATGATTTTTCAGGAACCCATGACTGCGCTCAACCCGGTGCACAGCATCGGGCAGCAAGTGGCCGAGCCACTGGTGTTGCACCGCGGCGCCTCCGCACGGTCGGCCCGCCAGCAGGCCACTGCACTGCTCGAGCGGGTGGGCATCGCCGATGCAGCGCGTCGCTTTGACGCCTATCCGCACCAGTTCTCTGGTGGCCAGCGCCAGCGCATCACGATCGCCATGGCACTGGCCTGCGAACCCGACCTGCTGATTGCCGACGAGCCCACAACGGCGCTGGATGTCACTGTCCAAGGCCAGATTCTTGAGCTGATTGCCGATCTGGTGCAGGAGCGCGGCATGGCGCTGCTGCTGATTTCCCATGACCTGGGTGTGATTGCCCAGAATGTGTCGCGCATGCTGGTGATGTATGGCGGCATGGTGATGGAAAGCGGCCCGACTGCCAAGGTTTTCGAGGCTATGGCGCACCCCTACACGCGCGGCCTCTTCGGGGCCCGTCCTCAACTTGGCGCGCCGCGCGGCACCCGGCTCCTGACCATCGAGGGCAGTGTGCCCGAATTGGTCGACCTGGCGCCCGGATGCCCCTTTGCAGAGCGCTGCCCAGTCGCCATGCAGCACTGCGCCCAGACCCGCCCGCCGGTCAGCACCCTGGGGACAGGCCACCTCTCCAGCTGCCTGCGCCACGGGGCCGCAGAACCGGCAGCCCTGCCATGAGTGATTTGCTGCTGCAAGTTGACAGCCTCACCCGAAGCTACCCCATGCCCCGCGAGCGCCTGTGGCAAAGGCCGGCGCTGGTGCAGGCGCTGCGCGGTGTCAGTCTGCGCATGCACAGCGGGCGCAGCTTGGGCGTGGTGGGCGAATCTGGCTCAGGCAAATCCACCTTGGCGCGTTTGGTGATGGGACTGGAGCCGCCCACTTCTGGCCGGGTGGAACTGCTGGGCCAAGACTTGAATGCCCTGGGCGCCGCCGAACTGCGCCATGCAAGGCGCAACTTTCAAATGGTGTTTCAGGACCCCTATGGCTCGCTCGACCCGCGCCAGACCGTGGCGCGCATCGTCTGCGAGCCCTTGTCCGTGGTCAGTGGCTGCAGCCCGGCCGAGATGCGAAAGCAGGCCGGGGAGGTTCTGCAGGCAGTGGGTCTGCGCACCAGCGATCTCGACAAATACCCGCATGAATTCTCAGGTGGCCAACGCCAGCGGGTGGCGATTGCGCGCGCACTCATCACCCGCCCGCGCCTGATCGTGGCAGACGAACCAGTCAGCGCGCTCGATGTATCGGTGCAGGCCCAAGTGCTCAACCTGATGCAGGATCTGGCCCAGCAATATGGCGTCACCTACCTGCTCATCAGCCACGATCTGGCGGTGGTCAACCACCTGTGCGACGAAGTGGCGGTGCTCTACCAGGGCCGCGTGGTCGAGCAGGGCTCACCGCAAACCCTGTTCCGGGCGGCGGCACACCCCTACACCCAAGCCCTGCTGGCAGCCGTGCCCCGGCTTGGGCCATCAGCGCGGCGACAGCGCAGCCCCACACCCCCGGCGCGCCAGCCCTCAGCCCAAGCCTGCCCCTATGCGGCCCGCTGCCCTCAGGCGCAAGCGGCCTGCGACACCAGCCGTCCTGAGCTACGCCCGCTGGGCAAGCACCACGCAGTAGCCTGCCACCTGGACCTGAGCTACCGCAGACCTGAACACGGCGACAGCTGAACCCTGGGCGCATGCTGTGCGCCCAAGCTCGAGGGCGCGCCGGTACAGACTGCGGCCTAAAAGAAGAATTTTTGGCGTTTGGCGCAGCGGCATCAGGTAGGGGTACGCAGGCTGGGGGACAGCCGCGGAGCTGGATGCTGCGGCGGGCTGAACCGATACCTCTTGACCGTAGCCAAGGGAGTGGCACCTTGCCAGATCAGCTCGGTGACAGCCGATTTTGGGCAGGGAATCAATGGTGGTATGGTTGAGGTTTTACTGTTTAACAATTTCGCCTTACACCCACCACTGTCCTGGAGATACGCACATGATCAATCGTCGCCACCTTATCGCCACTGCGGCTTCGGGCGCCACACTGGCCACCCTGCCCCTTGCTGCCACCGCCCAATCCAGAAAAGACGCGGTCGTGCTGGCCATGACACTCGAGCCGCCGGGGCTTGATCCCACCGCAGGTGCAGCCTCGGCCATTGCCGAAATTGTTCAGTACAACGTGTTCGAGACCTTGACCAAGATCAACAGCGACGGCACCGTGTCGCCGCTGCTAGCCGAAAAATGGGAGGTCTCGCCCGACCTTAAAACCTACACCTTTATGCTGCGCAAGGGCGTCAAGTTCCAAAACGGCGAGCCCTTCAATGCCAATGCGGTCAGGTTCTCTTTTGAGCGCGCCGGCGGCGAAAAAAGCACCAACAAAGACAAGCGTACTTTTGCCAGCATGGACCGGGTTGCGGTAATCGATGATTACACGGTGGTGATTCTCAACAAATCACTAGACCCTGACTTTCTCTTTTTGATGGGCCAGGCCACCGCCATCATTGTTGAGCCCAAGAGCGCGGATAGCAACGCCACCAAACCAGTGGGCACCGGGCCATTCGAGCTGTCAGCATGGGCCAAGGGCTCATCCGTTACCCTGACCAAATGGGATGGTTACCGCAACGCGGCAGCGATCAAAATGAAAAAGGTCACCTTTCGCTTCATCAGCGACCCGGCTGCGCAGGTGGCAGCGCTGTTGGCGGGCGATGTGGACGCCTTCCCGCGGGTCACGCCGCGCAGTGTGCCGCAGTTCAAAACCAATGACAAGTTTCAGGTGGTGGTGAGCGGCTCGCGCGCCAAAACAATTCTGGCGATCAACAACAAGAAAAAACCCCTGGATGATGTGCGGGTGCGCCGCGCGATTTGTGCAGCCATCGACCGCAAGGCCGTGATCGAAGGCGCTGCTGACGGCTATGGCGCGCCCATTGGCAGCCACTATGTTCCTGGCGGCTTTGGCTACGTGGACACCACCGGCATCAACCCCTTCAATATTGACAAAGCCCGTGCCCTGCTGGCCGAGGCCGGCGTGAAAACACCGCTTCAGCTCAGCCTGGTGCTGCCGCCGCCGCCCTATGCACGCCAGGGTGGCGAAGTGATCGCCGCGCAGTTGGCAAAGATTGGCATCGTGGCCAAGATTGAAAACGTTGAATGGGCCCAATGGCTCAGTGGCACCTACACCAACAAAAACTACGACCTCACCATCATCTCCCATGTGGAACCCTTTGACCTGGGTAACTATGCCAAAGCCGGCTACTACTGGGGCTATGAATCGCCCAAGTTCAACGAACTGTTTGACAAAATCCAGAACTCACCGCGTCCGGCCGACCGGGCCAAACTGCTTGGTGACGCGCAACGCATGTTGGCCAACGAGGCAGCCAACGGCTTTTTGTACCAGCCGCAATGGATCACCGTGGCACGCAAAGGCCTCAAAGGGCTGTGGAAAGACATGCCAGTGTTCGTCAATGATGTCTCGGTGATGTCCTGGTCGTGATGGCACCGGGCTGAGCCCGCAGCATGACAGCAGTTGCTTTGCATGACTGGGGCGCGCATGCCCTGGGCGCGGCCTACCAGGCGCATGAGTTGTCACCGCTGGAGGTGACGAGGTCGGTGCTGGATCACATCGAGCGCTGGGAGCCTGTGCTGCATGCCAGTTACCTGCTGCGGCCCGAATTGGCACTGGCTCAAGCGCGCGCCAGTGAGGCCCGCTGGCAGCGCAATCGCCCGCTTGGGCCGCTCGACGGGGTGCCGGTCACCATCAAGGACAACATCGCCACGCAGGGCGACCCCACACCGCTGGGTACCGCGGCCACCGAGTTGATACCGGCAGCACGCAATGCGCCGGCAGCAGAGCGCTTGCGCGAGGCCGGTGCGGTGCTGGTGTGTAAAACCTCCATGCCCGACTACGGCATGTTGTCCTCTGGCCTATCCACCTTCCATGCGCTCGCCCGCAACCCCTGGGACCTGAGCAAAACCCCGGGGGGCAGCAGCGCCGGCGCAGGTGCTGCTGCCGCCGCCGGTTACGGTCCGCTGCACCTGGGCACCGACATTGGTGGCTCGCTGCGCCTGCCGGCCGGCTGGTGCGGTATTTTCAGCCTCAAGCCCAGTCTGGGCCGGGTGCCGATTGACCCGCCCTATACCGGCCGTGCGGCCGGCCCCATGACCCGCACAGTGGCTGATGCCGCGCTGATGATGCAGGTACTAAGCCTGCCCGACGTGCGCGACAGCATGAGCCTGCCCTACCAGCCCATTGCCTGGAGCCAGTTCGACCAAGGCCTGGGACGCCTGCGCGGCCTGCGCATCGGCCTGCTGATGGACGCTGGCTGCGGCCTACCGGTAGAGCCGCAGGTACGGGCTGCGGTTGAGGCGGCAGCGCGCCTGTTTGAGCAGGCCGGCGCGCTTGTTGAGCCCATGGCAGCCTTCATGACACCTGCCATGCTCAGCGGCATGGACCATGCATGGCGGCTTCGCTCGCACATCGACCTCGCCGCCCTGGCGCCCGAAAAAAAAGCCCTGGTCCTGCCCTATATCCGGCAATGGGCCGACAGTGCGGCGGGTTTGAGCGGCCCCCAGGCCTTTAATGCTTTTAGCCAGTTTCATGCCACGCGCCTGGCCGCGGTGCGTGCCTGCCAGCCCTATGACTACCTGCTCTCGCCCACCTCGCCCATGCCGGCGTTTGCCGCCGAGCTTCCATCACCCACCAATGATTTCGAGCAGCCCCTAGAACACATTGGATTCACCGTGCCCTTCAATATGTCAGAGCAGCCCGCCGCCTCTATCAATTGCGGCTATACCGACACCGGCCTGCCGATCGGCTTGCAAATTGTGGGTCAGCGCTTTGATGACCTGGGCGTGCTGCAAATCTCGCATGCGTTTGAGCGACTGCGGGGGCCACAACGCGCGTGGCCCAGGCCACCGACTGCCTGAGCCAAAGCAGCAGCACCAACCATGACCCGCGACAGCCTGGGCAATGTGGTCACGCTGTATACCCCTTCCAGCCTGGAGGCGGTGAACGACTTTGCTGAGGGCTTGATCGCTTGTGAGGCACGGGTGGTCAATATCCTGCAGGCGGCCAAAATCGACGGTAGCCCGCTGGTACAGGCCTGCTGCGCGGCGCTGCACTTGTTTGCCGAGTCCGGTCAGGCCCGGGCGAATGCTGCGCCCTTCATCGCACGGGCCCAGGCTGCTCTGGCTGATCAGGCTGTAAGCCCCCGAGAACGCAGTTTTGTGGCCGCAGTGAGCGCCTGGGCAGCGGGCGACCTGGCGCGGGCCATCAACCTGCACGAGCAACAGGCCCAGGAATTCCCGCGCGACCTCGCATCGATCAAGCTCGGCCAGTACCACCTGTTCAATGCCGGCAATTCCCCCGGCATGCTGCGTTTAGCCCTGCACGGGCTGAGCGCCAGCGCAGATGTGCCTCAAATGCACGGCATGGCGGCCTTTGCCTGGGAGCAATGCCACCTGCTGCAGCCGGCCGAGGCCGCGGCGCGGCGAGCCATCGCCATGCTGCACCGGGAGCCCTGGGCCCATCATGCGCTGGCCCATGTGCTGCTGACCCAAGGCCGCCTGCAGGAGGGGTTTGACTTCATGCAATCGGCAAGCCCCACCTGGACCGGGCTGAACTCTTTCATGCTGACCCACAACTGGTGGCACCTGGCTTTGTTCGCGCTGGAGTTCGGCCAGACTCAGGAGGTGCTGGCGCTGTACGACCAGCGGGTCTGGGGCGTGGCCAAAGACTACTCGCAAGACCAGATCGGTGCCGTCTCGCTGCTGGCCCGGCTGGAGTTGGCCGGAGTCGACGTGGGCGCGCGCTGGCAAGATGTAGCCGAGTACCTGCTTGAACGGCTCAACGACCATGTGCTGCCCTTTTTGGATTTGCAATACCTCTACGGCCTGGCTAGGGCCGAGCGGCCCGAGGCGCTGGTTTTATTGCACAACATCCAGACCCACGCCCTGCAGGCGCAGGCCAGCCCGGTGTGGCAGCAAGTCGCTCTACCGGCCGCGTTGGGGCTGCTGGCCCATGCCCAGGGCGACCATGCCACGGCGGCGCGGGAACTCGGCGGGGCCCTGCCCCGCATGCTGGAGATTGGCGGCAGCCATGCCCAGCGCGACCTGTTCGAACAAATTCACCTCGACGCGCTCATTCGCAGCAGACAGTGGGTGGGCGCACAACATCTGGCGCAGCAGCGGGCTGCTTACCAGCCGCAATCGGTGCGACTCCAAGGCCAAGCCACCGGCCTGCTGCAGAGGCTGGGGCTGGCCGCAGCCTCTACAGTAGCTCAGTAAGCCAGTTGGTTTTTTTCTGATCGGGAAACCGCCGCGGCTCATTGCAGGAGCGGCGGCGCTATCCAGCGCTCGGCGTCGCCTCAAACCGGCGGCATGTTGCGCACTTTGGCGATGAGCCGGGTGTTCACCTGGGGCGACACAAACTTGTCGACCTCGCCACCGAGCTGGGCAATTTCCCGCACAAAGGTGCTGGAGATGAACTGGTACTTGTCGCTAGGGGTCAGGAACACGGTCTCCACATGCGGCATCAGGCTACGGTTCATGCCGGCGAGTTGGAACTCGTAATCAAAATCGGTCACGGCACGCAAACCGCGCACCATCGCCTTGGCGCCCCGCGACACCACAAAATCACGCATCAGGCCAGCAAAACTCGCCACCTCGACCTGCGGATAGCCTCGCACCGCCTCCTGTGCCATGGCAATGCGCTCTTCCAACGAGAACAAGGATTTTTTATGGTGCCCAGCGGCTACGGCCACGATCACCCGAGAAAACAATTGGGTGGCGCGGCGCACCACGTCCTCATGCCCCAGGGTGATCGGATCGAAGGTTCCTGGGTAGACAGCAATCACGGCATGGCCGGGTTCGCTTGGCGCTTGAACAGCTTGGCTTGTCATGGTCTGATCCTCTGGCAGCGCGCCGCAGCGCGGGATGGTCAGTAATTGTCGGCTAAGCCAGCAGTTGGGCCGGTTGCAACAAATGCGCATGCACCGCACCGGCTCTCAGGTATCGGTGCAGCTTGAGCCCAGCAGCAGCCAGTTGCTCATCAGGCCAGCGCCTGGGCGCCTCTAAATAAACAAAGCCCTGCGGCGCCAAGGCCGCCAGCACCGCAGGCAGGGCCTGCTCAATCAGGCTCGATTCAAAAGGCGGGTCCAGCAGCAGCAAATCGAGGCTCGCCGGCGCCGAGCGCTTGAGTGCTGCCACACCGCAGCCCCGCTCGATGCGCAGCGCACTGGCCTGTAATCGGATCTGAATCTGCTGCAACTGAGCCACTAGGCCAGCGTCCTGTTCGACCAGCAACACCGCGCTGGCACCACGCGAGGCGGCCTCCAGGCCAAGTGCGCCGGTACCCGCAAAGGCATCCATGCAACGCCAGCCGCTCAGGTCCTGTCCCAGCCAGTTAAACAGTGTTTCCCGCACCCGATCAGGTGTGGGTCGCAGGCCGGGCAACTTGGCTACGCTTAGCCTGGTGCGTTTCCAAAGCCCGCCAATGATTCGTACCTCGGTGCTCGCCTGGGTCTGGCGTTTGGCCTCGACCCCAGCGCGCTCCGGCTTGGACCTCACGGCGTGCTCAGCGCCGGCGCAGTGGCTCCCAGCACCACTGTGACCATGGTCTGGGGTTGCAGCTTGCGCGCCAAGGCGGCGCGAACTTGGGCAGCGCTGACCTGCTCGAGTCGCTCGGTCCAGGTGTCGAGGTAATCCAGCGGGAGCCTGTTCCATGCGATGTTGGCGACGTTATCAAGCAACTTGCGGTTGGTGTCTATGCGCAGCGCAAAGCCACCGACCAGGTTGTCTTTGGCAGCGCGCAGTTCAGCCTCGCTCGGACCTTGAGCGACATAACTCGCCACCACGTCACGAGACAACTTCAGCGCCTCAGCAGCCTGATCAGGCCGGGTCTGCAGCCCAACCGTGAAGGCGCCAGCGTGCAAGCCGGGCGAAAAGTAGCTGTAGACCCCGTAGGTCAGACCGCGTTTTTCACGCACCTCGTTGGTCAGGCGCGACACAAAGCCGCCGCCGCCCAAGATATAGTTGCCCACCAACAGAGTGAAAAAATCCGGGTCATCCCGGGCAAAACCGGGCTGGCCAAACAGCACATGGGCCTGGGCAGAATCAAAGTCAATGCGCTGCTCGGCAGGCTGCCTCAGAGGCGCCACCTCGGCCACAGCGGGAAGTGCCGGGCAGTCACTCGTGAGTTGCTGCGGCAGGCGCGAGAGCAGGGTCAGCACCAGCGCATCGGCCTGCTCCCGGTTGAGGGCCCCCACCAGCGTCACGCGGGCCCGGCAGGGCAGCAAGCTGCGCTGCAAGCCATGCATGTCGGCCACGCTGATCGCCGCCAGCGTCGCCTCAGTGAGCTCCTGCCCATAAGGGTGGCTGCCGTAAACGGCTCGGTTGAAAGCGCGAGCGGCCAGTGTGGCCGGGCGGGTGCTGGCTTCGCGCAGGGAGGCCTTCAGGCGCTCGCGCTCGCTTTGCCAAACTGCCTCGGCAAAGGCGGGCTGCCCGAGTTGCCGCGCCGCGAGTTGTGCGGCGCGCGCCAGCAGATCGGGGTAACTCAGGCTGCGCAGTAAAAAGCTCAGGCGATCGGCTCCGGCGCTGGCACCAAACGAGGCGCCTAGGTCGGCCCAGGCCTCGCTCAGCGCGTTTTCGTCGAGCGCGACCTCAGTGGCGGAGCCGGCTAACACACCCTTGGCGCTCATGGCCGCCATGGTGCTGGCCAAGCCTGCACGGGCCGGCGGGTCACGCCGGCTGCCGGCATCAAAATCAATTTGCACATCGAGCATCGGTATGGCCGGGCTTTGCACCAGGTAAACCATGGCCCCCGAGGCCTGGGTCCAATGCTCGATCGGAATGCCGGCCCAGCCCGACACTGCATGCAGGCCGAGACTAGCGGCAACAAGCCATCGCTTGGCTGGGTTTAGTTTTGTGTAGTTCATGGGCATGCTCGACTCAGTCTCAATGACGCAGGCCGACCGACGGCTGGCGCGCCCGGCGGTTCGGGTCGGGAGGCTGCGGCCGCAACACCGCCACAGTGAGTTGGTCGTCACCAAAATAGCGACCAGCCACCGACTGCACCTGCTGCGCAGTCACGCCACGCAATCGCTCAATCAGGAGCTCGCCAGCGTCCACGGGCAGGCCCAAGACCCAGTGGTTGCCGAGTTCGCGCGCCTGGTTAAAAACCGAATCGAGCTTGTACACCTCGCCCGCCACCCATTGCGTCTTTACCCGGGCGAGTTCAGCCTCGGTCACCCCATCACGTGCGATGCGCTGCACTTGCGCACGCAAAGCCGCCTCCACCTGTTCCACCGTTTTACCCGGCGCGGGCGTGGCACCCATCGAAAACAGCTTGGGCCCGCGGCCCCACAAACCGTTATAGGCCCAGGCGTTGTCAGCCAGGCGATCCGCGCCCTGGGCCAAAGCCCGGTCTAAGCGCGCGCCGCTGTAGCCGTCGAGCACCGCAGCAAGCACGGTCAAGGCCAGCGGATCATCGGTGCCGGCTTTGCCAGCCAGCCCGGCAGCATCAAGACCCGGCACTTTGAAAGCCAGCGCCACCTGCGCCTGCTCGGCCGGCCCTTTGTGCTCGATGCGCCGCAGGCCGGTCTGGGCTGGTTCGTCCCGGGGCTTGCGCAACGGCAGGGCACGCGCGGGGATCGGGCCATAGTATTTTTCTGCCAGTTGGCGCACTTGGGCCAGATCAACATCGCCGGCCACCACCACCACCGCGTTGGCTGGGGCATACCAGCGCTGGTAGAACGCTCGCACGTCAGCGGGTGTCATGGCGTCAAGGTCACTCATCCAGCCCACGATGGGGCGCCGGTAGGGTGAGGCGACAAAAACCGTGGCCATCAGCGCCTCGTTCATCATGGCTCTGGGGCTGTCTTCGGTACGCAGTCGCCGCTCTTCTTTGACGACCTCGATTTCTTTGGCAAACTCAGCGTCGGCCCACTGGTTGCTGGCAAAACGATCGGCCTCCAGGCGCATCACGTCTTCCAGCCGCGCCGCTGGGATTTGCTGGTAGTAGCCGGTGTAGTCCTTGCCAGTGAAGGCGTTTTCCCGTCCGCCCAGAGCCGCCACTTGGCGAGAAAATTCCCCTGGCTTGAGTTCGGCCGTGCCCTTGAACAACATGTGCTCAAGCACATGGGCCACCCCAGAGGTGCCGTCCACCTCGTCCATGGCGCCCACCCGCAGCCAGAGCATATGAACCGCCGTGGGCGCCCGACGGTCAGGCTTGACGATGACGCTAAGGCCGTTGGCCAGGGTGAATTGGCTTGTGACTGCCGCCGTTTGGGCCAGCGCGCCTGTGGCGAACATGGCGGACAGGGTCAAACAAAAAGGCACGAGGCGTATGGTGAGGTGTTTCATAGAATAGTCAGATTCTAGGCAGCGCCGAATGTTCAGTTTTTTTAAAAAGAAATCCCCACCCCCGGCGCCAGACAGGCCTCAAGCGAACACACCGGCGCTTGTCAAACTACCCGATCCGGACCTGCCAAGCAGAGCGAGCGGCGCCCCAAGCCCACGGAGTTCTTGGCTGGCCCGGCTCAAACAGGGTTTGCAAAAGACCGGCAGCAGCATCGCTGGTGTCTTCACCGGCACCCGCATCGACGAGGCGCTGTATGAAGACCTGGAGTCCGCGCTGCTGATGGCCGACACCGGCGTGAAGGCCACCGAGTTTTTGCTGGCCGACCTCAAACGCCGGGTGAAGGAGGCGCGCGCCACCGAGCCAGCTGCGGTCAAGGCGCTGCTGGTGGAATCGCTCACCACGCTGCTGACTCCGCTGCAGAAGCCGCTGCTGATCGGGCAGCACAAGCCCACTGTGGTCATGGTCGCTGGCGTTAATGGGGCCGGCAAGACCACCTCGATCGGCAAGCTCACACACCACCTGGCGCAGGGGGGCGCCAGCGTGCTGCTGGCGGCGGCCGATACCTTCCGCGCTGCCGCACGCGAACAACTGAGCGTCTGGGCCGAGCGCAACACGGTGGAGATCATCAGCCAGGAGGGCGGCGACCCGGCAGCCGTCAGCTTTGATGCGGTGAGCGCCGGGCGGGCGCGGGGCCGCGACGTGGTGCTGGTGGACACCGCCGGGCGCCTGCCGACCCAGCTGCACCTGATGGAAGAGCTGAAAAAAATCAAACGCGTGATCCAGAAGGCCGACGCCAGCGCACCCCACGAAGCCATACTGGTGATCGACGGCAACACCGGGCAGAACGCGCTGGCGCAGGTGCGCGCCTTTGACGACGCGCTGCAACTGACCGGCCTGATCGTCACCAAGCTCGATGGCACCGCCAAGGGCGGCGTGCTGGCGGCCATTGCGCGCGAGCGGCCGATCCCGGTCTACTTTATCGGCGTTGGCGAACAGCTGGCCGACCTCGAAACCTTCAACGCCCGCGAGTTTGCACAGGCCCTTTTGTCATGAAGCACCGCCACCCCAATCACCCCAACCACTTCAATCACCGCGATCACCCCGCTTACCCCGCAGCAGTGCTGGATTCCGGCCTGCGCGGGGATGAGAAGCAACACAGCAACCGTCCTCCCCGCGAAAGCGGTGGTCCATGCCAGCCTGCGCGACGTGGCTTGCTGGCCCTGCTGGCATCCATCGGGTGCATGACGGCGGGCATGGCCACCCCGGCCTGGGCCCAGGCCAACCCGGCGTGGGCGGCCATTGAGGCCCGCGCGCGCGGCCAGACCGTGTACTTCAACGCCTGGGGCGGCTCAGAAGCGATCAACCGCTACATCCAGTGGGTAGCGAGCGAGGTGCAGCAGCGTCATGGGGTGCGGCTCGAGCATGTCAAGATCAGCGATGCTGCCGACATGGTCAAGCGAGTGAGGGCCGAGAAGGCCGCCGGCAAGACCCGTGGCAGCGTGGACCTGGTGTGGATCAACGGTGAGAACTTCCTGACCATGAAGCGCGAGGGCCTGCTGTTTGGCCCCTTTGCTGAAGGCCTGCCCGGCTACGGCCTGGTGGACGCGCAAGGCAAGCCCACCACCCGGCTAGATTTTTCTGAACCGGTAGACGGGATGGAGGCCCCCTGGGGCATGGCCCAACTGACCTTCATGGCCGACAGCCGGCGCACGCCCGAGCCGCCACGCAGCCTGGACGCGCTGCTGGCCTTTGCCAAGGCCAACCCCGGCCGCCTCACCTACCCGCGCCCGCCCAACTTCCACGGCACCACCTTCCTCAAGCAGTTGCTGCTCGACCTAAACACCGAGCGCAGCGCGCTGTACCGGCCGGTCACGCCAGCGGCCTTTGCGCTGGCTACAGCGCCGCTGTGGCGCACCCTGGACGCGCTGCACCCACAGCTGTGGCGCGCCGGGCGCCAGTTTCCGCTCAACGCCGAGGCCATGCGCCAGATGCTGGCTGATGGCGAGCTGCTGCTGGCGCTGACCTTCAACCCCAATGACGCAGCCAATGAAATCGCTGCCAAGCGGCTGCCAGCCAGCATTGTCAGCTATCAATTTGAGAGTGGTACCATTGGCAACACGCACTTTGTCGCGATTCCCGTCAACGCCAGCGCCAGCGACGGCGCGCAGGTGGTGGCCAACTTCCTGCTCAGCCCAGAAGCGCAGGCGCGCAAGGCCGACATCTCGGTGTGGGGCGACCCCACCGTGCTGGCCTTGGAGCGCCTGAGCCCAGCCGACCGCGCCCGCTTCGCCGCCCAAGCACTACCAGGCCAAGTGGCACGCAGCGCACCAGCCCTGCCCGAGCCGCATGGCAGCTGGGTCGACCCGCTGGAGCGCGAGTGGCTCAAACGCTACGGCCAATAACCCTGACTAATCATCATGACCCCTCTTTTACCCCGCGTTGAACTCGAATCAGCCCCGCAGCCCACCGCCGCCGTGATCTGGCTACATGGCCTAGGCGCCGACGGCCATGACTTTGCCGGGCTGGTGCCCGAGCTGGACCTCTCGAACTGCCCACCAATCCGCTTTGTGTTCCCGCACGCGCCCAGCATGCCGGTCACGCTCAATGGCGGCTATGTGATGCCGGCCTGGTACGACATCCTGGGGCCAGATCTGGTCAGCCAGCAGGACGCGGCCGGCATCCAGGCCTCGGAGCGCGCCATCGTGGCCCTGATCGCGCAGGAGGTGGCGCGCGGCATCCCGGCCGAGCGCATTGTGCTGGCCGGCTTCAGCCAGGGCTGCGCCATGGCCTTGCACACGGCGCTGCGTCTGCCACAAAAGCTGGCCGGCATCATGGCGTTGTCGGGCTACCTGCCGCTGGCTGACCGGCTCACCGCCGAGCGCCACCCGGCCAATGGCAGCACACCCGTCTTCATGGCGCACGGCACGCAAGACCCGGTGGTGGTGATCGCGCGTGGCGAGGCCTCACGCGATGCTTTGGCTGAGCTGGGCCAGCCGGTTGAATGGCACAGCTACCCGATGCCGCACAGCCTGCATCCACGTGAAATTTCTGACATCTCGGCCTTTCTGGCCCGGGTCCTGGGCCCCGCCGCTTGAGCCAGGTGATGGAACGCCCAGTGCGCCGCGCCGGCGCCACCGACCAGCCCCTGGTGCTGGGCATCGACTTCGGCACCTCCAACTCAGCCGCCGCGCTGATCGGCGCCGATGGCCGGCTGCAAGTGGTGCCGCTGGGTGAGGGCCGCGCCGAGATGCCCACCGCGCTGTTTTTTGCCAACGAAACCCAAAGCGTGCTGTACGGCAGCGAGGCGATGCAAGCCTACCTGGCCGGCACCGAAGGCCGCTTGCTGCGCTCACTCAAGAGCCTGCTGGGCAGCCGGCTGATGGACGAGTACACCGCCGTCAATGGCCAGAGCCTGCGCTTCTACGACATTCTGGTGCTGTTTTTCAAGGAACTCAAGCGGCGGTGTGAGGCCCACGCCGGCCAGCCGCTGACACACGCGGTGCTGGGGCGCCCAGTGCATTTTGTCGATGACGACGCCGAGCGTGACGCGCAGGCGCAGGCAACGCTGGAGCGGGCGGCGCGCGATGCCGGCTTCACCCACCTGAGCTGCCAGCTCGAGCCGATTGCTGCCGCGCTGGATTACGAGCAACGGTTGCAGGGCGAAACCACGGCGCTGGTGGTGGACATTGGCGGCGGCACCTCGGACTTCACGGTGATCCGGCTGAACCCGGCGCGCAGCCACTTGCGCGACCGGCGCGCCGACATTCTGGCCACCACCGGCATCCACCTGGGCGGCACCGACTTTGACCGCCTGCTCGATTTGGCCGCGGTGATGCCACTCTTGGGCTACAAGCACCAGGGCATGGGGGGCCGGCCAGTGCCCAACAGCGTGTTTTTTGACCTAGCCACCTGGCACCTGATCCACCAGGCCTACACCCGGCGCGCCCTGCACTTTGCCCGGGAGCTGCGCCCCAGCTACGCCAACCCCGTGCTGTACCAACGCCTGATTCAGGTGTTGGACGGGCAACACGGCCACCGCCTGCTGGCGGCGGTGGAAGCGGCCAAGATTGCCTGCTCCGAGTCGGGCCAAATGGCGCCGATCACCCTGGATTTTTTGGCGGCAGGCCTGACTGCCGGTATCGACGCCGGGCGCCTGCATGAAGCCCTGCAAACCTCGGTGGCGCAGGTGGTTCAGTGCGCACAAGCCTGCATCACCGTGGCCGGCCGCACCAGCGTGGATGCGGTCTACCTGACCGGCGGCTCATCCGCCCTGCGTCCGCTGGTTGATGCCCTGCATACGGCCATGCCCCAGGCGCAACTGGTCGAAGGCAACCGCTTCGGCGGGGTGGCGGCCGGGCTGGCTTATGCCGGTGCCAGGGTTGCTGCGGGACCGATCCATAGCGGGTCAGGGCGATGAAGAAGATCTTCATCACCGACTATGTCGGCTTGAGCACCCGACTGGAAGCACTGGCCATTGCGTTCTTGATTTCTGAGCGGTTTGGTCACCAAATCTGCCTCGATTGGCAGGAGCTCGATGCCCTGCAAATCTCTGGCACTCGGCGGGGCAGCCGGGGCCTGATGGGCCGACTCAACAGCATCAAACTGAAAGGTGATTGGGCGCCTGATTTCGACCGAATCGAGAACTTTCGCCATGTCAATCTGCGCACCCACCTCGGGCCCGAACACCTGCTTGCCAAGATGTACCTACCCTCGGCACATCGGGTCAAGCTGCGCTCTGATCTGGTTGAGGTGATCAAAGCCACTCTCGGACCTTATGCGCACCGCCCCTTGGTTGGAGTCCACATCAGGCGTGGTGATTTCCCCTTGGTACGGGGCGATGTTTTTGATGTGAATGCCACGGAGTGGCCGGCCGTGCCCGAGTGGTGGTACGAGCACGTGATGGGACAAATTCAGCGTCATTGGCCTACTGTCGCTTTTTTTGTTTCTTGCTCAGGCAGCCTGAACGACTTCCCCTTGTTGCAAGCCAAATTTGATCTGTTTGATTTGCCCGCTGCGTCTCCCTATGCCAATATGTACCAGGGGCATGTCGCAGCGCGCCACCCCGCAGCAGACTTGTTTGCCCTGGCCTGCTGCCAGACCTTGATCGGGTCACCCTGCTCGACATTCAGCCATTACGCAGCCAATATGCTGGGCCACGCGACCCAATTGCTGCTGCCGCCGGCACACCCGATCCACCAAGGACAGGCGTCCTTCTCCAGGGCGCAGCTCTACGGGCGCGGGGCAGGCCTTTGGTATGCAGCATGTCGAACCGGCCAGGGGACTCAATCGGTGAGTGAGGCCAGCACCCTGCAAATCAGCAACGGTGCCCATCTCGACTGGTTGTAAAACTCGGCCAAAAATCAGCCTGGCTGTCCTTCCCGGTTGGCGGCAACTGAGGCAGGCAAATCTTGCCTGAACGCGGCCAGAATACCCAGCCCAATACAAAAGAAGTCGCCAAGCCCAATCCCAAACGGCACCGAGTTGAACAATCCGGCGACAACCATGCCAAGCAACAGGGCCTGC
>BJGT01000033.1:0-12217 GCA_014190675.1 Comamonadaceae bacterium | reverse complement strand
GGTTCATACGGTCTCGAAAAGCACTTGACACCAACAGCAAGAACAAAAACGCCAAGAGGGGAATGGCCAACGCAGCCCAGCGGTATTTTTTAGGCAATTCATGCGCGCCCACCAAGGCCATCAGGGCTAACAGCACCACATGCCCACTGCGGCCAGGCATCAGGCCCAGGGTCAACACCACGGTCAGCAAGGCCAGACCCAGCGCCACCCAGGCACCGCGCGGGCCAAACACATGGTGGCGCTGAGACCACAGTAGCAGCACCAGGACCGCCTGGGTAATGCATTGTTCAAGGTAGCTGCTGAAGACCGCATAAGAGCCCTGCCAGGCGCCAGTGGCCCACGGGACCGGCAGGCCGACGACCTGCAGCCAGGCGCTCACTACAACGAAAACCTGGCCCCACAGAAAGACCCGCAACACCAGGCGCGCCTCAGCCATGCTGGCAATCATGCAAACCATGACAGGTATGGTCAAAATTCTGGCATGCCTGCTCCAGACGGCCAGGCCCTCGGTGCTGCCAACGCTTGACCAAAGCGATGTCAAAGCCATGTAGGCGACTGTTACCAAGATGAGCCAAGTGAGCACTGGCGCATGCACACCGCCGTGTGGCGGGCGACGACCAAACGCCCGGGTGATTAGATAAGCCAATGCTGCCAGGTAGAGCGCCAGCCGACCCAAGGCCGACACCGCTGTACCCAGGCTGGCCGACAAAGCAACAAAATAAAGCAGCCCCAAACGCAGCTTGTCGAACTGGTTTGGGTAGGTGGATGTCTGTAGGCTGACGATCATTGTGCGATCCTGCGGACAATAGGCGAGCTCAAGACCGGAACACAATGTAACAGGCCAATTTGAGGCGAAAGCAAGCCAAATGGCACCGCCATGCTCAAGCCTTCAAAGCTTTACACCAACACACATCCCCGCCAATGGCCTTCGACAACCGGCCGCTGAGGCTGCCCATCCCCCCTCTGCTGCTCACCCTCGCCGCCCTGCCCCTGGGCTGGAGCCTGTGGGCGGCGGTGCAGGCCGGGCTGGATGCGGCGGGCTGGACGGCGCTACTGAATGACCCGCAAACCCTGCGCGCGCTGGCCATGAGCTTGTGGACCGGGCTGCTGGCGAGCACCCTGAGCACGGCGCTGGCCGCCTGGCTGCTGTGCCGCACTTTCAGTGCGCTGCCCGGTGCGGCTGTGGGGGCCCGGCTGGCGCGCGGGCTGGCGCCGCTCTTGGCCCTGCCGCATGCGGCCTTGGCGATCGCGCTGGTGGCCTTGCTGGCGCCCAGTGGCTGGCTGCTGCGCCTGCTCTCGCCCTGGGCCACCGGCTTCAGCGCGCCACCGCCCTGGCCCACCACGCAAGACCCCTGGGGGCTGGGCCTGGTGGCGGTACTGGTGCTCAAAGAGACCCCGTTTTTGCTGTGGGCCGCGCTGGCCCAGTTGCAAGGGCCCGAGGTGGGTCAGCAATTGCAGCAGCAACTGCGGCTGGCGCACACGCTGGGCTACAGCGTGCGCAGCGCCTGGTGGCGGGTGGCCTGGCCTCAGATCTGGCCCCGGCTGATGGGGCCGCTGCTGGCGGTGCTGGCCTACAACCTGACCGTGGTGGATGTGGCGTTGGTGATCGGCCCTGGCAGGCCCCCCACGCTGGCCGTGCTGGCCTGGCAGTGGCTGCAGGACGCCGACCCGGCCACCAACGCGCAGGGCGCGGCAGCGGCCTGGCTGCTGGCGGCCGCGCTGGCCCTGGCCGCCTCATTGGCCTGGAGCCTGACACGCGGCCACCTGTGGCGCCGGCGCTGGACGCGCGGCCCGGCTGTGGCGCGTTCAATCAGCCGGTTTTGGCCCAGCTGCGGCAACAGCAAGCACCCTGGCACGACCCGGCCAGACGCGCCTGGCCTGACTTCCGGCCGGCCACCCCTGAGCCTGCTGCTGTTCATCTATCTGGCGGCGGCCCTTGCCCTGGCGGTCGGAAGCATCAGCGGCAGCTGGCCCTTCCCGCAGCTCTTGCCCGAGGCCTGGAGCCTGGCTGCCTGGCAGTCGGTACTGGCCAGCAGCGGCACGCTCTGGGCCACCACTGGGTTGGCCCTGGCCAGCAGCTTGGGCGCGCTATTGTGGGCGGTGGCCTGGCTGGAACTCGCGCCAGGCACTTGGCAGGCCCGGGCCCAGCCCCTGCTTTACCTGCCGCTGGCGCTGCCCGGCGTGCTGTGGGTGCTGGGGCTGCACCAACTGGCCCTGGCCTGGGGGCTGGACGGCCAGGCCAGCGGTCTGTGGCTGGCGCACACGCTGGCCTGCCTGCCCTATGTGCTGTTGGCCCTGCAGGGCCCCTACACCGGCTTTGACGCCCGGCTGGCGCAGCTGGCCGCCACGCTGGGCCGCGGCCGCTGGGCCTTTTTGTGGCAGGTCAAATGGCCGCTGCTGCGCGCTGCCCTGGCCGCCAGTTTGGCGCTGGGTTTTGCCGTCAGCGTGGCGCAGTACCTGCCAACCTTGTACGTGGGGGCGGGCCGCTTCAACACCGTCACCACGGAGGCAGTCACACTGGCGGCCGGCGGTCAACGCTCGCTCTCGGCTGCCTACGCCTGGCTGCAGTGGCTGCTGCCGGTGCTGATGTTCGCCCTCGCGGCCCGGCTAGGCCGGGCCCGGGCCATCTGACGACCGTCTGACGACTGCCCCGGTCTGTACAGTCCAGCCTGCCATGAGCCTCATCCTTGATCTGCACACCCTGCGCACACCACAGCGCGTGTTGTTAGGCCCCTTGCGCCTCAGTGTGTCGCCGGGCCGCGTGCACACCCTGATGGGGCCCAGCGGCTCGGGTAAATCCAGCCTGCTGGCAGCACTGTGCGGCACCCTGCCCGAAGGCCTGCACTTTGACGGCACGGTGCAACTGGCCGGCCGCCGCATCGACAGGCTGCCGCCACAGGCCCGCCGGGTCGGCATGTTGTTTCAGGACGACCTGCTGTTCCCCCACATGACGGTGCGCGAGAACCTGCTGTTTGCCCTGCCGGCCGGCCCGGCGGCAGCGCGCGAGGCCGCAATGCGCCAGGCCCTGGCCGACGTGGAAATGGACGCCTTCGCCCACGCCAACCCGGCCACGCTCTCAGGCGGCCAACGGGCCCGGGTGGCGCTGGCGCGCGCGCTGCTGGCTCAACCGCTGGCACTGCTGCTTGATGAACCGTTTTCCCGGCTCGATGTGGCGCTGCGCGAGCGCATGCGATCCCTGGTGTTTGGGCTGGTACGCACCCGAAAGATCCCCGCGCTGCTGGTAAGCCATGACTCGGCCGATGTGGCCGACCTAGCGCTACTGACGCACCTGCTGAGCGCCACATAAGCCATTGTGCAAACTATGGCCGTTGGCCCCCTGCGCCGCAGCGCCCTGCGCTACCATCACCCAAGCCTTGTCCCATGCTTGACCACTACGCCACAGCACTGATCCGCCGCCCAGTTACCGCCGCTGCCCGGCAGTTGGTGCGCTGGGGCCTGTCGGCCAACAGCATCACGCTGGCCGGCTTTGCATTGGGCGTTTTTGCTGCTTTTTTGATCGCGAACGAACGGTATTTGACAGGTGCTGCCACGATATTTGGCTCAAGGCTTTTGGATGCGCTCGATGGTGCGGTGGCGCGCCAGGGCCAGCCCACCGATGCCGGCGGTTTTCTGGACATCGCGCTGGACTTCCTGTTTTACGCCAGCATTCCCCTGGCCTTTGCCCTGGCCGACCCGGCGCGCAATGCGCTGGCGGCGGCCGTGCTGCTGGCCACCTTCATGGGCACCAGCGCCAGCTTTCTGGCCTTTGCGGTGCTGGCCGCCAAGCGCGGTCTGAGCAGCACGGCCTACCCGAACAAATCTTTTTATTTTTTGGGCGGCTTGACCGAGGCCACTGAGACGCTGGCCTGTTTTGCCGCCATGTGCCTGTGGCCGCAACACTTTGCGACGCTGGCCTACGGCTTTGCCAGCCTGTGCGCCATCACCATCGCCACCCGCCTCTGGTGGGGCTGGAGGGCCTTGTCATGACCCGCAGCAGGCTGCTGGTTCTGGCCGCTCTCTTGCTGGCGCTGACCGGCTTTGTGGCGCTGGACCTGGGCCGCTTTTTCAGCCTGGCCTACCTGAAGGCCAGTCAGGCCGGGCTCAGCGCGCTCTACAACGAAGCGCCCTGGACGGTCCGCGGCGCCTTTTTTGCCCTGTACGTGGCGGTGGCCTCGTTGTCGTTGCCCGGCGCTGCCATCCTGACGCTGGCGGGCGGCGGCATCTTTGGCTTTAGCTGGGGCCTGCTGCTGGTGTCATTTGCCTCCACACTGGGCGCCACGGTCTCGTTCCTGTCGGCCCGCTTTGTGCTGCGCGACAGCGTGCAGGCCCGCTTTGGCGCTCGGTTGGCGGGCATCAACCAGGGGGTAGCGCGGGATGGCGCCCTGTATCTGTTCAGCCTGCGCCTGATCCCGGTGCTGCCGTTTTTTGTCATCAACCTGGCCATGGGCCTGACCCCATTGCCCGCCTGGACTTTTTACTGGGTCAGCCAGCTCGGCATGCTGGCCGGCACGGCGGTGTACGTCAATGCCGGCACCGAACTCGCCAGCATCAGCGCACTGCGCGATGTCGCCAGCCCGGGCTTGCTTGGCGCGCTGGCACTGCTGGGCCTGTTTCCGCTGCTGGCCAAGGCGGTCATGCAGGCCTTGCAGCAGCGCCGCGTGTACGCACGCTGGCGCGGCCAGCGGCCCCGGCGCTTTGACCGCAACCTGATCGTCATCGGCGCCGGCGCCGGCGGGCTGGTCTCGGCCTACATTGCCGCCGCCGTTAAAGCCAGGGTCACACTGGTGGAGGCCAAGGTCATGGGCGGCGATTGCCTGAACTACGGCTGCGTGCCAAGCAAGGCGCTGATCAAGAGCGCCCGGGTGGCGCAGCAGATGCGCGATGCCGGCCGCTTTGGCCTGCAGAGCGCGGCGCCGGTGGTCGACTTCCCGGCCGTCATGCGGCGCATCCAGGGCGTGATCGCCGCCATTGCCCCGCACGACAGCGTGGCCCGCTACACCAGCCTGGGCGTGGAGGTGGTGCAGGGCCACGCCACTCTTTGCAACCCCTGGACGGTTGAGATCAAACACCCCGACGGCAGCAGCCAGCGGTTGAGCGCCCGCAGCATCGTGATCGCCGCTGGCGCCCGGCCGCTGGTACCGACCCTGGCAGGTCTGGCCGAGGCTGGCTATGTGACCAGTGACACGCTTTGGGCGCGTTTTGGCACCCTGGCGACCGCACCACAGCGGCTGCTGGTGCTGGGCGGCGGGCCGATCGGCTGCGAACTGGCGCAAAGCTTTGCCCGGCTGGGCTCCCAGGTGACGCTGGTGGAGCAGGCGCCGCGCCTGCTGCTGCGCGAAGACGAGGAGGTGTCCGCCCTGGTCACGGCAGCGCTGCGGGCCGATGGCGTGCGGGTGCTGACCGGCCACACGGCCTTGCGCTGCGAGACCGGGGCCGATGGCCGCACCTTGCTGGCGACGCAGCAGGGGCAAGAGACCGCCCTGCCCTTTGACGAACTGCTGTGCGCCGTGGGCCGGGCCGCTAGGCTGGAGGGCTATGGCCTGGAGGCCCTTGGCATACCCACCGGCCGCACCATCGAGACCAACGCCTACCTGCAAACTCTGTACCCCAACATCTATGCCGTGGGCGATGTGGCCGGGCCCTACCAGCTCACCCACGCTGCGGCGCACCAGGCCTGGTACGCCACGGTCAATGCCCTGTTTGGCCAGTTCCGGCGCTTCAAGGCCGACTACCGGGCCATGCCCAGCGTCACCTTCACTGAGCCCGAGGTGGCCCGCGTCGGCCTGAATGAGCAGGAGGCCCGCGCCCAGGGCATCGCCCATGAGCTCACTCTCTACCCGCTCGACGAGCTGGACCGCGCCATCGCCGAGGGCGAAACCGAAGGCTTCGTCAAGGTGCTGACCGTGCCCGGGCAAGACCGCATTCTGGGCGTGACCATCGTCGGCAGCCATGCCGGCGAGTTGCTGGCAGAGTATGTGCTTGCCATGCAGCAGGGCCTGGGGCTGAACAAAATCCTGGGCACCATCCACCCCTACCCGACGCTGGCCGAGGCCAACAAATACGCCGCCGGCGCCTGGAAGCGCGCGCATGCCCCCGAGCGGCTGCTGGCCTGGGTGCGCCGTTACCACAACTGGCGCCGGGGCTGAGCATGTACCTTACCTTGCTCCAACACCGGAATGCAATTTACTGGATCGCTACGGCCCTCATCTGCACGTGGCCTGGCGCCGTTTTGTCTCAAAATTTGGCGCCGTTTGAAGCCGCTGCTGGCGGCGCACTGCACCCGACCTGGGTGGCCAGCGGCTTGCCGGCCGACAAAGGCGTGCCGCGCAGCCGCTTCACACTGGTGCCGCTGGCCGGCGAGACCGTGCTGGCGCTGGCCAGCGAAAAATCCTACGGCGTGCTCAGCCAAGCCTGGTCGGGTCCGGCCCCGGCGCACCTGGGCTGGCGCTGGCGGCTCGAACGCGGCCTACCCGAGGCAGACATTGCCACCAAACCGGGCGACGACGCGGCGCTCAAGGTCTGTGTGATGTTTGACCAGCCGCTGGCCGACATCCCCTTCGGCCAGCGCGCCGCCCTCCAACTGGCGCGTGCCGTGACCGGCCAGGCCCTGCCTGCTGCCACCCTGTGCTACCTGTGGGACAGCCGCTACCCGGCAGGCAGCGCTGGCGCCAACCCCTATTCGGCCCGAGTTCGTTACCTGGTGCTGGACGGCCCGGCCAGCCCAACCGGCCAGTGGGTTAGCCAGCGCCGCAATGTGGCCGAAGACTTTGCCCGGTTGTTCGGCCAAGAGAGCCGCAGCATGCCGCCGGTGATCGCGGTGGCGGTTGGCGCCGACAGCGACAACACTGGCGGCCAAAGCCTGGCCTACCTCAGCCAATTACGCTGGAGCCCCTGAGCCATGAAACACCTGGTCCTGCTTGGCGCCGGCCACGCCCATGTGCATGTGGTCAAAAACTATGCCCAGTTGGCGCGCCACGGCGCCATGCCGCCGCAAATCACCCTGGTGTCGCCGTATCCACGTCAGCTCTACAGTGGCATGCTGCCCGGCTTCATCGCCGGCCACTATGGACTCGCGCAGTGTGGAATCGAACTCGAGCCGCTGCTGGCCGGTACGCCAATCCGCCTTATTCTGCGGAGTGCGGTCGCGCTGGATGCGGCGGCCAGCCAGATCACGCTGGACAACGGTACTGTGCTGGGCTTTGACTGGCTCTCGGTCAACACCGGCCCGGTTCAAGACCGGCAGCGCCTTGAGAAGCAAATGCCTGGCGTGCGCGAGCACGGCCTGTTTGTCCGGCCCATCGAAGCCTTCGGTGCCCTGTGGCCGCGGGTTGCCGAGCTGGCGCAAACTCAGGCACTGCGGCTGACCCTGGTCGGGGGTGGGGCGGCCGGCATTGAGTTGGCCATGGCCATCCGGCACCGCTTGCCGGGGGCCGCGCTGACCCTGCTGACCGGCGGCAGCCCTCTCGCCGCCAACTACCCCCAGGCGGTCCAGCGCCGAGTGGCAGGCGCGCTCAAAGACCGCAACATCACGGTACTTGTCGACGCCGCTATTGGCTTCGCTGCCGCCGAGGTGCAACTGGCCAGCGGCGCCCGGCTGGCCTGCGATGTGCCGCTGATTGCCACTGGCGCGCAGGCCCCGGCCTGGCTGCAGGGCAGCGGGCTGGCACTGGACGCGCAGGGCTTCATCGCGGTGGACGCCTGCCTGCGCTCCACCAGCCACCCCCAGGTGTTTGCCGCCGGCGATGTGAGTAGCCGCACCGACCGACCTCTCGCACGCAGCGGGGTTTATGCAGTGCGTGCCGGCGCCGCCTTGGCAGACAACCTCGAAGCAGCCCTCTCTGGTCAGGCACTCAAGCGGCACCAACCACCTGCGCACACCCTCAACCTGCTGTCCTGCGGCCAGCGCGAAGCGATCGCCAGCTGGGGCCCACTGTCAGCACAGGGGCGCTGGGTCTGGTGGCTCAAAGACCGCATCGACCGCGGCTTTATCCGGCGCTACCAGAAGCCCTGACAGCAGGGCTGACCGAGCCGGACTTGCCCAGGCCGCGCACCGCAGGTTAGTTTTTTTGGCGCCTGACAACCGTGTTCAGTGCACTGGCTGTGATGGGCTGCTTCGATGCCCATGCGTTGCTTAAGCACCCCTTAGCCCAAGGGCTCAAGCCCCAGCATGGACTAGGCTTTTTGTCACTTTTTTGTCATGTCTACAGGGTTCAATGCAAAAGTTTGTTGCACAGGCAGAAACACAACACTGTTTTTTCAAATCATTTCACCCCACAAGGACCGATCACCATGGCCATTGCATTCGACGACGACAACTGCAACCCCACGAATAACGAACACTTTCAGCAGGTGCTGGACAAATCCCTGGCCAACCCGGCTCGCCGCCGCTTGATCCGTGGCGGCTTTGGGCTCGCAGCCCTCTCGGCCACCGCCATGCTGCCGACTTTTGCCCATGCAAACACCGCCAGCGCCCCCGGCAAAACCAATGCTCTGGGCTTTGCATCGCTGGAAAAAAACCTGGCTGACCAGGTGGTCCTGCCGCCGGGCTACAGCTTCACAGTGCTGCACGCCGGCGGCGACCCGATCAATACCCGGGTAACAAGCCTCAGCAACCAGGGCACAGAGACTGACGACTGGTCCGAGCGTATTGGCGACCAGCACGACGGCATGGACCTTTATTACGTGGACAGCGCCGGCAAATACTCCAACCGGGACACTGGTCGGGCCGTGCTCAGCGTCAACCACGAGAGCTCAGCCGAATCCCATCTGCTGCACCCACGCGGCCAAACCTCCAACGGCGTCACCGGTCGTAAGTTTAGCCAGTTTGGCGACTGGGACCTGGGCAGCCGGCCCGAGCTGGAAGTGCTCAAGGAGATCAATCTGCACGGCGTCTCCATCGTGGAGCTGGTCAAGTCCGGCAAGCAGTGGGCCTACAAGGTGGACTCGGCTCTGAACCGCCGCATCACCCCCCAGACGCCAGCGAACATCACGGGCCCTGCAGCCCATTTGGCCGACATCCGGTCCATGATGGTCACCCGCTTCGACCCCAGCGGCGCCACCAGCCGCGGCACCCTGAACAACTGCGGCCATGGCAAAACCCCCTGGGGCACCTACCTGACCTGTGAAGAGAACTGGTCCCAGTACTTCGGTATGCCCGCCGGCGCCAAGCCGCTTGACGGCAAAACTGTCAGCTCGCGCAAACGCTATGGCGTGGTCGATACCGCATTGGCAGCGGGTGCAAAGGCTGGGCGTAGCCAAGGCTGGCACACCGTGTCCGACACTGACAACCGCTTCACTCGCTGGAACATCGCTGCTGTCGGAGCCACTGCCAGCGAAGACTTCCGCAACGAGCCCAACACCTTTGGCTACAACCTGGAGATCGATCCACTGAACCCCGGCTCAGTGCCGGCCAAGCGTGTTGGCATGGGCCGCTTCGCCCACGAAGCGGCGGTGTGCGGCCTGCCCAAAGAAGGCGCACCGCTGGCCTTCTACATGGGCTGCGACTCGCGCAACGAGTACATCTACAAGTTCGTCTCGGCGGCCAACTGGAGCAGTACCGACATCGGCGGCGGTATGGCTGCCGGCGACAAATACCTCAACGAGGGGCGTCTGTATGTGGCACGCTTCGACGCCGACGGCAGCGGTCAATGGATTGAACTGACCTTGAACGACCCGAAAATCTCGGGCTATCCCGCCTATCGCTTTGCCAACCAGGCCGATGTGTTGGTCAATGTCCGACTGGCGGCAGACGCCTTGGGTGCCACCCCGATGGACCGTCCGGAATGGGGTGCGGTGAACCACAACAACGGTGAAATTTACTTTGCCCTGACCAACAACAGCGCTGCCAACCGCACCCCGGTCAAGGTGAATGCCGCCAACCCGCGCGCCTACACAGACATTGACGGCAAGAAGGGTTCGGGCAACCCCAACGGCCACATCATCCGTTTTCGCGAGCAGGGCGGCCTGGCCACAGCGGCAAGTTTTGCCTGGGACATTTTTGTGTTTGGTGCCGAAGACGATGCCGGCGACGCCAACCTGTCGGGCTTGAGCGCCAAGAACGACTTCTCCTCACCGGACGGCCTGTGGTTCAGCCGGGCCAGCGGAATTTGCTGGATCCAGACCGACGACGGCGCCATGACTGACGAAACCAATTGCATGCTGCTGGCTGCTGTGCCAGGGCAGGTCGGCGACGGCGGCCGCATCACGGTCAAGAACAGCATGACCGTGAACGGTGCCACCGTCACGGGCACGCAGGACACCTTCATTGGCGCGGCGCTAGGTGACGCCAAGCTGCGGCGTTTCCTGGTGGCGCCCAAGGGCGCCGAGGTCACTGGCATCACCGAGACTGAGGACGGCAAGACCCTGTTCGTCAACATCCAGCACCCGGGTGAAGACACGCCGGCCTTAGGCAGCGACGCAGCCCTGAATTTGCAGAGCCAGTGGCCCGGCAACCAGGGCTATGGCCCGACCGGGCGGCCTCGCTCAGCCACGCTAGTCATCACCCGTGACGACGGCGGTGTGATCGGCGTCTGAGCCGGCTCAGGCCTGGCGCAGCCGCAAGGCGGCGCCAGTGGCCGCCGGCAGGATCTCACCGATCTCGCCCGCCGCGTCAAAACCGTGCTGCGCGAACAGCGCCAGCACCCGCGCCACCGCCTCGGGCGCGCAGGCGACCAGCAGGCCGCCGCTGGTTTGCGGGTCGCTCAGCAGGGCCTGGTCCACCGCATCGAAGCTGGCTGGCAACTCTAGCTGCTGGCCATAACCGGCCCAGTTGCGGCCCGAGGCGCCGGTGACCATGCCTTGCGCCGCCAGCTCGCGCACCCCGGCCAGCAGTGGCACCCGGGCCCAGTCAATGGCCACTGTACAACCAGCACCGCGCGCCATCTCCAAGGCATGGCCGGCCAGGCCGAAGCCGGTCACATCGGTCATGGCGTGTACCCCGTCCAGCGCGGCCAGCTCCGGCCCCGGCGTGTTGAGCCGGGTGGTCACTGCCAGCAACTGCGAATAGCCGGCGGCGTCGAGTTTTTCTTTCTTCAGGGCCGCCGACAAAATGCCCACGCCCAGCGGCTTGCCCAGCACCAGCCGGTCGCCCACCCGGGCGTCCGCATTGCGCTTGACGCGTTTCGGGTGCACCAGGCCCAGCGCCACCAGGCCATAGATCGGCTCCACCGAATCAATGGTGTGGCCGCCCGCAATTGGGATACCGGCGGCGCGGCAAACCGAGGCGCCGCCCTCCAGAATGCGACCAATGGTGGCGGTGGACAGCACATTGATCGGCATCCCCACCAGCGCCAGCGCCAGAATGGGCCGCCCGCCCATGGCGTACACATCAGAAATAGCGTTGGTGGCTGCAATACGGCCAAAGTCAAACGGGTCGTCGACGATGGGCATGAAGAAATCGGTGGTGGCGATCAGGGCCTGCTCGTCATTGAGCTGATACACCGCCGCGTCATCCGAGGTCTCAATGCCCACCAGAAGTTCGGGCGGGATGGGCATGGCGCTCATGCCCTTGAGGATGTCCGACAGAACACCCGGCGCGATCTTGCAGCCGCAGCCGCCACCATGCGACAGGCTGGTGAGGCGCGGCTCCAGCGGGTCGGCTTGCGCGGCAGTGGGCTGGTCTGGAGTGGCGGTGGACAGGCGGGTGTTCATGCAGGCTCTAAAAAAAATAACAGCGCCCAATTATCTGGCCTGTTGTAACCATTGCTGGGCTCTCGAACATTGCCCGAGCATCACATTTGCTGGATACTTGTGCCATGCTTACGCTGCGCTTTTTTAGACCCGTATCAAGCCTGACCGTGGCGCTGCTGCTGACTGCCTGCGCCGTGCCAACCACTCCCCCTGCGGGGGCGGGTGCAGGCGGCGCCCAAAGCTCTGCCCTAAGTAGCGAGGCGGGTCGCCCAAACGCCCAGACGCCAGCTGCCATTTTGCTGAGCCAGTACCACTGGGTGAATCGCCTGACCTGGGGGGCCAATTCCTCAGCGATGGCCCAGGCGCGAGGCCTGGGACTGCCTGCCCTGCTCGCAACACAACTCAAACCCAGCGGGGCCGAACTGCCAGCTGCGGTGGCCAGCCAGGTGCAGGCGCTGAGCATCAGCCAAAAACCGTTTGTGCCGATGATGCAAGCGCTTGAGCAGCAGCGCCGCGAAAACGACGCCCTTAAAAACGACGAGGACAAAAAAGCTGCCCAGCAGGCCTATCAACAAGAACTCAACCGCCT